>NZ_JAGRLA010000024.1 GCF_020442045.1 Bauldia sp. | reverse complement strand
TTTCCTCCGGCAGGGCGCCGCGCTGCACCTTCATCTTGTGCGCCGTCTGCCAGGTGCGGATCAACACCTCGCCGACGCGGCCCATGGCCTGGCTGTCGGAGGCGATGATCGAGAAGGCGCCGATGTCGTGAAGGATGTCCTCGGCGATCGACGGATCGAGATGATGGCAGACCATGAGCATATCGAGATGCTCGTCGATCGTGTTCGCCGTGTAGGGCCGGGTCGGGTTGGTCGAGGACGGCAGGACATTCTCCTTGCCGCAGACCTTGATGATGTCCGGCGCATGGCCACCGCCCGCGCCCTCGGTATGGAAGGCGTGGATGGTGCGGTCCTTGAACGCCGCGATGGTGTTCTCGACGAAGCCGGATTCGTTCAGCGTGTCGGTGTGAATCATCACCTGGACGTCGAAGTCGTCGGCGACCGACAGGCAGCAGTCGATCGCGCCCGGCGTCGTCCCCCAGTCCTCGTGCAGCTTCAGCGCCGCGGCGCCGGCCTTGACCTGCTCCTCCAGCGCGCCGGGCAACGAGGCGTTGCCCTTGCCGGCGAAGGCGAGGTTCATCGGGAAGCCTTCGGCTGCCTGGACCATCCGGCCGATATGGAACGGCCCCGGCGTGCAGGTGGTGGCGTTGGTTCCGGTCGCCGGGCCGGTGCCGCCGCCGAGCATGGTGGTGACCCCGGACATCAGCGCCTCGTCGATCTGCTGGGGGCTGATGAAGTGGATATGCATGTCGAGGCCACCGGCGGTGATGATCTTGCCCTCGCCGGCGATCGCCTCGGTGCCCGGCCCGACGATGATGTCGACTCCCGGCTGGACATCCGGGTTACCGGCCTTGCCGATCCCGGCGATCTTGCCGTCCTTGATGCCGATATCCGCCTTGACGATCCCCCAGTGGTCGACGATCAGCGCGTTGGTGATGACCGTGTCGACCGCGCCGTCGGCATTGGCGAACTGGCTCTGGCCCATGCCGTCGCGGATGACCTTGCCGCCGCCGAATTTCACCTCCTCGCCATAGGTGGTGAAGTCCTTCTCGACCGCGACGATCAGCTCGGTATCGGCGAGGCGGACCTTGTCGCCGACGGTCGGGCCGAACATCTCGGCATAGGCGGCGCGGGAAATCTTGTAGGGCATGTTGCTGTCGCCTCTGGATTATGTGCCTGTTTCGTCAATCGGGCGTCGCCAGGCGCCGGATCTGTAGGCTTCGGGGATCTCGCCCGACACCGGATCGTCGATACCCATCGCCTCCAGCCGGTCGAACCATTCCTCGCGGCCGCTTTCCGGCAGCTTCGTCCCGCAGAAGGGACAGGCGGAGATGACGAGGTAGGATGGCCCGCCGTCATGGATGATCAGCCCGTATTCGCAGAAGGTGTCGCTATAGGCGATGAGCATGTCGGGGCAGGCGAAGGGATCATCGGCATGCTCCTCGCAGCAATTGACCAGCGCGTCCCGCATCTCGACGCAGCAATGGCTCTTCTTGTCGGCCGGATCGGCGAAGGAGCCCGGCACACCGGCCGGATCCATCCACAGCACGCGCCGGTCGGGGAAGAGCGACTGCGCCATCAGTCGAGGCCGCCCATGACCTTCTGGTTGAAGCCGAAGACCAGGCGCTCGCCGAGATAGGGGACCAGCGTGACGCTGCGGGTCTGGCCCGGTTCGAAGCGGATCGCGGTCCCGGCCGGGATGTCGAGGCGGCAGCCCTTGGTCTTCTCGCGATCAAAGGAGAGGCCCGAATTGGTCTCGTAGAAATGGTAGTGGGAGCCCACCTGCACCGGACGGTCGCCGGTATTGGCGACCTCGACGGTGACGGTGGGCTGGCCGGCATTCAGCTCGATCTCGCCGTCTGCGGGGATGATCTCGCCGGGGATCATGGCCGCGCTCACGAAGCGAAGGCGAGCGCGACGCCAAGCACCGCGGCGACGCCGCCGAGCACCCGGGCGACGACCTTGCCGACGCCTTCACGCAGGCCGACCCCGGAACCGAGCAACAGGCCGAGGCCTATGCCGGCGGAGTGGAGCAGCGCGGTGGAAAGCGCGAAGCCAAGGCCGAAGGGCAGGGCCGAGGCAAGGCCGAGCTCGCCGCCATGGGCGTGGCCGTGGAAAACCGCGAAGAGCCCGACCAGCACGCCGCCTATCGCCGGTGGCACCCGGACGGCGGCCGCGATCAGCAGGCCGAGCGCAACGACCGAGGCAAGGACGACGGGCTCGACGAAGGGAAGCGCGACGCCACCGAGAGCGAGCAGATAGCCGACCGCCATCGCGCCGACGAAGGAAGCCGGGACGACCCATACCGCCCGTCCGCCGATGGTCGCCGCCCAGAGGCCGACCGCCACCATCACCACGATGTGGTCGAGGCCGAAGAGAGGATGGGAGGCGCCGGCCAGGAACGAGCCGTTATGCCCAGGATCGAGATGGGCGAAGGCCGGGACGGTGGCGATGGCCAGGGCGCCGGCGGTGATGGCGAGTCGTTTCAGCATGAAAGTGTCCTCTCGGAAATCCTGGAAGTCTATCGAATGGGATTGTGGACGGTGACCAGCTTGGTCCCGTCGGGGAATGTCGCCTCGACCTGGACGTCGTGGATCATCTCGGCGACACCGGGCATGACCTGATCGCGTCCGACGACGGTCGCGCCGGCTTCCATCAGGTCGGCGACCAGACGCCCGTCACGCGCGCCCTCGACGACGAAATCGCTGACCAGGGCGACAGCCTCCGGGTAGTTGAGCTTGACACCCCGCTCCAGCCTGCGACGGGCCACCATGGCCGCCGTGGCGATCAGCAGCTTGTCCTTTTCTCTTGGCGTCAGGTTCATCTTTCCCCCTTCAGCAATTCCACACCCGCGGCATGCCGGTGCCGCGCAACGTCTCAAGCAGCCTTGTCAGTCCGAGGCGCAGGGTCTGTCCCCCCGCGGCAAGCATACGAGCGACAAGCATCCCGTTCCAAGCACTTACTCCCGATTCCCAGGCATCGCCCGCGAGCGCCTCGCGAGCCGGCCCGGCCAGCGTCTCTGCGTCCGGCGTCACCACGACCACCGTGGCAAGCGCACCGGCGGAACCACCGGTCGCGCCGCCGGCCATCACCGCGACCGCATCGCCTTCCAGCCGCATGCCATCGGCGAAGACCGGGATGCCGTCCCTCCGAATCCGCCATGCGTCCCTGAATGCGATGTCGTGGAGCGTCTCGCCCATCGCGGCGCGTCCGAGCAGAATGGCTTCGGCGACCAGCAGCGTCGCGCTGCCGGCGACATCCGCCTCGAGGCGACGGTGCAGCGCGCTCCGCTCGAAGAGGATGGTCTCCTGGGGAATCCAGTCGAGCCGGCCCTTCGGCCCGACATCGAGCCGCGTTTCGATCCGCGCGAAATCGCCCGGCGAGCGATAGGCCCGCTCCGCCGCCTGCGACGAGACGATCGCGGCCGCCGACTCGCCGACCGAAACCGCGAAGGAGAGGCAATCGCCGCCGGTCACCCCGCCGGCGGTATTGAGCAGGATCGCTTCGAGCGGCGCGGTCGCGGCGATGCGCGGCAGCCGGACCTTCGCCGAGCCGGACTGGCGCAACACGTCGAGGCGGTTATGGGCGCCCTCCCGGCGAATCGTGACGCGCGCCTCGCCGCGCACCCGCTGCAGCCGGGACCTTGCGGATATCCCCGAGGGCTCTTCTCCGGCAATGGCGAACGACGCGGCAATCATCGATACGGGCATTCTCTCGATCCGGCCCGCCCATGCAAACCTGACGCCATGCGCCGGCCGGCAAGAACCCCTCGCCGGAAGCGAAGGCCGATCGCCCGAAATTTGCGCAGATGCCTTCTTGGAAGGCAACGCCGCCGATGGCCCGGCAAGGCGATTCCGTGGCGCGGATGCTTTGCCAAATTCTCGCCAAGCCGATATGAAGGAGTGGCAAGCGGTCGGGGGCGTCGCGACCGCGCATCGTGTCTGGGGCTGGACGTTGAAACCGACGCTTCTGATCGCCTTTCTGTTTGTTTCCTTGACCGGCTGGGCGGCGCGCGCCGCCCAGGACCCGGCGTATATCGTCGTGGATGTCGGAAGAGGCGTGGTGATCAACAGCGACAACGCCAACAAGCTCTGGGCGCCGGCTTCGCTGACCAAGATGATGACCGCCTACCTGACCTTCAAGGCGCTCCAGAGCGGCCAGCTGACCTTCTCCTCCGCCGTCGTGGTTTCGAAGAAAGCTCTGGCCGAACCGCCCTCGAAGATGGGCTACAAGGTCGGCACGGTCATCAACGTCGACAACGCCTTGAAGATGATGATCGTCCGCTCGGCAAACGACATCGCAATGGCGATCGCCGAGACGCTGGGCGGCAGCGAGGCCAGGTTCGTCGCGATGATGAATGCGGAAGCCGCCCGCCTCGGCATGAACGGCACCCATTTCGCCAATCCCAACGGCCTGCCGGCGACCGGGCAGGTAACCACCGCCCGCGATCTCGCGGTGCTCGCCCGCGCCCTGTGGATGGATTATCCCCAGTATCGCGAATATTTCAGGATTCCGGCGATCCGGGCCGGCCGCAAGGTGCTCAAGTCCTACAACACCCTGCTCGAGCACTACCGGGGCAGCAACGGCCTCAAGACCGGCTTCATCTGCGCCTCCGGCTTCAATATCGCGGCCACCGCGACGCGCAACGGCCGCACGCTGCTGGTTGTCGTGCTCGGCGAGACCTCCTCGGACGCCCGTGCCGAGACCGCCGCCCGCCTCCTCGATCGCGGCTTTTCCGGGCTTTTCGGCGGCGCCTTCGGCCAGAAGCTCTCGTCCTTCCAGACCCGCCCGGCGCCGGGCGGCCCGGTCAATCTCCGCAAGGAGATCTGCGAAACCAAACGCGCACCGCAGAAACTCGCCGGCAATTCCGCGCTTGGCCCGCGATTTGTGCTGATGGAGCCGGTGCCGGTCTTCACCGGCAAGGCCGACCCCGTCAAGCCATCCGGTGGCGGCGCAACCGGCGGCGGCGTCCCCTCGACGGTGAACCTGCCCCTGCCGCGCCCGCGCCCGCCCTATCCCGCCGGCGCGGAGCTGATCCTCCAGTAGCGCCTCAGAGCCGCTCGATCAGGCATCGATAGATGTCGCCGCCGGTTTCCGCGGCGACCAGCCGATGCCCCGATTCCCGCACGTAATTGGGTATGTCGATCGCCGCCAGCGGGTCGGTCGCCTCGACCATGACGCGATTGCCGCGGGCCAGCCCCGCCAGGGCCTTCCTCGTCTTCAGCACCGGCAGCGGACAGGCCAGTCCGCGCAGGTCGAGATGGAGATCGTGCGGCCAGTCCGGCTGGGTCGTCATTGCATGCTCGCGGTGTGCGCGATCCTAGGCTTCGGCGCGGGCGTTGGGAATACCGGTCGAGTGGTCGCCGCGACGGGGCTTTTGGCGGGGAGCCACGGCAGGATCGTCATCCGAACGCCATGCATAATATTCACCCGCGGTTAACCCTGACACGAGGCCGGGATATTCTTGATTTGTAAACAACCAAACCGCCGCATAATGCTCTTCGCGAGCCAATCGGTTCAGTTTTTATAAAACTCGAACCGGTATTCTGGCGGCTGCGGCAATATTGGCGGAGACCTCTCAGGTGCGCGTTTCGTTTGCCGGCGCCGTCGAAAGGGCCTTTGGCGGCCGGATCGGCCGCCGGCTGGTGCCTCTCGGCGATCGGCTGGATTCGATCCTTTATGGTATCGACGATCGCTCGGTCTCGCAGCGTATCGCGATCATCGCCTTCGTCGTCCGCATCGTCAGCGCCGGCATCGCCTATGTCAGCCAGGTCCTGCTTGCGCGCTGGATGGGCGATTTCGAATACGGCGTCTTCGTCGTCGTCTGGGTCGGCGCCGTCATCCTCGGCGGGCTGGCCTGCCTCGGCTTCCAGACCGCGATCGTCCGTTTCGTCCCCGAATATGTCGAGCGCGGCGAATCCGACCTCCTGCGCGGCGTCCTGGTGGGCAGCCGGCTTTACGGCTTCGTCGCCGCCACCACCATCGCGCTCCTTGGCATTCTCGGCCTCCGGGTCTTCGGCGACCTGCTTTCCAGCTATTACCTGATCCCGCTCTATCTCGGCGCGGTGACCTTGCCGATGCTTGCCCTTGGCGAGGTTCAGGACGGTGTGTCACGCGCCTTCAGCTGGGCCGACCTCAGCCTGTGGCCGACCTTCATCGTCCGGCCGGTCATCATCCTGGCGACCATGGCATCGGCGATCGGGCTTGGCTGGAAGCCCGATGCGACCACCGCGATGGGGGCGGTCATCGTCGCAACCTATCTCACCTCGGTCGGCCAGCTGATCCTGCTGGAGCGGCGTCTGCGCCAGACCGTGCCGCCGGGACCCCGGCGCTATCGGCCGATGCTGTGGATCGGCGTCGCCCTGCCGATCTTCATCGTCGAAGGCTTCTTCAACCTTCTGACCAACGTCGACATCCTCGTCGTCGGCTATTTCATGCAGCCCGACATGGTCGCGATCTATTTCGCCGCCGCGAAGACGCTGGCCCTGGTCCATTTCGTCTATTTCGCGGTTCGCGCCGGCGGCGCACAGCGTTTCTCGAAATACTATGCCAACGGCGACGATCTCCGGCTGAGATCCTTCGTTCGCGACACCCTGCACTGGACGTTCTGGCCTTCGCTGGCCCTTGTCGCCTTCATCCTCGTCGTCGGCCGGCAACTCCTGCTGCTTTTCGGGCCGACCTTCGGAAGCGGCTATCCGCTGCTCTTCATCCTGTCCGCCGGCATCCTTGTCAGGGCCTCGATCGGCCCCGCCGAGAGCCTGCTCACCATGGCGGGCCAGCAACGGCTCTGCGCGGCGATCTACACCGGGACCTTCGTCATCAATGTCGTGCTCAACTTCACCCTGATCCCGGTCCTCGGCCTGCCGGGCGCCGCCCTGGCGACGTCGGCGGCATTGATCGTCGAATCACTGGCCCTTTATGCAGCAGCAAGGAGGCGGTTCGGTATCCGCTCCTTCGTCCTTTTTGCCTTCCGGCCGGTCGATCCTGAGAGGGAGGCCGCATAGATGAGCGACACCGGATTCTCTTCAGCGACCCTGACCGCCGGGCCGGCACAGCATCGCCGCCACCGCCCGGGACCGGAAGACGCCACGGCATCGGCCGGTCCCGCCAGTGCCACCGCGCGGATCGCCGCGTGGCGCGACCTGGCGGGCCGGAGCGCGGACGCCAACGTCTTCTTCCATCCCGGCATCCTCCTGCCGGCAATCGACCATCTCGACCCGGCAATCGCTCTGGCAACCGTCAGCGACGGGCGCGGCCGGCTGATCGCGCTCGCGCCCGTCCATCACGAGCGTCTCGGCAAGATCTCGCCCGCCCTGTGGGTCTGGGTACATGACTATGCTCCGCTCGGAACTCCCCTGATCGACGGACAGGCGCTCGCCGCCGCCGCCGACGGCCTGATCCGCCGGCTGGGCAGCGGAAGCCTTGTGATCCCGGACCTGGCGACCCGCTCCGACACCGCCGCCGCCCTTTGCGAGGCGGCCGAACGGGCGGGCCGGCCGTGGACGATCATCGGCGAGCAGCCGCGAGCGGTGCTCGACCAGACACCGGCCGGCGCCGATGTCCGGGCCACCCTGCCGGCACGGCGGCGGAAGGAACTCGCCAGACAGATGCGCCGCCTCGCCGAGATCGGCGGACTGACGGTAGAGACGGCGCTCGAACCCGACCACGTTCGCGCCCGCTTCGAGGAATTCCTGATTCTCGAGGCGGCCGGATGGAAGGGCGAGGAAGGCACCGCCCTTGCCGCGCAGGCCGCCACCGCCGCCTTCTCGCGCGAGATCGTCTTCAACCGGTCGGAACGCGGGACGACCCGGATCGTCTCGATCCGTCTCGGGGATCATCCCGTCGCGATCGTCGTCTGCTTCGTGGCGGGCTCCACCGCCTATGCCTGGAAGACGGCCTATGACGAGCACTTCGCGCGCTTCTCGCCGGGCGTCCAGGTGATGCTCGAAGCCGCCGACAGCCTTCTGGCCGACCCGGCGATCGCGCGCATCGACTCCTGCGCCGCCCCGAACAACGCGATGATCAACCAGATCTGGCAGGACAGGATGGAGGTCGGGGCGCTGGTGATCGGGCCGGTCGGCGGCGGCGCGCTCTACCGGACAGGCCTCGCGGCGTTCAGGACCGAGATTGCGGCCCGCGCCACCGCGAAAAGCCTGTGGGCGCGCCTCGCTACCCAGCGGCATCATCCCGGCAAGACGCCGTCGTGAGCCTCATCGACATCGACCGCGACGCGGCGGCTGGATTTCCCGATCGGCCGTTCCGCATCCGCCACCATCTTTCCGACCATCCGCTCCTCAGCCTCGACGCGCTCGCCGGCCTTGCCGGACGGCTCGACCGCGACCGGGTCGAATACAACTCGGGGAGGCTCGAGCCGAACCAGCCGCCGGACCAGGTGCCCGGCATCGACCTCCCGCCGGCCGAGGTCGTCCGCCAGATCGCGACCTGCGGCGCCTGGATGGTGCTGAAGAATGTCGAGACGGTCCCCGAATACGCCGCCCTGATCCGCGCCGCGCTCGCCGACGCCCGCGCGGCGATCGGCGGCAGCGGCGACGAAACCGGCATGCAGGACTTCCAGGGCTTCATCTTCGTCTCCTCGGCGAATGGCGTGACGCCCTTCCACATCGACTATGAGGAGAATTTCTTCGTCCACCTGCATGGCGAGAAGTTCATGCATGTCTTCGACAACCGCGACCGCGCGCTGGTTCCGGAGGCCGATCTCGAGACCTATCCGGGAAAGCACCGGAATCTCTCCTATCTCGCGCATTTCGAGGAGCGGGCGACGGTCTTCCGCTTCGCGCCCGGCGAGGGCATGTTCCTGCCCTATACCTGGCCGCACTGGGTGCGCACCGGCGACGACTGGACGATCTCGATGGCGATCACCTGGAAGTCGCGGCGCGACATCAGGATGAACCGCCTCTACCTGGCGAACGCGGTCCTCCGCAAGCTCCACCTGCCACAGCCGGCGCCCGGCCGCCATCCCCTCCTCGACGGCGCCAAGACCATGGCCCTTGGCGTTGCCCAGTCGGTGATCAAGCCCCTGCGGCGGAGTGAGGGCATGCGGCGGCGCCTGCGGTCGCTGTTCTTCGGCCGCCGCGCCAACTACTATTACGGCGAAGGCAAGACCTGATCGGCTCCCGCTCCGCCGGAACCGCCACGGACCCTCGCCCGGAAGCCGCGCCGGATGACCTTGCCGGATGTGGTCAGCGGGATCTCGTCGACGAAGGCGACCTCCCGCGGATATTCCGCCGCCGACAGCCGCTCCCGGACATGCCGGCGGATGTCTTCCGCCAGTTTGTCGCCCGGCTCGTAACCCGGCTTCAGCGCGACGAAGGCGCTGACGATTTCGGTGCGAACCGGGTCCGGCTTGCCGACCACCGCCGACAACCTGACCGCGGGGTGGGTCGCGAGGCAGTCCTCGACCTCGCCCGGCCCGATCCGGTAGCCGGCGGAAGTGATCACATCGTCGTTGCGCCCGATGAAATGGACATAGCCGTCGGCATCGCGGACCGCCTGGTCGCCGGTCAGCATCCAGTCGCCACGGAATTTCTCGCCGGTCGCGTCCGGCTGCCGCCAGTATTCGAGGAACATCGACGGGTCGCCGCGGCGGATCGCGATCTCCCCGGCCTCGCCCGGCGGCCGTTCCACCCCGTCCTCGCCGATGACCGAGACGCCGTGGCCGGGGATCGGCTTGCCGACCGCGCCGGCACGGCTGACACCGAGCGCCGCGCATGAACCGAGCACGTAGTTGCACTCGGTCTGGCCGTAGAATTCGTTGATCGCGCGACCGAAGGTCGCCTCGGCACGCTCGAAGGCGGATCGGCCGAGGCTCTCGCCCGCCGCGGTCACGGTCCTCAGCCTGATGTCGAACCGTTCCAGCGGCCGCTCCACATCCTCCATCAGCTTGATCGCCGTCGGCGGCAGAAAGACGTTGCGGATCCCGGCCTCGGCCATCATCGCGAAGGCAGCCTCGGGGTCGAAGCGGCGGAACGGCCCGAAGACCACCGGCGTCCCGAAATAGAGTGCCGGCAGCAGGGCATTGAGGAGGCCGCCCGCCCAGGCCCAGTCCGACGGCGTCCACGCGCGATCGTCCGGCTCCGGCGCGAATTCGTGGGTCAGCGAGAAGCCGGGCAGATGGCCGAGCAGCACGCGATGGCCATGGAGGGCGCCCTTGGGCGGTCCGGTGGTGCCGGAGGTGTAGATCATCATCGCCGGATCGTCCGGCCCCGAGCCGATGACCGGGAAGGGGTCGACGAACGGCTCCAGCGCTTGCCGATAGCCTTCGACCGCCCCGCCGTCCGGACCGTCGACGCACAGCACCGTCTCGAGGTCGGGCAGGTCGTCGCGCAGCGCGGCAAGCCTCCCCGCCCCGGCCGCGTCGGTGACGATCGCCCGCGCACCGGAATCCCTCAGCCGGAAGGCCAGCGCATCGGGTCCGAACAGAGCGGCAAGCGGCACGACGATGGCGCCGAGCTTGTAGGCCGCGAGATGGCCGACCGCCGCCTCGGTCGACTGCGGCAGCAGCAATGCCAGGCGGTCACCCTTCGCAACACCGCGATGGCGAAGGGCATGCGCCAGCCGGTCCGAATCCCGCTTCAGGTCGGCGAAGGTGACGGCGCCTTGCCCGCTCCGGTCGCCATACCGGATCAGCGCGACGCGGTCGGGAACGGCCGCGGCCCACCGATCGCAGCAGGCGACCGCGATGTTGAACCGGTCCGGTATCTCCCAGCGAAACGCCTCGACCAGCGCCTCGTAGCTCTCGGCCCGTGGCAGCATGGCTAGCCGGCGACCGCCATCGGCCGGCCGCCATCCGGCCCGAGCGCGGCGTGCCGGTTGTCCGGCTCGGCCAGGATCAGGGTCCAGAAGTTCCCGTATTTGCTGTTCGGCCTGAAGGCGACGGCGATTCCCATCTGGGTGACTCCGGGCTTGAGCAGGTTGGCGTTGTGCCCCCGCGAGGCTTTCCAGCCGGCGAACGCCTCGTTGAAGGTCCGGTGGCCCGCGGCGACATTCTCGACCGCGATCGCCGCGTCATAGCCGCCCCTGCTCAGCCGCTGCTGGAAGCTGCCCTCGCCGCGCACCACATGGGACATCTTGTCGGCGCGCGCCATCGCGTCGGAATGGCTGCGGGCGATGCCCATCAGCTGCCCGTTGAGCGAAACCGCGGACAGGCCGCGAGCCTTGCGATAGCTCGATATCTCCGCCGCGGCGGACCCCGGATTGACCGTCGCCGGGCTTGGCGGGCCTGCCCCCTTGATCAGCTCGTCCGGCTTATCGAACAGCGACGCACAGGCCGACAGCATCGGCCCGGAAACAAGCACCAGTGAAACAACGCGCAGCGCCCCGCGACGCGTCACGACCATATTGTCCATGTTGTCGTCCATGCGGCGAACCGGCGATGTCTACCACGGCCTGACCGCCCGGGCGACAACCCGCGACAATTCGAGCGCCCGTGGCCCTATTCGGCCGCTTCGAGCTGCCGCGCCGGCATCAGGACCTCGCCGACCTCCGTCGCCGACAGAATCCCCTCGAGCGATCCGGCGGCATCGATCACCGCGACCGGGAAGGTGCTGGAAAGCGTCGCCGGCAGCGCTTCGGCAAGCGAAGCGCCCGGTGCGATCGACGGGGCGCCGACCGCGATCTCGTCGACGGTCGGTCCCGAATGGCTGGCAATCGCGGCGTTGACCGCGTCGCGGGTCACCACGCCGCGATAGCCCCGAGCGTTGAGGACATAGCCGATCTCGGCACCACGGCGCTGCATCTCGGCCAGCGCCTGCTCCAGCGTCTCGTCGGTGAGCCGGAGTGGCGGCGGCTTCATCACCGTCTCGACGGTCAGCACCCGGGCGCGATTGACGTCCTTGACGAAGGCGCGGACATAGTCGTCGGCCGGATCGAGCAGGATCTCGGCCGGCGTGCCGATCTGCGACAGCGTACCGTCCTTGAGGATGGCGATCCGGTCGCCGAGCCGCAGCGCCTCGTCGAGATCGTGGGTGATGAAGACGATCGTCTTCCGGAGGCGCGACTGCAGCTCGATCAGCTGGTCCTGCATCTGGCCCCGGATCAGCGGATCGAGGGCGGAAAAGGCCTCGTCCATCAGCAGGATTTCCGGGTCCGTGCAGAGCGCCCGCGCCAGCCCGACACGCTGCTGCATGCCGCCCGAAAGCTGTTCCGGATACTGGTCCTCGTAACCGGTGAGCCCCACCGTCGCGACCCATTCGGCGGCCTTTTCCTCGCGGGCGGCCCTGGGCTCGCCGCGGATTTCGAGGCCATAGGCGACATTCTGGAGAACCGTCCGGTGGGGAAACAGGCCGAAGCGCTGGAAGACCATGCCGGTCTTGTTGCGGCGGAAGGCCTCCAGCTCCCGGATGGAGAGCTTCAGGATGTCCATCCCGTCGATGAAGATCTCGCCTTCCGTCGGGTCGATCAGGCGGTTGAGGTGGCGGATCAGGGTCGATTTCCCCGATCCCGAAAGCCCCATCACCACGAAAATCTCGCCGGGCTCCACCGACAGCGAGATGTCGTAGAGCCCGACGGTGTGATTGCTTTCGGCCAGGATCTCTTCCTTGCTGGCGCCCGCCTTCAGCCGGGCGAGCGCACGCTCCGGCCGCGACCCGAAGACCTTGGTGACATGCCGGACGTCGATCAGCGCCATGAATCAGCCGCCCACGGTCCGATAGGCCTGCAGGCGGCGACCGAAGGCCTGGCTGATGCGGTCGAAGATGATCGCCAGGATGACGATGCCGATACCGCCGACCAGGCCCTTGCCGGGATCGTTGCGCTGGAGGCCGAGAAGCACCGTCTCGCCGATTCCCCGAGCGCCGATCATCGAGGCGATCACCACCATCGCCAGCGCCATCATCATCGTCTGGTTGATGCCCTGCATGATCGACGGCAGGGCGAGCGGAATCTGGACACCCTTGAGCATCTGCCAGCGGGTCGCGCCGAAGGCCCGGCTCGCCTCGACCACCGAGTGATCGACCTGGCGGATGCCGAGATCGGTCAGCCGGATCAGCGGTGGCGTCGCATAGATCACCGTCGCCAGGATCGCCGGCACCTTGCCGAGACCGAAGAGCATCGCCGCGGGGATCAGATAGACGAAGCTCGGGATCGTCTGCATCAGGTCGAGGACGGGATTGAGCAGCGCCCGCGCGATGTCGCTGCGGGCGGTCAGCACGCCGAGCGGGATGCCGATGATGATGGCGATGGCGACCGAGACCAGCATGACCGCGATGGTCTGCATCGCCTGCTCCCACAGCCCGAGGCTGCCGAGAAGCCAGGCCAGGGCGACGATCCCGAATGACAGCAGGAGGTTGCGGCTGGCGGCATAGGCGATCAGGCCGACCACGATCAGAACCGACCACGGCGGCGCCCAGCGCAGCGCCTGCTCGATCAGGACGAGGACCGTGAGCAGGGCATTGGCGATCGATTCGAAGACGTCGCCATAATTGACGATGAGCCACTCGATGAAGGTGTTGGTGGCGTCTGCGATGGGCTTGCCGATGTCGACGAACATCGTTCACGTCCTCAGGAGCAGACGGGCCGGCGCGTCTTCCGCCGGCCCGTCGGAGATCACGGCCTGCCGGCTACTCGCCGAGGTTCGACTTGACGCCCTCGACGGCGGAAGCCGGCAGCCACCTGGTCCAGTCCTCGGTGGTCTTGAGGAAATTGACCGCGGCTTCGTCCGGGCTGGCGTCATTGTCGCGCATATAGGCGAGCGCGGTCGAGGTCACCGCATTGGTCGAAGCATAGGATTTCAGGAATTCCGCCAGCTTCGGCGCGGCCTTGGTGAACTCGGTATTGCCCCCGATGATCACCTTGGTGATCGGCGAAGCCGTCGCTTCGGTGGGATGGTCCGAGTCCATCATCGCCTTCCAGACCGACGCGTCATAGGCCGGCTCCTCCAGCTTGGTGAAATCGTATTTGCCGAGCAGCCAGGTCGGCCCCCAGTAGTAGAACACCGCCGGCTTGTCGCGCAGCGCCGCCTGCTCGGCGGCCGCCGCGAGCGCCTCGCCGGTTCCCGGCCGGAAGTTGGTATATTTGTCGGCGAGGCCATAGGCCTCGAGCTTCTTGGTGTTCACCACCTCGCAATGCCAGCCGGCCGGGCAATTGTAGAAGCGCCCCTTGCCCGGCTCTTCCGGGTCCTCGAACAGCTCGGTGTAGTTGGCCAGGTCGGCGACCGACTTGAGATCGGGTGCCTTGGCGCCGTCGCCGGAAACGACCGAGGTCGGGACGAACCATCCTTCGATCGCATCCGGGAAAGTGGTGCCAAGGGCCACCGTCTTGCCATCCGCCTCGGCATCGACCCAGGCCTGGGCCGGATTGGCGGTCCAGATCTCCATGATGATGTCGGCATCGCCGCGCGCCACACCGTTGATCAGGGGGATCGTATCGCCGGGAATCGAGTCGACCTCGCAGCCGAAGCCATCGCGGATGATGCGGCTCGCGACCGCGGTGTGGAATTGCGCCGAACCGTAGTTGAGGTCGGCAAACACCACCGGACGGTCGAGCTCGCATTTCGCCATTTCGGCGTCCTGGGCAAGGGCCGGCGCCGCGACGATAACGCCGACGGCAAGGGCTATGGCATGGCGAAACATCATCAATCCTCCTGCATTGGTCAAAACTGGCTGCCTCCGAGGGGCAAGAACCACCGGCATCCTGCGGAGCATGGCTCGATCGGAAATTAGGGCGGTCCGCGGGAATGCGAAGCAGGCCCGGAGTGTTCCCTCCTTCGCCGGCGCAGGTCGCGATATCGACCGCCGGCCCGGATTTCCTGGGCCTCGGCCGCCCGCGACCCTCGCCCCTGATGCTGACACTTTAACGCCGGCAACTGTCATGGGATGTCAGGAGCATCCGGCGCACCGTGCGGCATTCTCCTCCTCGACTTCCCCGACGAGGAGACAGCCGGCCAATCCGGTCCTCAAAACGGGGAAAAACGTCAGAAAAAAACATAGCGGCGCAACCGCGAATGTCAAAAGACGGCGGCAAAGGCAGCCCGTCGGGCAACCGCATCGCATGGTCAGCCCCCCCGCGGCCGGCAATCCGCCCTCCTGCCGCTGGCGTCCGGTCGCGGCTTCCGCTAAATGCTGACCCGATCAGTCGTGGGCCAATCGGGGACCGCTCATTGCCGGACAGGAGTTCAGCCCAGCGCAGCCTCGTCACCAACCGGCGCGTCGTCCATATCAGCGGCTTCGAGCCGACGTCGATCGAACGGCTCGACCGGCGGATGAACAGCGGGCTTCGGCGCTTCGGCTCGCTTTGGGGCGCCACGGCGACCGTATCGCCATGCAGCGTCGCCCCCGACCAGCGTTCGGCGACGTGGGATATCCGCACCACCGGCCCCAACTGGACCACCGCCTGCCGCTACACGATCCTGCGCTGGGACGAGTTGATGGCGCCCTATGTCGAGCGGAGCTGGCTCGGCCGAATGCTGCATGGCTACAAGGCGCTCTTCGAGTTCGTCTGGACGGGAACGCTCCGCCGCTACTTCAAGGCCAACATCCGCTACGGCCTGTTCTTCATCTATCCGCTGCTGACGCTGGCCGGCTTCGTGCTTCTGGGGATCGGCGCCGGCGTGCTCGCGGCATGGCTGGGGATGCCGCTCGGCTGGCTCGGCGCCACCCTCGTCGGTCTCGTCGTCTTCGGCCTGCTGATGCGCTTCCTGGGCGGCTATTTCTATCTCGACTTCGCGCTTGCCGACTGGGCCTGCGCCGCCGACCTCGCGCGTCGCGACATTCCCGGCATGGAGGACCTGATCGGGCAATTCGCGGCAAGCGTCATCGAGGCCATCCGCGACCCGGAGGCCGACGAGGTCCTGCTTTCCGGCGTCAGCCTCGGCGCGGTCATGATGGTCGAGGCGATCGCCCGCGCCTATCGCGCGACGCCCGGCCTCGACAAGGAGGTCGGCCATACGGCCTTTCTCACCGTCGGCTCGTCGATCATGAAGATCGGCCTGCATCCGGCTGCAAAGGACCTGCGCCAGGACGTCTATCGCGTCGGCGCCGAAAAGTCGCTTCTGTGGATCGAGTACCAGGCCAAGGTCGACCCGATCAATTTCTACAAGACCGACCCGGTCGCCGATCTCGGCAATCCGAAGACCGGCAGCCCGATCATCAAGATGATCCGCATCCGGGACATGATGAGCGCCGAGGGCTACCGGCGCGCGCAGCGCGGCTCGCTCCACCTCCATCGGCAGTTTGTGATGCCGAACGCCAAGCGCTACTTCTACGACTTCTACCACATTGGTTTCGGCCCCCTGCGACTGGCCGACCGGGTCAGGCTGGGCAAGAAGGCCGCGTCGATCTTCGCAGGGGATGGCAGTTACAAAAGGAAGCGTCCGGCCGGGAAATCCCGGAAGGCGGCCGCGATTGGAGAGTGATGAGTCAACTCGTTGCGGAATGGATATGGTTCGTCGGGGGCGTCCTGTGGTTCGTCATCCGCTATCCGCACCAGCGCAAGTCGCGCAAGACCAAGGTGGCCCGCTCGGCGGGCGGGAGCCGCGATCAGTGGCTCTTGATGGCGTCGCTGACCGGCCTCGCCATCATCCCGCTGATCTTTTTCATCATGGGCCGCCTGACGTCCGGACCGCGCTTCGCCGACTACGCCTTCAGCCCGGTCCAGGGCTGGATCGGGCTGGTGCTGATGCTCGCGGCGCTGGCACTCCTCTACGAGACCCACCGCCAGCTCGGCCGCAACTGGTCGGTAACCCTCGATACGCGCAAGAAGCACACGCTGGTCGATACCGGCCTTTACGCCTTCGTCCGCCATCCTATGTACTCGGCCTTCTGGCTGCTCGCCTTTGCCCAGGCGGCGCTCTTCGCCAACTGGATCGCCGGCCTTTCGGGCATCGTCGGCTGGGGAATCCTGTTTTTCCTGCGGGTCGGAAAGGAGGAGCAGCTTATGGTCGAGACATTTGGCGACGACTACCGCTCCTACATGAAGCGCACAAAACGGGTCGTTCCACTGATCTATTGACCGACTGCCACCCCCCGGCCATTTTTCTGGTCAGGATAACCGTGGCTTGAGCAACGGAGGATGCGATGAAGCCGAGACGGGCGGCCGCTCTGGCCCTCGCCGCGTTCGTTCTGGGACTTGTTGCGGCCGCGGTGCCGGCCGGCGCCGAGGAGTCGATCCCTGTTCCCTCGCCGCGCCCGGCCCATGCCCCCAAGGCAACGTCCAAGTCGGGCACCAAGACCACCACGCCCAACCTGTCGGTGACCATTCCGAAGCCGCCGCCCGGCGGCTACAAGGGCGGCACGGTGATCATCCTGCGTGGCCTCCACAACGTCTGGTCGCGTGGCATGGATGCCCTCGCCAAGAAGTTCGAGAAGCAGGGTGTCCCGGTCACGCTCGCCAATCATTCGCACTGGCAGTTCCTGGCCAATGACACGATTGCCAAATACAAGAAGGACAAGAATGCCGCGCCGATCATCATCATCGGCCATTCGCTCGGCGGCGACGCGGCGCTCGTCATGTCCAACTGGATGGTCCACAACGGCGTGCCGGTCCGGCTCGTCGTGGTCTTCGACGCCGTCTCGCAGACCCATCCGCTCGATGCCGGGATCGCCGAGGTCCTGAACTTCTACAAGCCGAAGGGCTACGGCCAGGAAGTCGTCGGCAACAGCCGCTTCAACGGCAAGATCGTCAACGTCGACCTGACCACGCGCAAGGACGTCGACCACCTCAATATCGACGAGGACCAGCAGCTTCAGGACGAGGTCCTGGCGCTGTCGCTGAACATCCTGAAGGGCCAGAAGACCGCCAGCCGCTGAACCGGCCCCGCGCACCGTCCGGCGCGGCCACGTCATCCCTCTTCGAGCGGACGTGCCTCGTCGGGCAGCATGATCGGGATCCCGTCGCGGATCGGGTAGGCGAGCTTGGCCGCCCGGCTGATCAGTTCCTGGGCTTCCGCGTCATATTCGAGCGTCGTCTTGGTGACCGGACAGACCAGTATCTCCAGCAGCTTCGGATCCACCTTGCCCGCCGCGCGGCCGCTTGCGCTCATTGCAGCGACCGTCCCGCGCCCGATTCGTTGGCCAGCGCCACCTCGGTCAGCGCCACCAGCGTCTCGGCACGGGCCTTGAGGTCGGGCGCCTCGAGCAGCGCCTGTTTCTCGGCGGTCCCGAACGGCGCCATCATGGCAAGGGCATTGATCAGGGTTTCGTTGGTCGCCCGGCCGACGCTGTCCCAATCCGCTTCGAGGTTGTGCGCTTCGAGGTAATCCCGGAACGACCGGAGGACGGCGGCCCGGTCGACAGCCTCGTCGTCACTCCGGGCGAGAAAGTCATCGGCGAAGGACGCCGCGCTGATCCGGCACTGGCGATAGCCGGTTGCAACGATCCTTTCCTCGACCACCACGAAACGCGAAATTCCGCTCAGGGTCACCAGGTAGCGGCCGTCGCCGGTTTCCGAGAAGGCGGTGACGCGGCCGGCGCAGCCGACCTGGCAAAGTCCCGGCCCGGAAGCGCATGGCGCCTTGTTTTCGTCGGGCTGGATCATCCCGACGATACGGTCACCGGCCAGCGCCGCGTCGATCATCGCGACATAGCGCGGCTCGAAGATGTTCAGCGGCATTTCGGCGCGGGGAAGCAGCAACGCTCCGGGCAAGGGAAAAACCGGGATGGTCTCCGGCAGATCCTCCGGCCGTCCATAAGAGCAGTTGCCAGCTTTCACGGTGTCCTCAGGCGAACAGCATCGACGACAGACGACGGCGCCCGGCGAGCGTTGCCTCGTCCTTCGGGCCCCAGAGCTCAAAGAACTGCAGGAGCTGCTTCCGCGCCTTCTCATCCTGCCAACTACGATTCCTGGCGAGGATTTCAAGGAGCTGGTCGGCGGCACCCTCGCGGTCGCCCCTTTCGTTGAGGATGAGCGCCAGGTCGAGCCGCGCCTCGAAATCCTTGGGATCGGCCGCGATCCGGGCTTCCAGCGCCGACGGGTCGCCGAGCTCGGCGGTCTGCGCGGCGAGGTCGATTTCGGCTCGCGCCGCGGCGACTTTGGCATCGCCGGCCGCCTCGGGCGGAAGCATGTCGAGGGTCTGGCGCGCCCGGTCGAGCTCACCGGTCGCGACGAGGCATCGCGCCAGCCCGGCGGCGGCGGCGACCGACTGCGGCTCGGCCGCGAGCACCGCGGCAAAGCGTTCGGCGGCCCCGGTGCTGTCGCCCCCGGCGAGCAATTCCTCGCCGGCCGCGACAAGGGCGTCGCTGTCGGACGGCGCCGGCGGACCGGCAACCCGTTCGATGAATTCCTTCACCTGGCTCTCGGGCAGGGCCCCGACGAAGCCGTCGACGGGCTGGCCCTTCGAGAAGGCGATCACCGCCGGAATCGACTGGATGCCGAGCTGGCCGGCGACGCCCGGATGCTCGTCGATATTCATCTTGACCAGCTTCACCGCGCCGTTAGCCGCTTGCACGGCTTTCTCGATGATCGGGCCCAGGGTACGGCACGGACCGCACCATGGCGCCCAGAAATCGACCAGCACGGGCTGGGTGCTGGATGCCTCGATGACGTCGGCGACGAAGGTCTGGGTCGTCGTCTCGACCACATGTCCGCCGGCGCCGCCGACGGCCGAATCGGGGCTGCCGCCCCCGCCCAATAGGGTGCTCATTGTCGTCCCTGTATCCTGGCGGCGGCCGAGCGCCGCCGCGATATCGTTTTCCGGCCATAACATGGCGCCTTGGCGGCGGTTTTACAATTGGCGCGGAGTCCCGCGCGCGTCGAGGGCGAGAATCTGAGGTTCGTGGCCGGTCGCCCGGATGAAGGCGAGCAGATCGGGGCTGGCGATCGTCGTCGTGGCGGTATTGACCAAGGGATGGCAGTTGATCGTCTCGCTCGCCATCAGACCGGCATCCAGCACGACGCCGACCCGCGGCGGATCGTCATTGACCAGCCCGAAGGGCGTCACCGAACCGGGTTCGACGCCGAGCACCTCGCGGAGCAGCTCCGGCTTGCCGAAGGACAGGCGGCCGGACGCGCCGATCCGGTTGTGGAGCTGCTTCAGCTCGACCACCGCATCCTCGGCCGCCACCACCAGGAACAGGGCGCCTTTCTTGTCCTTGAGGAACAGGTTCTTGGTGTGGGCGCCGGGGATTTCGCCGCGTAGCGCCTGGCTCTCCTCCACCGTGTGAAGCGGCGGATGTTCGACCGTCTCGGTCTCCAGACCGAGCCTGCCGAGATAGGCAAGCAGCTCTGCGGATGTCATGCTCGGCATTTCGAGGCTCCCATCGATGTCCACGAAGCCATATTGGCCGAGGAAAGCCGAAACAAGTCGCGATATCCATGTTGCAACGACGCCCCAAGGAGCGATATAAGCCCCGGACGATCGACGATCGGTCGCGCGAGCGGGTGTAGCTCAGGGGTAGAGCACAACCTTGCCAAGGTTGGGGTCGAGGGTTCGAATCCCTTCGCCCGCTCCAATTTTCAGCCGGCAGCCGTGCAGAACCATGCATGAACAGGCACCGGCGTGCGGCACAGAACCGGCACAGCCCGTTCACCCGTCGGCGCCGCCGGAATCGGCAGGCGAAGGGGCTCATGCCGGGGCTGGAATGCGCTACGAGCCTTTCATGACCGCTCTTGTGCGCCGCCTCGTCAGGGGTCCGAAGCGCCGGCGGGAGATCCCCCCAGGATGTCAGCCCTTCAGCGGGGGCGATGTGGCTCAACTGACCGGCGGCCCGTCTGCGGCGTGGGCCGAATATTGCGGCAGGTCATCGGCAATGGTGAACCAGGACGCTTTCGAGCGGACGAAAATATGCTCGCTCGGCCGGATGGCCGGATCGTCCGTCAGCGTGCCGAGAGTCACATGAACATAGGCGCCGTCGCGGACGACGGAGTAGAGAAGGGAGCCGCATTTTGCGCAGCGCGCATCGTGGGCCAGCTCTTCCCCGAAGACGAGCAGTTGATCACCCCCATCCGTCACCGCGAACTTGTTTCTTCCGATGCCGGCAAACGGCTTGAGTTCGTCCCCGTATGAACGGGGATCGGATGGCAGGCTGACATCACAATTTGGAAGGAGACCGCACGCCGTCGCGGTGTTCTCCGGCGACGATAATGTCGCCGCCGGCATCATGACGGCAGAGCAAGCGCCAGCCCCGGATGGCACCGGCCGGCCAGCCCTAGCATCCTCAGGACCTGTCGGCGACGAGCTTGGGAAAAAGCGTCTTCAGTCGCTCGTAGGTCTCGCGCCAGTTCGCATAGACCTGGGCATAGGCCCGGCTCTCGTCGGGCCGCGGCGTGAACACCCGGCCGGGCTCGACATAGCTCCGGATCAGCGACCAGTCGTCGAGGAGGCCGGTTCCCATGCCGGCGACGAAGGCGGCGCCGAGGCTCGAGCCGGGATGCCGGTCGATGCGGGTCACCGGGCGTTCGAGCACGTCGGCGGCGATCTGCAGCCACAGGTCGCTGGCGGCGCCGCCATCGGCGGCGCGGACGTTGGTCACCGTCAGCCCGCCTTCAAGAAATGTATCGACATGATGGCGCATGCCGAAGACGATGCCCTCGAGCGCGGCCCGCCAGATATCCGCGACGGTGTGATGCAGCCCGAGTCCGACAAGCGTGCCGCGGGCATGCGGGTCCATCAGCGGTGTCTTCTCCCCGAGAACGTAGGGGAGGAAGAGGAGCTCCGGACGCCGGCTCTCGGCCGCGCGGTCGAGCCAGGCATGCGGCGAGACGCCGGCCGCCCTGGCCCGCGCCGCCTCTTCGCCGGCGAGATTGGCGAGGATCCAGTTGAGCAGGTTGCCGCCCGCCGCCATGCAGCCATTGGGGAAATAGAGGCCGGGGACGATGTGATAGTCCATGAACAGCCGGCGGTCCCGGACCGGGACATCCGACGACAACAGGATGTCGGCGGCGCCGCCGAACTTGATCACCAGGTCGCCATTGCCTGAAGCGCCGCAGACGAAGGCCGAGGCGACGTGATCGGCGCAGCCGGCGACCACCGGCACGCCTTCGGGCAGGCCGAGGTGGCGGGCAGCCGCTGGCAGCAATCCGCCGACGACGTCCTCGCTGCGGCGGATCGGCGGCAGCAAGGACGGGTCGATCCCCGCCAGCGCGACCAGCCGCTCGTCATAGGTTCCGGTGGCGAGGTTGACGAAGCCGGATTCGAGCGCCCAGTTATGCTCGACCTGAAGGGTGCCGGTAAGCCTGGCGGTGATGAAGTCGGACGCCCCGACCACCGCCTTCGCCCGCGCGAAGTGCTCCGGCTCACGGTCGCGGAGCCACATCAGCTTCGGGCCGACCAGTTGCTGGCTGTAGCCGGTGCCGGTCAGCTCCAGGAAGGTGTCCTCCGGCATGCCGGCGGCGAAGGCGTCGAGCTCGTCCGTCGCCCGGGCGTCGTTCTGCTGGATGCTGCGGCGGATTGCATCTCCGCGCTCATCGACGAGGATGACCGCCGGCAGCATGCCGGTGACGCCGATCGCCGAGACCTCCGAGGGTGGAAGGCCCACCGTCGCGACCAGCTCGCGCGTGATCTCACCGACGTTCCGCCACCACTCGGCCGGCTCTTCCTCCGCCCAGTTGGCCTCGTCCGAATGGAGGATGCAGGGCCGCTTGGCGGTGGCAAGTATCCCGCCCCGGGCGTCGATCAGGATACCGATCGTCGAGGTCGTGCCGATATCGAGGCCGAGGAAGACCGGCATAGGTCAGCGCAACCCCGAGACCCGGTCCATGAAGCGCTTCACCCGCTCGCCATCGACCGGGCTCCAGGTGTCGCCGCCGACCTTGAAATGGGTGCCGACGACGGCCCCGTCGCCGATCGACAGGATATCGGCCACATTGTCGATATTGACACCCGTGTTGGCGAAGACCGGCGTGTCGGGCACGGCGTCCTTGGCTTCCTTGAGGTTGGAGACTTCGACAGCCTCGCCGGTCATCGGCCCGGAAACCAGGACGACATCGGCGAGCGAGGCAAAGACCGCGCTCTTCGCCCGTTGCGCAAGCGTCCGGGTCCCGACCGGGGAGGCGAACTCCGCGTTGATGTTGTACATGACCTTCAGGTCGGATCGGCGTGTATTGGCCCGGAGCTGCAGCGCGCCGGCGGCATCGGGAACCCAGAGCCCCATGTCCGAATCGTAGACGCCAGTGAAAATCTCGCGCACGAACCGCGCACCGGATGCGACACCCAGCGCGACGCTCGCCACCGGATCCCACAGGTAATTGACGCCGAACGGCACCTTGATCAAACGCTTGAGTTCGCCGACCGCGAACCCGAACGAAGCGAGCGTCACCGGTGATGCCTTCAGGACGTATGGCCGGTCGCCCTCGTTGCCGAACATCATCGCATCGACGCCGCCGGACTGCAGCGCCTCTATGTCGTTCGCGGCACTGTCGAGGATCTTCTGCATGCCGCCGTCGGCATCGTAGAGCGGCGTGCCGGGCAGCGGCGGGAAGTGGATCATCGCGACGATTGGTTTGTCGCTGCCAAAGGTTTGCTTGAGCATGGAAAGCTCCGTTCAGGGAAGGAAGGGCCGCGCCAGGACGCGGGTCGTGCCAGGGTCGAAGACCTGGATTTCGGGAAGATCGAAATGGAGGGTGACCGTCTCGCCGGTCTTCGCCCGGAAGTCGCGCGGCATCCGGATATGGACCTCGGGACCGCCGGGAGAGGCGAAGTTGGCGACCAGGATCACCTCCGGACCGAGCACCTCGGTGGTGATGGTGTGAAGCGCGACCGGCGCCGTGCGACCGCCGCCGACCGCCACGGCCTGGAAGTCCTCGGGTCGCAGGCCGACGATCACCGGCTTCCCGGCGTGGCTCGCATAGGCCTCCCGATAGGCGGCGGGGATCGGCAACCGGCAGGTCTCGACCACGGCGGCCAGACCGTCACCGTCGCTCTCGATGCGGCCGGGCAACAGGTTCATCGGCGGCGTTGCGAGGAAGCTCGCGACGAAGGTGTCGGCCGGATTGCGATAGACCTCCATCGGCGCACCGACCTGGACGATGTCACCGTCCCTCATGATGCAGATGCGCTCGCCCATCGTCATTGCCTCGACCTGGTCGTGGGTGACGTGGACGATGGTGGTGCCGAGCGAATTGTGGAGCTTGATCAGCTCGGTGCGCATCGAGGCGCGCAGCGTCGCGTCGAGGTTGGAAAGCGGCTCGTCGAGAAGGAAGGCCTGCGGCTCGCGCACCAGCGCCCGACCAAGCGCGACGCGCTGGCGCTGGCCGCCGGAGAGTTGCGAGGGCTTGCGCGACAGCAGCGGCTCGATCCCGAGCAGGGCGGCGACCCGGGTGATGCGGCTCTGGATCTCCGACGCCTCGACGTGGCGCAGCCTGAGGCCGAAGGCGAGGTTGCGGGCGACCGTCATGTGCGGATAGAGCGCATAATTCTGGAAGACGATCGCGATGTCGCGATCAGCGGGATCGACCTCGTTGACCCGGCGGCCGCCGATGAGGAGATCGCCCGACGAGATCGCCTCGAGGCCGGCGATCATCCTGAGCGTCGTCGATTTGCCGCAGCCCGAGGGGCCGAGGAAGATCATGAACTCGCCGTCCCTGATGTCGAGCGAGACACCGTTAACCGCGGTCACGTCATTCGGGTAGGTCTTGGTGATCTTGTCGAGGGTGATGGACGCCATGGCCGCCTTCAGGTGAGCGTTCGCATATAGCGGTAGAGATAGCCGGTGAAGATGAGGATGACGGCGAGCAGGATCGCGGACATCGCCGATGCTTCGCCGATGTTCAGGCTGACGAAGGCGGTGCGGTAGATCGCGTAGCTCACCAGATCCGTCGCGACGCCGGGGCCGCCGCGGGTCATGATGTAGATCAGGTCGTAGGTCTTTACCGCGAAGATCATCCGGATGAGCAGGGTGACGATGATCACCGGCATCATCAGCGGCAGGGTGATGAAGAAGAACGACTGGAAGACGCTTGCGCCATCGACGCGCGCCGCTTCGTAGGGCTCCTTGGGAAGCGACGACAGGCCGGCGAGCAGCAGGACGATCATGAACGAGACCTGGTGCCAGATATCGACCATGATGATCGTCCAGATCGCCATCTTGGTGCTGCCGAGCCAGTTGACCGGCTCGAACCCGGCGACGGTCAGCAGGTAGTTCACGATGCCGAGAGAAGGGTGCAGGAACATGCGCCAGATCAGCCCGACGATGACCGGATTCATCAGCAGCGGGCAGAGCAGAATTCCGTAGTAGATCGGCTTGAAACGCTCGACGCCGTTGAGCATCAGCGCGACGAGGAACCCGATCGCGAATTCGATCAGGACCACGGCGCCGACGAAGAACGCAGTCAGGCCGAGGCTGTGCCGGAAGGCCGGATCCCCGAGCGCGGCGGCATAATTCTCGATGCCGGTGAAGGTGTCGAAATTCGGTGCGATCAGCGTGAATTCGTGGACGCTGGTGAACAGCGCCCAGAATACGGGGAACAGGATGACCGCGAGCAGCAGCGCGAGGCCCGGCGCGGACATGAACCAGCCGAAACGGCGGTCGGCCGCTTCCATCGTCGAGGGTTGGCTCATGTCGCGCGTCCGGGTCCAGCCAGGCGGTCCTACTTCAGCTTGCCGTCTTTCTTGGCGAGCTCGTTCATCTCGGTCTCGACCGCCGCAAGCGCGTCGGCGGACGACGCCTCGCCGGCCACCGCGAGGCTCAGCTCGCGGCCGAGAACCTCGACCAGCTGCGGCGTGTAGGTGAAGACCGGGAAGTTGTGGCTGGTCAGGAGCATGTCCTTCATCGCGCCGGTATAGGGATACTTGGCATTGACGTCGGCATCGTCGAAGACGTCGAGCCTGGTCGGCGAGCCGCCCTGCAGGGCGCGCTTCTTCGCGATGTCATGCGACTCGACCCACTTGAGGAAGGTCCATGCCGCGTCGGGGTTGGGGCTCGACTTCGGAATCGCCCAGCCCCATGCGCCGTTGAGGCTGGCGCCGACACCGGGTTCCTGGCCCGGCACCGGCATGATCTCGACCTTGCCGGCGACCGTCGACTGCGACGGATCGTCGATGGCGGCGCGGAAGAAATTATAGGTGATGTAGCTGTAGGCGCCGCCCTGCGCCATCACGTTGAAGGCCTCGTCGAACGAGAAGCTCGCCGCGCCGAGCGGACCGTATTCCTCGACGTTGGCCTTGTACTGGTCGAGCGCCGCGACGCCGGCCGGGGTGTTCAGGGTCGAGTGCCAGTCGGCGTCATGATACTCGCCGCCATTGGCGAACAGGTAGTTCGACCATTCCATCGCGATCGGATCGGGACGCAGGCCCTGGTTGACCACGCCATGCATGTCGCCCTTGGTGAAGAACTTGACCTGCTGGAGATACTCGCCCCAGGTCTTCGGCGGGCCGAGTTCCTCGCCGGTCTCCTCGAGATAGGCGGCCTTGTTGGCCTCGTCCGCGAGCAGGTCGGTGCGGTAGAGCAGCCCCATCGCGTAGTTGTAGAAGGGCAGCATGTAGGTCACGCCATCGACCTGGCCGACGAGGTCCATCAGCTTGGGCACGTAGACCGAGGCATCGAAGCCGTCGGCCTTGATCCGGTCGTCGAGCGGCATCAGCCAGCCGGCCTTGGTGAATTCGCCGACCCAGTAGAAGTCGACGACGATCGCCGAGTAGCTACCCTTCGGAGCGACGAGCTGGGGCACCAGCTTGGTGTGCATCTCGGCGTAGTTGACGACCTCGAGATTGACCTCGATGCCGGTCTCCTTGGTGAATTCCGGCAGGAGCGTCTTGACGTATTCGGTGTCGGGAACGCCCTCCATCAGGATGTTCACCGACTCGGCATGGGCGACGGTGGAAAGAGCGGTCGCCAGCGCCAGACCCAACAATGACTGTTTCAGCATGTTAATCCCCTTGCTTCGCCTATCCCCGACTGACGGGATCATTTGAGGGCCCCGAGCGAGAGGCCCTGGATCAGGTGTTTGCGCAGGAAAGGCAGCAGCGCAAAGACCGGCAGGAGCGACACGACGGTCGCAGCGGCAAGCGGCGCGATTTCCACGCCGGCATGCGTTTCGAGGCTGGCAAGGCCAACCGGCAACGTCTGGGTATCGGGACCGGACAGCACAAGCACGAACAGGAATTCGTTCCAGCTCAGGATGAAGCCGAGCAACCCGGCGGCGAGAATGCCCGGCGCGGCGACCGGGACGGCCACGAAAAGGAAGGCCTGCCAGCGCGAGGCGCCGTCGACGCGCGCCGCTTCCTCGAGCCGCGCCATGTCGCCTTCGAAAAACGAAACCAGCATCCAGGAGAGGAACGGCAGCGCGATTGTCAGATGCGCGATGATCAGCGCCACCCGGCTCTGGGTGAGGCCGACCAGCAGGAAGACGCCGAAGAGCGGCAGCACCAGGATGATCGGCGGCAGCATCTGGCTCGCCAGGACACCGAGCCTGAGCAACGCGCCGCCGGTGTTGAGACGGGCGAAGCTGTAGGCCATGGCGGTTGCCAGCGGCAGGGCGACCAGCGTCGAGGCGGTGGCGACGATGAAGCTGTTGGCGAACCACGAAACGAACGGATAGCGCTGGAAGATATCGACGTAGTTCATCAGCCCGAGCGTGCCGATCTCGGGTGGAATCTTGTAGGCGGTGAGCTTGTCGGTGAGGCTGACCCGGACGATCCAGATCAGCGGCATCAGGATCACGAGCGAGAAGACCGTAAGGATCACATGGGGAACGATCTTCTTCGCGATCCGGTTCATGGCGCCGTCAGTCCATCCTCACGCCACCGGTGACGTTGATCGCTTCACCGGTGATAAATCCGGAGAGGTCGCTGGCGAGGAAAAGGACCGTCTTCGCGACATCCTCAGGTTCCTCGAGGCGGCCCATCGGGGTCTGGCCGACATAGTCGGCGATCACCTCCGCCTCGCTCATCCGGCGAAGATCGGCCTCCCATTTCACCTCGCGCTCCTGCATCGAGGTGCGGACGAAGCCGGGGCAGACGCAGTTGACGCGGATGCCGTCGCTCGCCACCTCGCGCGCCAGCGCCTGGGTGAAGCCGAGCACCGCGAACTTGCTCGCCGAATAATGCGCGAGCCACGGCGCCCCGACCTTGGCGGCGAGCGATGCCGTATTGACGATCACCCCCTTGTTGCCGGTCGCGAGGAAATGCCTGACCGCGCACTGGTTGGTCAGGAAGACGCCGCGGGCGTTGACGTCGAAGTTGAAGTCCCAGTCCTCGTCGGTCATGTCGACCACGAGCTGCATGCTGGAGACGCCGGCATTGGCGCAGAGGATGTCGTAGCCGCCGAAGGCTTCCTCGATCGCGGCGAAGCAGGATGAGACGCTGGCCCGGTCGCTGACGTCGATACCGAATCCCCGGGCGCCATTTCCGAGCTCGGCGGCGAGCTCTCCCGCGGCCGCCTCGTCCAGGTCCGCAACGGCCACCCGTACGCCCTCGGCGGCCAGGGCCCGGCAGATAGCCTGCCCGATCCCCCTTGCCGCTCCCGTCACCACCGCACGTTTTTCAGGTAGGCTGGCTAGCATGGCCCCAAACCGATAGTGATCATTATCGATCACTATGGAGGAGGAGACTGGTTCGATCAAGCTCTGATATGGTATGATTTTGTTGAAAAGCTTGAAAACTGTTATGAATGAAAACGATCATCATCGCCATGGCAGGTAGCCGAAGCAGAACGGCGTCTCGTCAGGCCGACCTCGTGGCCAGGCTCAACCAGGCCGGCTTCATGAGCGTTGGCGATCTTGCCGACACGGCCGGTGTTTCGGAGATCACGGTGCGCCGCGATCTCGCCGAGCTGGAACGGACGGGCGCCGTCCGCCGCACCCATGGCGGCGCGCTCGGGCTGCGGCGGGGCGACGCGAGCGCCTTCGACGCGGAGGAGCCAAGCTTCGAAGCGCGACGGCGCCGAAACGGCGCGGCCAAGACCCGCATCGCGCGGACCGCCGAGCGCCTCATCGAGCCGGGCATGTCGATCGCCATCGATACCGGAACGACGACGCTCGAACTTGCCCGGCTGGTCGCGCGCATCGCGGACCTGCAGGTCGTCAGCAACAGCACGCGCGTCGCCTCCGTCCTCGCCAACTCCGCAAATCCCGTCTACGTGGTTGCCGGACGGGTGCGTGATCGCGAGCTCTCGATCTACGGCCAGCGGGCCGTCGATTCCCTTCGCGACTACAGCTTCGATATCTTTTTTCTCGGCATTTCCGGGATCACCGCCGACGGCCTCTACGACTATTCGCCGGAAGACGCGGAGGTGAAGCGGGCCTTCATGGCCCGTGCGACCCGCGTCGTCGCGCTCTGCGATTCGGCCAAATTCAATCGCAAGGCCATGGTGCGGGTGGCGGAGCCGGCCGAGGTCCATGCTTTCGTCTGTGACGCCAAGCCCGACCAGGCGCTTGCCCGCGCCCTTGTCCGCAACGGGGTCGAGGTCATCGTCTCATAGAGGGTCCCGCGCCCGAGACGCGCACCTGGACCACCTGGCGACGACCAGTCCGGTCACCACGATCGTCAGCCCCATCTTAGACATCGAAAAATTCCAGATGAAAGTGGGTCGTATGCCCCACATGATCTGAAAATAGCTTGTATTCGCTATGGCCATGGTTGATCTGGTGCTCGATGAAATGCTTGACGGTTTTGCTATAGCTTATGTAAATCTTCTGTATCTCATCCTGATAGGGACTATTGTCTATTGCTTTGGCTATTTTCTTTACACCATTGATCGTTACCTCGATCTTTTTATGTCCATTTTTGTCCTTGACCTTGTGATTGTAGCCACGGACATACGTGTCCACTGAAAGGCCTTTCCTGTGCGACGCGTGGTCCGGCTTGAAACTCCCGCCGTTCATATTGCTGGCGTCACCGTATTCGAATTTGTTGTGGGACGAAAACCACTTTAGGGCCGGAATAATGTCAGGCTTGACCCAATCATCCCCACCGACCTTTCTATCGGCCCTGTCGTTTAGCTTCTGATAGCGAGGCAGGTGATACTGTGTGAGAATTTCAGCGGACCCGATATCCACCGAAAATTCTTCGTCGGAATAGCCTACCTTGGCGACGAGCGAGAAATCCACAACGCCATTCTTTGAAAAATCGATGCCCGAAGCCGCGATTTCGGCATTGGTGAACTTGAAATCGAAGCTATCGGCTTTCAGCTTTATCGTATGGTTCGCTCCGAATTTCAGTCCGACAACCTCCTCCGCCTGGGCCTTGTGGCTACCCTGCGTCATTTCCAGCGTTACGGTATCGATCAATTTGTCCGCCGGCCCGGTGATGACCACATCGGCCGCGACCTTGGTTTTGCCCCCGAAGTGCGTATTGTTTGAATCAATGCTTATATATTGGAGCGGATGCTTCTTGTCTTTTTTGTCTATATCCTTCAGATTCGCATCGATTGATATATAGTCATTATCGTATGCGACGACATTAAATTCCTTATCGTAATTATAAACACCCAGTACGGCGGTGTTGTCAGGCGTCTTGTGGGTTAAGGTCTGATGCTGGATGAATTGAAATTTTGTGATCCCTTCAATATCACCTGTATTAAGACCATCGTCTTTATATATTAGATAATTTGCTCCTCCTTCTTTTATGATGGAAAATGGCCCGGACGGCCAGTTGGATGAAGTATAGGATTGAGTATAATAATTATAATAGTAGTTCTCCAGGTGAAGACCTGAAAATCCCAAGAATATTTTTTCTCCTTCCTTCAGGGTATAAGGCAATTTTACCTCCCGGCGGCGTTACCGCTCGCCTGTTGCGGTCGGTACGTTCGTTCCAGCGATGGGAATGCGATCTATCTTGACGGGTGCAGACTGCATCACCGCCACCCTGGCGACAAGGCGGGGAAGGCTTCCCGCGTCTCAGCTCGAGAACGTCGCCGTCGAGCGGTTCGGGGCGACGGACCCGCCCGGCGCCCTTCTGCTCGCCGGCCGTTGCGCCCGGGACATGAACGGCCGGCAGGATCGCTATCGCCGTGACATCGCGCTCCACTCGGTGGTAGTTTGCGGAATTGATCGTAAAGGCAGCGACGGACCGGGCCGTTCGCCTTGTTGCGGCGTCATTTCGTTGTCGTCGGTTCTCCCGTATCGACGATGGCAGACGGAATCACTGGCTATCTGACATCCCGAAACCCACCAGAGGAAGGAATCCCATGCGAAGACTACTCATCGCCACGGCCGCCTTGGCCGCGCTGGGCGGCGCGGCATTGGCCCAGGACGGCGACAAGCCCAACATTCTGATCATCTGGGGCGACGATATCGGCCAGTTCAACACCAGCGCCTACAATCACGGCATGATGGGATACAAGACGCCCAATATTGATCGCGTCGCGAAAGAAGGCGCCCTGTTCACCGACTGGTACGGCCAGCAGAGCTGCACTGCGGGACGTGCCGCCTTCATCACCGGTCAGTCGCCGATCCGCACCGGCCTGACCAAGGTTGGCCTGCCCGGCGCCCCCGAGGGCATGATGGTCGAGGATCCCACCATCGCCGGCCTGCTCAAGCCGCTCGGCTACGCAACCGGACAGTTCGGCAAGAACCACCTCGGCGATCGCGACGAGATGCTGCCGACCAATCACGGCTTCGACGAATTCTTCGGCAACCTCTACCACCTCAATGCCGAGGAGGAGCCGGAGAATCCGGATTATCCGCAGAGCCCCGAATTCCGTGAGAAGTTCGGCCCGCGCGGCGTGATCCATTCGATGGCGGACGGCCAGATCGAGGATACCGGCCCGCTGACCCGCAAGCGCATGGAGACGGTCGACGAGGAAACCACCGCGGCGGCGCTCGACTTCATGCAGCGCGCGCATGACGAGGGCAAGCCGTTCTTCGTCTGGTGGAACTCCACCCGCATGCACATCTTCACCCACCTTTCTCCGGAATGGGAAGGCAAGACCGGCTACGGCATCTACGCCGACGGCATGGCCGAGCACGACCATGATGTCGGGCAGCTTCTCGACAAGCTCGACCAGCTCGGCATCGCCGACAACACCATCGTGATGTACTCCACCGACAACGGCGCGGAGACCTTCACCTGGCCGGATGGCGGGACCACGATGTTCCGCGGCGAGAAGAACACCCAGTGGGAGGGCGGCTACCGCGTGCCGACGCTGATCCGCTGGCCGGGCGTGCTGAAGCCGGGCACCGTGATCAACGACATCGGCGCCCACGAGGACATGCTGCCGACGCTGCTGGCGGCGGCCGGCGAGCCCGACATCAAGGAGCAGCTCCTCAAGGGCGGCGTCCAGGCGATCGGCCGCGAGTATCATGTCCATCTCGACGGCTACAACCTGCTGCCGGCCTTCAAGGGCGACGGTGAATGGCCGCGCAAGGAGTTCATCTACTGGACCGACGACGGTGAGCCGGCGGCCCTCCGCTACGATGACTGGAAGATCACCTTCCTCCAGCAGAATGCCGAGGGTCTCGACGTCTGGGCCAAGCCGTTCGAGGTTCTCCGGGCGCCCAACCTGACGAACCTGCGGATGGACCCGCTGGAGAGGGCCCGCCAGGAACACGCCATGGGCTTCCAGCGCTGGTATCTGGAGCGGATGTTCGCCATCGCCCCGGCCACCGCCTATGTCGGTGCCTGGCTGCAGAGCTTCGCGGAATTCCCGCCGCGCCAGAAGCCGGGCAGCTTCAACCTCAGCAACGTGATGGACGAGCTGACCTCGGGCACACCGGGTCGCAACTAGGCTGACCCCGCCGGACAAGGCTGGCCGCCGCGCTGGCGGCCAGCCGCACTTCCGTCAGGCTGGCGGAGACGCCGGGCGCGCCGCGATTTCCGGGCGCCTTCTCCTCCCACTCACCACCCGCAAAGTGTCGTGATGAAAGCCGAAGACCTCGCCGCCCGGTACAGGATCGACAAGGGCAAGGACTTTCGTCTGGACAAGGTCGACCCGTCGGATACGGCGGGCCTGGACATCGAGAAGGACGAGGCGAAGGAGCTCCTCGCCGAGAACCTCGACGACATGCGCAAGCAGCAGGAGCGCCTCTATGCCGAAGGCAAGTGGTCGATCCTGATCATACTCCAGGCGATGGATGCCGCCGGAAAGGACAGTGCGATCGAGCATGTCCTTTCAGGCATCAACCCCCAGGGTTGCGACGTTCATTCCTTCAAGGCGCCCGGTCCGGTCGAGCTGAACCACAATTTCCTCTGGCGCCACCAGCTCGTCGTCCCGCCGCGCGGCCGCATCGGCATCTTCAACCGCTCGCATTACGAAGAGGTCCTCGTCGTCCGCGTCCATCCGGAGCTGCTGGAGGCGCAGAGCCTCCCGGAAGAGCTGGCGGGCAAGGACATCTGGGAGACCCGGTTCGAGGACATCCGGAATTTCGAAAGCCAGCTGGCCAACAACGGCACGGTCGTCCTCAAGTTCTTTCTCCACACCTCGAAGGACGAGCAGGCGAGACGGTTCATCGACCGGATCGACGAGGAGGACAAGAACTGGAAGTTCTCCCCGTCCGACATGGCCGAGCGGGCGTTCTGGGACGACTACATGCACGCCTATGAGGACATGATCGGCAACACCGCCCGGCCTCATGCGCCATGGTTCGTGGTTCCGTCCAACAACAAGTGGTTTTCGCGGCTGGTCATCGCCGCGGCGCTGGTCTCCGCGTTCAAGGAGATCGATCCAAAATTCCCGGACGTGAGCGATGACGAGAAGCGCCGCATGAAGGAGGCGCGCGAAATCCTCGCCGCGGAGATTGAGGGAGGACGGAAATGAACGACGCGGCGACAGGCGGCAGCCTCGAACAGATCAATGCGTTGCGCGACCGGATGGGCGAAACGATCGTCGGCCAGCGCGAGGTGATCGAACGGCTGGTGATCGGGCTGCTGGCCAACGGCAACCTGCTGATCGAGGGGCTTCCGGGGCTGGCCAAGACCCGCGCCGTCAAGGCGCTGGCAAGGAATCTCGAAAGCGACTTCAGCCGAATCCAGTTCACGCCCGACCTGCTGCCCTCGGACGTCACGGGAACCGAGGTCTATTACCAGGCCGACACGGGCAGCGAATTCCGCTTCGAGCCGGGACCGATCTTCGCCAATATCGTGCTGGCCGACGAGATCAACCGCGCCCCCGCCAAGGTCCAGGCCGCGCTCCTCGAAGCCATGGAGGAACGGCAGGTCACCGTCGCCGGCAAGACCCACCGGATGCCGCCGCTCTTCATGGTGATGGCGACGCAGAATCCGATCGAGCAGGAAGGCACCTATCCCCTGCCGGAAGCACAGCTCGACCGGTTTCTGATGCATGTGAACATCACCTACCCGCCGGTCGAGGACGAGGTCGATGTCATCCGCCTCGTCCGTGGCGAGGAGATCGAGGCCAACGCCGCGCCCGCCGACAAGCCCGTCCGCGAGACGGCCGCCCCGATCCCCCAGGAAGCGGTATTTGCCGCGCGGCGGGAGATCGGTGTCATCCACGTCTCGGAGGCCATGGAGCGCTACATGGCCGACCTGGTCAACGCGACCCGCATTCCCGCCGAGTTCGGCCCCGACCTCAAGCGCTGGATCGAGGTCGGCGCCAGCCCGCGCGCGAGCCTCGCCCTCGACAAATGCGGCAGGACCCATGCCTGGCTGTCCGGCCGCGACTATGTCGACCCCGAGGATGTACGGCACATCGCCCCGGACGTGATGAGGCACCGCCTCGGCCTGAGCTACGAAGCCCAGGGCGAAGGCGTGACCCCGGATCAGGTCGTGTCGGAAATCATCCGTCAGGTGGCCTTGCCCTGAAGGAGGCGCAGGTGCGCGATCGCGCTGCACGGATCAGGACGGGCACGCTCCCTCGGGCCGGGCTGGAGGAGGGGGATGACCCGCGGGTCCGCGTTACCCTCGACCACCTGCGCGGCCTCGAAGGCCGGGCGCGCGGCCTGACCTTCCTGCCACGCCAGCCGGCGCGGTCGGTGCTCAACGGACGCCATGCCTCGCGCTTGCGCGGACGCGGGCTCAATTTCGAGGAGCTGCGCGACTACCTGCCGGGCGACGACGTCCGCACCATCGACTGGAAGGTGACCGCCCGCACCGGAACGCCGCACGTCCGCGTGATGACCGAGGAGCGCGACCGCCCGGCCCTCATCGTCGTCGATCAGCGCATGTCCATGTTCTTCGGCTCGGTGCTCAACATGAAGAGCGTGACCGCCGCCGAGGCCGCGGCGCTGGCGGCGTTCCGGATTCTCGACCAGGGCGACCGGGTCGGCGGCATCGTCTTTGGCGACGAGCAGATCGCCGAGATACGGCCCGAACGAAGCCGGGCGACATTGAACCGGTTCCTGACCGCTCTGGCCGACGCGAATGGAACCCTGCGCGCCGACGCGCCGAATGTTCCGCCGATTTCGCTGACCCGGGTATTGCGCGCCGTCGCCCGCATCGCGCCGCGCAACCACCTGATCATCGTCCTCAGCGATTTCGACCAGGTGGACGACGAGACCCATCGCCTGGTCTCGGGGCTCTCCCGGCACAATGATCTCGTCCTCGTCCTCGTTTCCGACCCATTTGCGGAAGACTTTCCCGAGGGGCTGCGGCTGATCGTGTCCGACGGCGAGCTTCAGGCGGAAGTCGACACGGGGGACACGACGCAACACAGGAACTTGCGCGACATGGCGCGTGGCCGCCTCGCCGAGATACTGGACTGGCAGCGCACCCTCGGCGTACCGGTCCTGCCCCTGTCCTCCGCCGAGGAAACGCTGCCGCAGCTTCGGCGCCTCATGGGGCTCGGTCCGGGATGAACGGAGAAGACGCCGCGCCCGTCACGCTCGTCGACCTGATCGACAAGCTCGCCGAACCCGACGCACCGGCGTCCGTGCCGATGACACCCGAAACGGCGGGATGGGTCGTCCTCGCGGCTGCCCTGGTGCTCGCCCTGGTCTGGCTGGCATGGCGCGGCATTCGCCGCTGGCGCGCCAATGCCTATCGCCGGGCGGCGCTGGCGGAGCTTGCCGGGGCCGGCGACGATCCGGCTGCGATCGCCCCGATACTGCGACGCACCGCGCTGGCCGCCTGGCCGCGCGACGAGGTTGCCGACCTGGCCGGCGGGGACTGGCTGGCATTCCTCGACAGGACCGGCGGGAGATCAGGGTTCACGGATGGACCCGGCGCGGCCCTGGCGACCGCGCCCTTCCGGCCCGAGGCAACGCCTTCCGCGCCGGGCCTCGGCGACCTCGCCGCCCGCTGGGTCCGCGATCATCGCGTCACGGCGACCGGGGCGCGCCCGTGATCTCGCTCGGTTTCCCATGGGCGCTCCTGCTCCTGCCGCTGCCGCTGCTCGTCTGGCGCTTCGCGCCACCGCATCGCGAGCAGGTTCCGGCGCTGCGCTTCCCGTTCTTCCGGCATATCGTGACGGCCGCCGGAACCGAGGCACGCGCCGGCGCGGTGGTCCTGTCGCGGACACGCCTCCAGATGATCGCGGCGATCGCGTGCTGGTGCCTCGCCGTGCTGGCGCTGGCGCAGCCCGAGCGTGTCGGCGAGCCGGTGGAAATCACCAGGGCCGCCCGCGACATCGTGCTCGCCATCGACATTTCCGGCTCGATGGACAAGCGCGATTTCGAAACGCCGGACGGCGAAAGGAAGCAGCGCCTGGCGGTGGTCCGGGATGTGGTCCGGACCTTCATCGAGGGCCGCCAGGGCGAGCGCATGGCGCTGATCGTCTTCGGATCGAAAGCCTATGTCCAGGCGCCGCTGACCGAAGACCTCGATACGATCCTCGAACTGCTCGACCGGACCGAAGTCGGCATGGCCGGCCCGCATACCGCGCTCGGCGACGCGATCGGCCTCTCCATCCGCACCTTCGAGGCGAGCGACGTCGAGCAGCGCCTGCTCATCCTGCTCTCCGACGGCGGCGATACCGCGAGCCGGATGAGCCCGGTCAACGCGGCCGAGATCGCGGCCGGCGAGGACGTGGAGATCTACACGATCGGCGTCGGCGACCCCGACGCGACCGGCGAAGACCGGGTCGATGTCGCGACCTTGCGGGACATCGCCGCAAGAACCGGCGGTGAATACTTCTTCGCCGACGACGAGGCGGGTCTCAACACCGTCTATGAACGGATCGACGAGCTTGCGCCGCGGGAGGTGGAGACCTTGTCCTTCCGACCGCGGCAATCGCTCGCATATATCCCGCTGGCCGTCGCATTGCTGATCGGCCTGGGCGTCGTGGTTATCCTCTATGGCGGCGCGCGCCCGAGGGCCGTGGCATGAGCGGGCTGACCGTCTTCGTCGATGCCTTTCACTTCATCCGGCCGCTCTGGCTGCTGTTGTTGCCGGTCATCGCGATGCTCTGGTGGGTCGTCCGACGCGCCCGGACGCGGCGAGACGTGCCGACCGATGGCCTGGCACCGCATCTTCGCGCCGCGCTCGTCGTCGGGCGGCAGGGCGGCCGCCGGCTCCAGCCGATCGACGGCGTCATGATCGCGCTGTCGCTGCTGGCGATCGGCGTGGCCGGGCCGACCTGGTCGCGCATGCCTGATCCGTTTGTGGCGCAGTCGGCGCCCGTGGTCGTCGCCCTCAAGGTGACGCCGTCGATGGAAGCAACCGACGTCGCGCCATCGCGCCTTGAACGCGGCAAGCAGAAGATCCGCGACTTCCTCAAGCTGCGGGCCGGCGCCAGGACGGCGCTCGTCGCCTATGCCGGCAGCGCCCATGTCGTCGTGCCGATGACCGAAGACCCGTCCGTCATGACGCCTTATCTCGAAGGCCTCACTCCCGAGATCATGCCGATCGAGGGCGAGCAGGCGAGCGACGCCCTGCGGCTCTCCACCGGCCTGCTTGCGCAGGAAGATGCACCGGGCGGCGTTCTGTTCGTCGCCGACTCCCTCGATCCGGCCGACGTCGGCGCGCTCGACGATGCGCCGGTGCCGCTCGCCGTCCTGTCGATGCTGCCCGAGGGAAAGCGCGACCGCGGGCTCGATCAGCTATCCGCGCCCGTCGTTCCGGTCACGCCCGACGATGCCGATATGCGTCAGCTTGATCGCCAGCTCAACGCGGCCTACCGCCAGGCGATGCTGGAGAATTCCGACCAGCCCTGGCAGGATCGCGGCTACTGGCTCGCCTGGCCGGCGGCCCTGTTGCTCCTTCTCTGGTTCCGGCGCGGCTGGACGATGCGCTGGGCGGTCCTCGTCGCTGTTGTCGTCGGCTCACAGGCTCCGGACGCCGCCCGTGCCGATGGAATTGCCGACTGGTTCTTCACCCCGGACCAGCAGGGCCAGCGCGCGTATGATCGAAGGGACTTCGGCCGGGCCGCCGAGCTTTTCGTCGATCCCATGTGGCGCGGCTACGCGCTCTATCGCGACGGGCAGTACGAAAAGGCCACGGAGGTCCTGGAACGCGTGGAGACCGCCGAAGCAGCCTTCGTCCAGGGCATGGCCTACATCAAGTCGCGCCGCTATCGCGATGGCGTCCGCGCTTTCGAGACCGCGCTCGCACGCGATCCGGATTATCCGGGTGCCGCCGCCAATCTCGAGGTTGCACGCGAAATCGTCGAGCACGTCGAACGGGTCCGGGAACAGGAGGATACCGGCGAGGCGGCCGGCATTGGCGCCGACGAGATCGTCTTCGACAACGAGGCGAATCGCGGTGCCGAGACCCGGATCGAAGCGCCGAAGGAAGAGAGCCTCGGACTGATGACCGCCGAGCAGTGGATGAATACCGTCGATACCCGGACCGGCGACTTCCTGCGCTACCGCTTCGCGATCGAAGCTGCCCGACGGGGCACGCCGGAGTCGCCGCAATGAGACCGGTCGTCCTCTTCCTGCTCGTGCTGCTGTTCGCGTCCCCCGCGGCGGCGCAACAGGCCAACGCTCCGATCCTCGAGGTGACCTTCGAGCAGACCGAGGCGATCCCCGGCGAGATGCTCAGCCTTCGCCTCACGGTCCTGGTGCCGACCTTCATGCCGAAGCCGCCGGTCTGGCCGAGTTTCGAGACGCCGAATCTCCTCATCCGCCTGCCGGAAGGGTCGACCGGCCCGACAAGCAAGCGCATCGACGGCGAGACATGGTCTGGCGTGACGAGACGCTACCGGATCTCGCCCATGATCCCCGGCGATTTCGTCCTCCCGGCGCAGGACGTCATCGTCACCTATGCCGATCCGGAAACGAGCAAGCCTGTGCAGGCCACCCTTCGGACGGAGCCGATCAGGTTCGCCGGCGTGATCCCGGAAGGCGCCGAGACCCTCGATCCGTTCATCGCCGCGGACCACCTCGAGCTGACTCAGGAAATCGAGGGAATGCCCGAGGGCATGAAGCCGGGCGACAGCGTGATTCGCACCGTCACCGCGAAGGTCCAGGGCGTTTCGCCGATGTTCCTGCCGAAGCTGCTGCCGGGCATCGCCATCGACGGCATCGCCGCCTATCCGGCGGAACCGGCAATGGTGGAATCGGACAATCGCGGGGTGGTCAGCGGCAGCCGGACCGAGCGGGTCACGTTGGTCGCGGAGGGTGGCGGACTTGGCGAAGCGCCGCCGGTGTCGCTTGCCTGGTACAATCTGAGATCCGGCGCCGTGGAAACGGCGTCGGTCGAGGGATTCCCGGTAACCGTCGACGGACCGCCCGCGCGAAGCACGCAACCGCGCGACTGGCGCGCGCTGTTGACGGTCGGCTTCGCGGCCGCGGTCGCGCTGGCGATCGTCGTGTGGCTGGCCCGCCGCCTGATGCCACCTCTTGCGCATTTCGTGCGGCAGCGCCGCGAGGCCTGGCTGGCATCCGAAAGGCGGGCCTATGCCGTCCTGCGTCAGGTGATCGCCCGTCGCGATTATGGCGCCCTCTATCCGGCACTCGATGGATGGGCGCGAAAAGTCGCTGGTTCCGATCCTCGCCGGCATCCGGCTCTGGTGAAGGCGCTCACCGGTCTCGGCGCCGCCCGATACGGGACGGACCGGACCGCAGACCCGGCGTCCGCCTGGAAGGCCCTGGCCGAGGCGCTTCCCCAGGCGCGGAGCGCAAGCCGCGAAGAGGCGGCCGAAGCGACGGCACTGCCGCCGCTCAATCCGGCTTCACCGGGATCGTGATCGCGGCATAAAGCCCCCCAGCGCTGCCGCTACGGCCTCCTCGTGACGCGATGAGCCAGGTCGCGCGGCTTAGAACTGCTCCGCCCAGCCGGTGGTGTATTTCTCTTCGAGCTTGAGCGCGCGCGTCCGCCACGGCCGCGATGCCGGATCGATCTCCTTGACGCGCGGATCGAAGGCCGCGTCGAGCGCGGCGCGTTTCCCCATGTCGTTGAAGAAGATCGCGAAGGCCAGCCTGTTCCCCGCCGCCGTGTCGATATAGCCGGCGAGCCCGCGCGCATAGGACATCGTGCCGGTCTTGACGCGGGCCGACCCCTTCACCCCTTTCCAGCCGATATGCTTCAGCAATTCGTGAAAATCGGCGCCGCCGGCCGAGGTCGCAGCCTCCTCGAGCATCGTCACGATCTGGCGCGGCGTCGTTCGCGAATCCGAGGAAAGGCCGGAATGGTTCGCCAGCACCATCCCGCTCCAGTCGGCATCGGCCAGGCGCAGCTTCCACCACGCCGCCAGCGCAGAGGCCGAATCGGCAAGCGACAGGCTGCGGCCGGTCAGCGCACGGCTCGCGGCGAGGCCGATCAGTTCCGCCGACAGGTTGTTCGAATAGCGCAGCACCGCGCGAGCGATGTTGGTGAGCGGAATGCTGTCATGCTGCGTCACCTGACGGGCACCCTCCGGCGCTGGTCCCGGAGTCGGAGCGGGCAGATCGACCCCCTGCGCCGCCGCCAGGGCCCGGAACACCTCCGCCGTGACCAGCGACGGGTTGCCCACCGGCAGCCAGTCCTGGCCCTTGGCGGCGAGGTCGGGCGACAGGAGCCAGCGGTCCTCGGACGCGATTCCGGCGCGGACATAGGGTCCGGCCGCATCCTCTTCGGCGAAGGCCAGGCCGATCGCGTCGACCGGCTGCGTCACGTGTTCACTGACGGCCGCGGCGATGGCCGAGGCGGCTTTCGCGCTCCTCTGCCAGTTGACCCGCACCCGGTTGAAGTTGACGGAAAGTGCACTGACGCCGGTGTTGTAGCCCGCCGCCTCCGGCTGCATGGCGTTGATCTGCGGAACCTCGATCGCGCTGGTCGCGTCGTAGAGGAAGGTCCCGTCGACCCGCTTGATACCGGCCGCGGCCAGGTCCTTCGCCATCGCCTGGAGGTCGTCGCCGGTGAGGAAGGGGTCGCCGCCGCCCTTGAGGATCAGCGATCCGGAAAGCACCCCGTCCTTGACCGCGCCGTCGGCGAGCAGGGTGGTGGTGAAGGTGTGATCTCCGCCGAGGATGGTCAGGGCGGCCGCGATCGTGGCGATCTTCGCCACCGAAGCCGGTATGAACGGCCGGTCGGCATTATGCTCCGCAACGACGCGGCCATCCTTGAGGTCGACGACGAAAAAGCCGACATCGTCGAGGGCGAAGCCGGCGGCCGTGATCGGCGCGGTATCGGTCTTTGGCGCGACAGGCGTCGACTGCGCGGCCGGCTGGTCCTCGGCGATCGCCGCGCCGGCAAGCAGCAGGAAGCCTGTGAAGAACGTCGCGACTGGCACTTTCATCGAGCTGTCTCCGGCGAATCCGCCATGGAAAGACCGCCCCCCGCGCCAAGCCCTAGCACCTCATCGAAATCGCTTCCACAGGGAGCTTGAGGCGACCGCCGCGATAATGATCACCCCGACGAGGATGTCGCGGACGTAGCTGTCGACGCTCATCTGGGTCAGGCCGTTGTCGAGGACCCCGAGGATCAGCACCCCGATCAGCGTCGCATGGACGCGCGGCTCGCCCTCTTCGCTCATCGTCATCCCGAGGAAGACGGCGGCGATGGCGTTCAGCATCAGCCCGGATCCTTGCGTCGGGTTGGCCGAGGCGACCCGGCTCGCATACATCAGCCCGGCCGCCGCCGCGCCGAAGCCGGTCAGCGCGAAGGCGATCAGGCGGAGCCGCCTGACCCGCACCCCGGCAAGCCGCGCCGCTTCCCGGTTTCCGCCGATGGCATAGAGCCTGCGCCCGAACGTCGTCTGCTCGAGCAGCACCCAGACCAGCACCACGACGACGATCGCGACAATGGTCAGGTAGGGAAGGCTGAGCGTCTGGTCGCCGATCGTGCCGAGCGGCAGGCCCTCGCGGGCGAATCCGGAAAAGGCCTGCGGGATGTCCCGCCCGAAGATCGTCTTGCCGCCTGAGACCAGGAAGGCGGCGCCGGAGAAGACGGTCAGCGTCGCCAGCGTCGCGATGAATGGCAGGATGCCGAACAGGCTGACCAGGACGCCGTTGATCGCCCCGCCGGCAAGCCCGACCAGCAGCGCCAGGGCGACCGCCGACGGGACCGAATAGCCGAAGGTGAAGAGCACGGCGGCGACCACCCCGGCGAGGCTTGCCATCGACCCGACGCTGAGGTCGAAATCGCCCATCACCATGACGATGGTCATCGCGGCGGCGACCACCGTCAGCATGCTCACCTGCTGGCTGATATTCAGCCAGTTGCGGCCCGTCAGGAATGTGTCCGGCAGGCTGATCGAGAAGAAGACGATAATCGCCGCGAAGCCGATCAGCGTCCCGTAGCGGCGCAGCAATCCGGTCACTGTCTCGCCTCCCGCCCGGAGGTGCCGGGAGCATCGCGCGGCGCGCCCGCGCCGTAGCAATGGCCGAGCAGCTCCTC
>NZ_JAGRLA010000171.1 GCF_020442045.1 Bauldia sp. | reverse complement strand
GTGGCCGGCCCGGGGCGCGGTGGAGCGGGCGAAATAGCGCGACGGGTCGGCGAAGGTGTCCATGGTGTCGGTCTCGCGGGTCGCCTTGCCGCCGCATTGCGGGCAGGTGACGTGCTTCCAGGTCGGGTGGTGGTCGAGCGGGTTGCCGGGACGGTCGAAGGCGACGTCGGCGGGCAGCTCGACCGGCAGGTCCGCGTCCGGCACCGGGACGATGTCGCAGGTCGGGCAGTGGATGACCGGGATCGGGCAGCCCCAGTAGCGCTGGCGCGAGATGCCCCAGTCGCGGAGCCGGTAATTGACCTCGCGGACGCCTTGCGGATGGCCGCCGAGGGTCTGGCCCTCGAGCCGGACGGCCATCGCCTCCTTCGCCTCCGGCACCTCCATGCCGTCGAGGAAATCGGAATTGATCAGCTGGCCGTCATCGACATAGGCCTCGTCGCCGGTCTCGAACTGCTCGATCCAGGCGGCGAATTCGGCGCCGGTATCGATGACGTCGAGGGGGGCGACGACCGGCTTGATCGGCAGGTGATACTTGGTGGCGAAGTCGAAGTCGCGCTGGTCGTGGGCCGGGCAGCCGAAGATCGCGCCGGTGCCGTAGCCCATCAGCACGAAGTTCGCGACATAGACCGGCAGCCTGAGGTGCCTGTCGATCGGGTGGACGACCTCGAGGCCGGTATCGAAGCCGTGCTTCTCGGCGGTCTCAAGCGCCTCCTCGCTGGTACCGGCGCGATGGCATTCGGCGATGAACTCGGCGAGCGCCGGGTTGCCGGCGGCAAGCGCGGTGGCCAGCGGATGGTCGGGCGAGACGGCGAGGAAGCTCGCGCCGAACAGGGTGTCGTGGCGGGTGGTGAAGACCTCGATATCATCGAAGCCCTCGGGTGGCCGGCCGTCGAAGGCGAAGCGGACGCGCATGCCCTCGGAGCGGCCGATCCAGTTCCGCTGCATGACGCGGACCTTCTCCGGCCAGCGGTCGAGGGTGTCGAGGGCCGACAGCAGGTCGTCGCTGAAGGCGGTGATGCGGAAGAACCACTGGGTCAGCTCGCGCTGCTCGACGGGCGCGCCTGAGCGCCAGCCGCGGCCGTCGATGACCTGCTCGTTGGCGAGCACGGTCTGGTCGACCGGATCCCAGTTGACCCGCGACTTGCGGCGATAGGCGAGGCCGGCCTTGTAAAGGTCGGTGAAGAGCTTCTGCTGGCGGGCGTAGTAATCGACGTCGCAGGTGGCGAATTCGCGCGTCCAGTCGATGGCGAGGCCCATCAGCTTCAACTGGTCGCGCATCGTCGCGATGTTGTCGTAGGTCCAGTCGCGCGGATTGACCCTGTTCTGCATGGCGGCGTTTTCCGCCGGCAGGCCGAAGGCGTCCCAGCCCATCGGATGGAGGACGTTATGGCCGCGCGCGCCCATGTAGCGGGCGACGACATCGCCCATGGTGTAGTTGCGGACATGGCCCATGTGGATGCGCCCGGAAGGGTAGGGGAACATCTCCAGGACGTAGTATTTCGGCCGCGGGTCGTCGTTCTTCGTCTCGAAGATGCGCTTTTCGGCCCAGGCGGCCTGCCACCGGGCCTCGGACTCTTTCGGATTGTATCTTTCGCTCGCCATCGCCGGAAAACGCGTCGGAAACCTTGTTGGCGCCGCCATTTCGACCGGTGGCGCGCCGGGACACTCACCAGAATCGCCGCGGGCGGTCAACCGGAAAGGCATGAAATGAGGTTTTCCCGGTCGAGCCGAAAAGGCGCTACACTCCGGGCCGACAGCGTTCATGGTCGAGGAGGACCCGCCAATGTCGGGCCACGACAGCCACACAATCGCCCACATCCACGAAGAGCTGCACAGCCACCTGCCGCCGGAGCCGGCGCTGAGGGTCAAGGCGCTGGAGAGCCTGCTGGTCGAGAAGGGGATGCTCGACCCGGCGACCGTCGATGCGTGGATCGAGGTCTTTACCGAGGAGATCGGTCCGAAGCGCGGCGCGGCCGTCGTCGCCAGGGCGTGGACCGATCCCGATTTCAAGGCGCGGCTGCTGGCCGACGGGACGGCGGCGATCACCGAGCTCGGCTTCGACGGGTGGGCGGGCGGCCATCTCAAGGTGGTCGAGAACACGCCGGACGTTCACAACCTGATCGTCTGCACGCTCTGCTCCTGCTATCCGCATTCGGTGCTCGGCATCCCGCCGAACTGGTACAAGACCGCCGCCTATCGCGCCCGCGCCGTCCGTGATCCACGCGGCGTGCTGGCGGAATTCGGCGAGGACGTGCCGGAGTCGGTCGCGATCCGGGTCTGGGATTCGACCGCCGAGCTCCGCTACATGGTGCTGCCCGAGCGGCCGGCCGGCACCGAGGGCTGGGACGCGGCGGAGCTCGCGGACCTGGTGACCCGGAACGCGATGATCGGAACGGCGCGGGACCTGACGCCGGGCAAGGGGGAGGCCGGCTGATGGACGGCATCCACGATCTCGGCGGACGCCAGGGCTACGGCCCGATCGACGTCGGCGAGCCGGAAGAGCCGTTCCATGAGGCATGGGAGGCGCGGATGCTCGGCATCGTCCGGTCGATGAGCCGGGTGGCGCCGTGGAGCATCGACTGGTTCCGCCACGTGCGCGAGCTGATCGAGCCGGTCGACTACCTGACGCGGCCCTATTACGACCAGTGGCTCCAGACCTATGCGGCGATGATGGTCAATTCCGGCGTCGCGACGGTCGGGGAACTGGCGAGCGGCAAGTCGGCCGCCGCGATCCCCGGTCTCGCGCCGCCGATGACGCCGGACAAGGTCGCTGCGGCGACAAGGAACACGGCCCGCTTCGACCGTCCGGCAACCGAGCCACCGCGCTTCACGGTCGGCGAGGCGGTGCGTGCCCGGATCGACGCCAATCCCGGCCATACCCGGCTGCCGCAATATGTGCGAGGCCGCCGTGGCGAGGTGACCGCCCATCACGGTGCGCATGTCTTTCCCGATGCCAGTGCGGCCGGCGAGGAACGGCCGGAGACGCTCTACACGGTTTGCTTCGCCGCGACCGAGCTCTGGCCGGAAGCGACGGCGGCCGGGGATCGGGTCTATCTCGACTTGTGGGAGAGCTACCTTGATGCCGCCTGAGGCGACCGGGATCGCGCCGCGGGCAAGCGATGAGGGGCCGGTCCGTTTCGCCGAGCCGTGGCATGCGCAGGTGCTGGCGATCGCCAACGGGCTGGCGGAGGCGGGCCTCTTCTCGCGCTCCGACTGGGCGGCGGCGCTCGGCGCGGCGCTCCGGCGGGCGGAAGCGGCCGGCGGGCCGGACGATGACGCGACCTATTACGCCGCGGCGCTTGCCGCACTGGAGGGGCTGGTGGCCGAGCGGTCGCCGGAAGCCGGCGGCTCGCTCGAGGGCCGCGTCGAGGCGTGGCGTCGGGCCTATCTCCGGACACCGCACGGCAAGCCGGTCGAGCTCTCCGCCGGGCTCGAAGCGGACGACGCTGACGAGGACGTATCCCTTCGCGGGGCGTGACGTTGGGGCTCTTACCCCTCTCTCGCTTCGCTACCGGTCGGCTCTGCCGCCGGAAGCTCCGCGGTCTCCCCCACAAGGGGGGAGAGGGGCGTTGCGTCGGCGCCTGCTTCGCGTAAGAAGGGCGGATGGACACCCAAACGACCAATCATCCCGGCCTGGCGGAAGTTCGCGAGCGTGTCGCCGCGGCCGAGAAGGAAGCGGGACGGGCGGCCGGCTCGGTGCGGCTCATCGCGGTGTCGAAGACCTTCGACGCCGAGGGGATCCGGCCGGTGATCGCCGCCGGCCAGCGGGTCTTCGGCGAGAACCGGGTGCAGGAGGCAGCGGGCAAGTGGCCGGCGCTGAAGGCCGAGACGCCGGACATCGAGCTCCACCTGATCGGGCCGCTGCAGTCCAACAAGGCGCGCGACGCGGTCGCGCTGTTCGACGCGATCCACACCATCGACCGGGACAAGATCGCCGGAGCGGTCGCCGCCGAGATGGCGAGGCTCGGACGGAGCCCGCGTCTGCTGGTGCAGGTCAATACCGGCGCCGAGCCGCAGAAGGCCGGGGTGCTGCCGGAGGAGACGGACGCCTTCGTCGCGCGCTGCCGGTCGGTGCATGGGCTTACGATCGACGGGCTGATGTGCATCCCGCCGGTCGAGGAGTCGCCGGCGCCGCATTTCGCGCTGCTTGCCAAGATCGCCGGGCGGCTTGGCCTCGAGTCCCTTTCCATGGGGATGAGCTCGGACTTCGAAACGGCGATCGCCTTCGGCGCGACGGACGTCCGGGTCGGCAGCGCGATCTTCGGGACGCGGCCGCCGCTGGTCTAGGTGTTTAGTCCCTCTTTCCGGACCAACAGATCCCCGTACAGGGCTGTCCACGCGACGTCCGACCGTCCCCTTGTGGGAGGGGTCAAAGCGGCGCGGCCGCTTCGGGGAGCGGTGTGCGATCCGTTGAACCGCCTTACCCCTCCCCAAAACCGCAGGCGCGGTTTTGGTCCTCCCACAAGGGGAGGGCTGACGGGCGTCGTGCTCCGGGGAGGGACGGTCGTGAGGACAGGGTGAGTCCGGTCCTCGGCCCGCCGTATTCGCGTCCTTCGAGGCCCGCGCTTCGCGCGGGCACCTCAGGATGGCGGGGTTGTTTGCCGCGTGGGGGTTGTTTGCGGCGTGGGGGTTGTCCGCCAGGCCGGATGGGGGGGCGGTGTGATGGCTGCCCACCCCGCCATCCTGAGGTGCGAGCGGAGCGAGCCTCGAAGGACGCACGGCGGCACCGCGATCCTCACCACATGGCGGGGTTCCTGTGATGCCGAGCTCAGCGGATATCCATCCCGGTTCCCGGCCCGCAGTGGGCGAGGATGCGCTGCATCGCTTGCTCCGTGACGGCGACGCAGCCGGCGGTGGGTCGGAAGCCGGGGGCGGCGAGGTGGAAAAAGATGGCGCTGCCCGCGCCGCGACGGGGGTGCAGGAAATTGTAATCGAGGACGACGACGAGGTCGTAGAGGTGGTCGCGCCGCCACAACTCCTCGTGGCTCGCGGGATAGGGGAGGCGGACCGGGCGGTTGTAGCGGCGGTCGGCAGGGTCGTCGCACCAGCCGGAATCAGGACGGATCGGCGCGACGGGGAGGAGGGTGACCGGGCGGCGCAGGCGATCGGGGCGGAAGAAGACCGAGAGGAGCGCGAAACGGCCGGCCGGCGTGACGCCGTCGCCCTCGCGTTTTCGCGTCGCGATGCCGCCACGGCCGAGGGCGCATGGCACGGTCAAGCCGCCCGCGACGAGCATGCCGCGGGTCCGATCCGGCCCGAGAGACGCGACGCGGATGTCGCGGATCGAAGATTTCACTGTAAAATGCCCCGTTTCCTCGATTTCGCCATGGGAGCCACCTTTGCTTGCACCCCCATGGGGTTGAGGTCTACACCACATCCTAGGCTGATTCCGATGGATTCCGCCGGTTTCGTCCGGAAGCCGGCAAGATGAACAGAGGCGACACATGCCCGCCCGCAAGATCCTGGTCGTCGACGACGACGAAGTGCTTCGCGAAAGCCTGGTCGAACAGCTTTCCCTCTACGAGGAATTCGACATCGAGGATGCCGAAAACGCCACCAAGGGGGTGCAGGCCGCGCGCCAGGGCCGGCTCGACCTGGTGATCATGGATGTCGGGCTGCCCGACATGGACGGCCGCGAGGCGGTGAAGCTGCTGCGCAAGAGCGGATTCAAGGCGCCGGTCATCATGCTGACCGGTCAGGATTCCGAATCCGACACGATCCTCGGCCTCGAGGCGGGCGCCAACGACTACGTCACCAAGCCCTTCCGCTTCGCGGTGCTGCTGGCGCGGATCCGGGCCCAGCTCCGCCAGCACGAGCAGAGCGAAGACGCGGTGTTTACCATCGGCCATTATACTTTCCGGCCGAGCGCCAAGATGCTGGTCGACGAGCGCGGCCAGAAGGTCAGGCTGACCGAGAAGGAAACCGCGATCCTCAAGTTCCTCTATCGGGCGGGCGAGAAGGTGATCGGCCGCGACGTGCTGCTGCACGAGGTATGGGGCTACAACTCCGGAGTGACGACCCATACGCTGGAAACCCACATCTACCGGCTCAGGCAGAAGATCGAGAAGGACCCGTCCAAGGCGGAGCTTCTGGTCACCGATGTCGGCGGCTACAAGCTGGTTCCCTGATGGACCCCATGGACGGTCGGCGGGCGGGCGGTCGACGGGCTGACGCATGAGCCTCGATCGCGACATCTCGCTGCTTTCGCGGATACCGCTTTTCGCCGGTCTGTCGACCGAGCAGCTCCGGCTGCTCGCCTTCAGCGCGGTGCGGCTCGAGCTGCACCCGGGGCAGGTGCTGTTCCGCGAGGGGGCGACCGCGATGTCGGGCTATGTGGTCGCCTTCGGGGGGATCGAGCTGGCGACCGGCCATGGTACCAAGCGCAATATCCTGATGACCTGCGAGGCCGGCAGCCTGATCGGCGAGATCGCGCTGTTCATCGAGACGCGACGGCCGGTGACGGCGACGGCCGTGGTCTCCTGCGAGGTGCTGGAGATCGACCGCAAGCTGATGACCCGGATGCTGAACGAATATCCCCATGTCGCGCTGAAGCTCCGCGCGACGCTGGCCGGCCGGCTGGTCGCGACGGTCGGCGAGCTTGGCAAGGTCGACAAGGCACTGAGGGGCATCGACGACACGCCGCTGAGGCGCAAGGATTCGGCCTGAGCCGATCGGCCGCTGACGACCGGCTCGTCGCGATCAGCCTGTTGAAATCCGCGCAATCACCGGAACATGGTCGGACGGCTGCTTCCAGCCGCGCGTGGCGCGAATGACCTCGGTGCCCTCCAGGCGGCCGGCAAGATGCGGCGTCACCCAGACATGGTCGAGGCGGCGGCCCTTGTCGGCCGTGGCCCAGTTCGGCGCGCGATAGCTCCACCACGTATAGAGCTTCTCCTCCGGCGGCACGAAGCGGCGCATCGCGTCGACCCAGCCGCCGGCGGCGCGGACCTGCTCCATGCGCTCGGTCTCGACCGGGGTGTGGCTGACGATCCTGAGGAGCTGCTTGTGCGACCAGACGTCGTTTTCGAGCGGGGCGATGTTGAGGTCGCCGACGAGGACGGCCTTGCGGTCGGTCTCGGCGCCGGTCAGCCAGATCGCCATCTCGTCGAGGAAGGCGAGCTTGTGGG
>NZ_JAGRLA010000170.1 GCF_020442045.1 Bauldia sp. | reverse complement strand
TGGAGAAGTACGAGACGATGGATTTCTTCGCCGTCCTGTACCTCTACACGTTCCACAACGACATCATCCGCAACCTCGGCATGGACCAGTGGCTCCAGAACCCGCTGCCGGCGAAGGGTGACTCGGGCCTGATCTTCGTCACCGAGGACAATGTCGATACCATCCTCGCCGCGACGGAGAGCGCCGAGTAGCATCAAACGAAAGCGCCCGGACCGGAGGTATCGGCCTCCGGCCCGGGTTTTGCTCCACTCACCGGAATCAGCGGTTGCGAGTTGAGATGACACGGACACTGACCCCGCCCGCGCCCGTCAGCCTCAAGGACTTCGACGCGATGTTCGAGTCCGTCAAGAACTGGGGCCGCTGGGGTCCTGACGACGAGCGGGGCACGCTCAACTACCTGACGCCCGACAGGATCGCTGCGGCTGCAACGCTGGTGAAGAGCGGCCGGACGGTGTCGATGGCGATTCCGATCAACAAGGTCGCCGGGCCTGACAACCCGAACCCGGCCGTCCACCTGATGTCGCTGATGCACGACATTCCGATCACCGACAACGGGCTTTCCTTCGGCATGTGCTACCTCGCCATGGCCAGCCACGGCGACTGCCATACCCATGTCGATGCGCTGAACCATGTCGCCTACAAGGGCAAGCTCTACAACGGCAAGCCGGCCGAGTTGCTGACGTCGCGCGGCTCGGAATGGGGGGCGATCACCGCCTACGCCAATGGCATCGTCGGTCGCGGCGTCCTGCTCGATGCCGCCCGGCACCGCAAGGTCGACTGGCTCGAGCCCGGCGAGGCGGTGACGCGGGCCGAGCTCGAGGCAATCGAGGAGGAGCAGGGCGTCCGCCTCGGCGAGGGCGATATCCTCGTCTTCCGCACCGGCCATCATGCCCGACGCCTCGCGCTCGGCGCCTGGAACAACGAGCCGGGCGGCGAGGGCAAGGCCGGCCTCCATGTCGATACCGTACCGTGGATGCACGAGCGGAAAATCGCGGCTTTTCTTCCTGACGGCGATGGCGAAACGGTGCCGAGCAACGTCGAGGCGATGCCTTACCCGATCCATCCGCTTCAGCTCGTCGCCATGGGCATGTGCATCTCCGACAGCCTGAACCTCGAGGACGTGGCCAAGGCCTGCGAGGAAGAAGGCCGCTGGGAATTCATGGTCGTCGGCCTGCCGTTGCGCCTTCCGGGCGCGACCGGCACGCCCTGGAACCCGGTGGCGATCTTCTGAACATCCATTCCCGCGGCGGATACCGAAGGGGATTCGCTGAGCTTTCCGCTGGAGAACACTATGGAACGTCGCTTCGAGGGCAAGGTCGCGCTGGTCACCGGCGCGACGACCGGCATAGGACAGGCAACCGCCGTTCGGCTCGCATCGGAGGGAGCCGTGGTCGGCGTCAACCAGAAGCCCGGCCTCGATGCGAGCGAGACCCTCGCCAGGATCGAGGAATTTGGCGGCAAGGCCTTCCCGGTCGTCGCCGACATGCGAGACCCGGCGGCCGTCACCGCGATGGTGAAGGAGGTCGCGGAACGCGGCGGGCGGCTCGACTACATCGTCTCCAATGCGGCGATCAATCCCTTCATGCCGTGGAACGAGACGAAGATCGAGGACTTCGACGATCTCTTCGAAACCAACGTCCGGGGCGCCTGGGTGGTCTGCACCGAGGGCGCCAAGCAGATGGTCGCCGAGGGCCATGGCGGCGCGATCGTCATGATCAGCTCGATCTCGGCCCATGTCGGCTCGCCGGACCAGGTTGCCTATTGCGGCACCAAGGGCGCGATCAGCATGCTCGGCAAGGCGCTTGGCGCGGTACTCGGCAACAACGGCATCCGGGTCAACGTCATCGAGCCCGGCGCGGTCGCGACCAACATGAGCGCGCCGATGCTCGATATGCCGGACGTGATGAAATACTACCTCGACCGGATCGCGCTCCACCGCATCGCCGATCCCTCGGAGCTTGCCGCGACCGTCGCCTTCATGCTGTCGGACGATGCCAGCTACGTCACGTCGGCGACCCTGCTCGTCGACGCGGGCTTCATCGTCAACGCCGAGCTCTGACGCTCGCCCACCTACTGCGGCAGCTTGGACATCGCCTCCTCGGCGAGCGACGGCTCCGGCGTCTGCACGAAGAGAAGCGTTTCTCCGCGCACCATGACGTAGAGCGGCCCCCGCGTCAGTTGCCCGGGATCGCCTATGCGGATGACATCCCGCCCGGCGATTGTTTGCTCGACGATGGTCAGCGGCGTCGTGCTCGACGCCTGCATCACGTCCTTGAATCCCGGCAGGAGCATCGCCGTATCGGCGCCGTCCACGCGCCAGGCGCCGACCTCCGCCTTGAGGTCGCCGCCTCGCGCATAGGCACTCGCAAGCGTGAAGTCCGCCCTGCCCTTTCCAAGACCTTCAAGGAAAGTGTCGAAGGGCGCACTGCGGGTCGAGAGATCGGTACCGGCCTGGCTCTCGACAGTGAGAGCGATGCCGCCGAGCGACGTCGGCAGCAGGGCCTCGAGCTCGGGATCCGCGTGACGGAGTTCCGCGGCCGTTACGACATTGTCGCGCGCATGTTCGGCAGCCAGCGCTGCACCCACCAGTATGACCGAGGCGACAAGAGCGACGGCAGTCGCCCGGGCTCGTGTCCTGAGAATTGGCGGCGTCATGCGTGCGTGGCCAGAGTCAGGCCGGTCATGTCGATGGCGGGCTTGCGGCCCGACACGACGTCGGCAAGAAGATGGGAGGAGCCGCAGGCGAGTGTCCAGCCGAGATGGCCATGACCGCAGTTGAGATAAAGGTTCTTGACCTGGGTCGGCCCGACATAAGGATTGCCGGAAGATGGCATCGGCCTGAGGCCCGACCAGACCTTGGCGCTGCTCTTGTCATAGCATTTGGCGAATTCCGGGAAGACGCCGATGACGTTGTCGACGATCGCCTGCGCCCGGGCCGGGCTCGGCGTCACGTCCCAGCCGGTGAATTCGACCGAGCCCGAGCACCGGTAGCGATTGCCGAGCCGGATCAGCCCGAACAGCCGCGTGTCGTCGATGATCGGGACGCTGGGTCCGTCCGGCCATCCCGTGTCGGGCACCGTCACGGTGACACCCTTGGCCGGGTAGATGCTGACCTTCACGCCGAGCGGCCCGAGCAATGCCGGCGCGAAGCTCGCCAACGCCGCGACATAAGCGTCTCCTGTCATGCTGCCGGCACTTGTCTCGACCGAGGCGACCTGGTCGCCGGAGCGCACGATCCGCTTGATCTCGGTGTTGAAATGGAAAGTGACGCCGAGCTTCTCCGTGCAGTATTTGCGCAAGCCGACCGCGAACTTGTGGCAATCGCCGTGCTCGTCCGGCGGAGCATAGATGCCACCGACCAGCGTCTTCTCGATCGGCGCCAGCGCCGGCTCGATCTCAACGCACCGCCGCGCGTCCACCGCCTCGAAGATCAGCCCCACCTCCCGCTGCCTCTCCGATTCCGCGACATTCTTGTCGAGCGCTTCCCGGCGCGTGTAGATCTTCAGCGTGCCCTTCTGCATCAGGTCGTATTCGACGCCTGATTCCTTCCGCACGTCGTCCATCAGCGACAACGTGTGGTTGGCGAGCCGGAGGTTGACGAGGACGGCCTTGCGGTAGCGCTCGACCCCGCAGTTGCGGATGAAGTCGAGGCCCCATTGCCACATCGACGGCAGCGCGCTGAGCCGGAGGAGCATCGGCGCATCCTCCTTGCCGATCCATGAGAGGACGGCACGCGGCATGCCCGGACGCGACCACGGTTCCGCTTCGCTGGTATGGAGGACGCCGCCGTTGGCGAAGCTCGTCTCCATCGCCGCTTCCGGCTGCCGCTCGATGACGTGCACCTCATGTCCGGCCTTCGCCAGGTAATAGGCGGTCGTCGTGCCGATGATTCCGCTTCCGAGAACAATGGTCTTCATGGCTAATAGCCCCGTGCTTCGATCGGCCAGATATCGACGAGCCGGCCGCCCTGCATGACGTGGAAGCGGTCATGCAGGTTGGCCGTCGGATCGCAATGTGGCGCTACAAGTTCAATGATGCCGCCGAGCGGCGGCCGGTTTGCGCCCTCCGGCATGCGGATGGCCCCGTGTTCGTCGCCCATGAACTGGTAGGTTGCGCCTTCCGGCGCGCCCTTCACGACAAGCGCGGGACCATAGTCAGTCGACAGGGCTTTCGAACCGGCGTCGACGATCACGCGGTCTGGCTGGGCGGTGCTGACGACGCGCGCGGCGACCGTCAGCGAGGTCGCGAAGGGCGAGCCGCCGGGCGCAATCTCGACCTCCCCATATTGCTTGTCCATGAACAGGTAGGATCCCGGCTGGATCTCCGTGAAAGGTCCATGCGCGAGGTCGAGGTGATGGGTGCCGGTGCCGCCGCCCGAGATGATCTCCGGTGCAAACCCCGCCCCTGACAATGCTTCAAGGAACCGCACGAGGTTGTCCCATTGCTCGGCGATCTTCGCATGGCGGTCGGTCAGCGTCTTCACGTGCTGGAGATGGCCGTAGTAGGCCTGGACGCCGCGGTAGGTGAGCTGCGGCAGCTCGTCGATCCGCCGCGCCAGCGCGACCGCCTCGGCAGGTTCGACGAGACCGTCACGGCCAAGGCCCATGTCGATGTCGATCAGGATGCCGATCGGGCGGCCGGGCCGGGCATATTCCGCGAAGATCTCGACGCCGGTAAGGCTGTCGACAACAACCATCAAGTCGTCCGCCTGCTCGGCGACGGCGGTCAGGCGCGACACCATCGATGGCGTCACCACCGGCGTGGTCACCAGCAGGCCGGACAGGCCGGCCTCGCCAAGCACCTCCGCTTCGCGGACCGTCGCGCAGCAAAGGCCGACCGCTCCCGCGTCGAGCTGGCGCTTGCCGACGAGGCTGGACTTGTGGGCCTTGGCGTGAGGCCGGACCTTGCGCCCGGCGCTGCCGACAAGATCGGCCATCCTCAAGAGATTGGCCTCGAACGCATTGAGGTCGACCATCAGGGCGGGGGTCGAAAGCTCGCGCGCGACGAGTTCCGCTTCGCGGCCGATCAGGTGGCGGTTCGGGCCCAGAGAAGACGTCATCCTTTGACAGCTCCAAGAGTGATGCCGCGGACCAGGTATCGCTGGAAGGCGGCGACGGCGAAGAAGATCGGCAGCGTGCCGAGGACCGACATCGCCGAAATTTTCGCCCAGAAGGTCGACTGCGCGCCGAAATACTGGCTGACCTGGACGGGGAAGGTGATGACCTCGGTCCGGGTCAGCACGAGAGCGAACAGGAACTCGTTCCACGAGAAGATGAAGGCGAAGACCGCCGTCGCGAATATCCCGTTGCGCGTGACCGGTATGACGACGAACCAGAGGATCTGCCAGCGCGACGCGCCGTCGACGAGGGCGGATTCCTCGAGCGCCATCGGCACTTCCTGGATGTAGCCGCGCATCAGCCAGATCACATATGGCAGGGCGAACGCCGTGTAGAGGAGGATCAGCCCCTGATAGGTGTCGGTCAGCCCGAGCTTGGAATAGATGAGGAAGATCGGGAAGACGATGGCAATCGGCGGCAGCAGACGCTGGGAGATGATCCAGATCGCCAGATTCTCGCCGCCGGTCTTGAAGCGGACAATCGAGTAGGCGCACATGATGCCGAGGATCATGGCGACCACCGTGCTGGTTGAGGCGAGCACGAAACTGTTCCAGATCGACCAGACGTCTCCATCCCGGAAGAGGACGAGGAAGTTGTTGAACTGGGGCGTCGCCGGATACCAGGCAGGCGGGAACTTGAATATCTCCCGAGGCGTCTTCAGCGACACGGCGAAGATCCAGTAGACCGGGAAGAGGAAAGCAACAACGATCGCCGCGGAGGCGATGTACCATCCTGTCTTTCGCAGGCGCCGGTGGGGTGCCACGGCGCTCATCGTGCGATCGCCATGCGTTTGAGCACCACGACGAGGCCAACGGAAAACAGGATGGCCAGGACTACGACGACGGCCGCGATGTAGCTCGTGTCGAATTCCTGAAAGCCGCGGATATAGGCGTAGATCGATATCGTTTCTGTCGCGCTGCCCGGTCCGCCTCGCGTGAGCTGCCACACCGAGTCGAAGAGGCGTATCAGATCGAGGCCCCGGATGAGCAGCGCGATCATCATTACCGGACGGATAGCGGGCAGCGTCACCTCGAGAAACGTGCGCCAGCCCGAAGCCCCGTCGATCGCTGCCGCGTCGAGCAGTTCCTGATCGACATTGGCGAGCGCCGCCATCAGGATGATGAACATGAACGGCGTCCACTGCCAGACGTCGGTTATGATGATTGCCGGATATGCCCAGGCAATGTTGATGGTCCACAGGATCGAAATGCGCTCGCCGGCGAACCACGAGATGATCTGGTTGATCGGCCCATAGCGGTCGTCGAACATCAGCCGCCACATCGAGCCTGCGACCATCGGAGAGATCACCGACGGAATGATCAGCAAGGCGACAAGCAGGCGCTTGAACGGCCTGTCGGGGAGAAAGTGATAGCCGAGCAGCATGCCGAGCACGAGCTCGATCGGCAACGCTATGACAGTGATGAGGAGGGTGTGGAGCACGGCATCCCAGAGCCGCGCGTCGGAGAATATCCGCGCGTAGTTCACCAGTCCGGAGAAGCTGGTGATATCGTCGCTGAGGCTGATCCGCTGGAAGCTGACAACGATGAGGTAGATCAACGGGAAAACGGCGACCAGCACCATGACAAAGGTTGCCGGTGCAATCAGCCCGTATTTGAACAGGCGGGTGTCATCCGCTCGTCCCGAGGCCGATCCAGACACCGCTGCGCTCGCCACGCTATCCCCCGATTGGCTTCATCGCGATGCGGCGGAGAAAGTCTCCCCGCCGCACGGTATCGCTGGGTCCGAAACCCTGCCGCCTATTCGCGATAGGCGCTCGGCTTCTGGGCCCACTCGAGATAGGCCTCCTTCTGGCGGTCGACCCCGATCTGCTCGGTCAGGCCGTCCCATTCGGCGGCGAGGTCATCCAGCGCCTCTTTGGGATCCTTTCCGCCGATCGCCGCGACAACCGCACGCCCCATCGAATCCCAGTACTTGTAGGTCTCGAGGATCGCGAGGTCCGAATAGCCTTGTTCGCCCGCCTGACGCAGGGTCGCGAGATAGTCCGGAGCGGTCGGCCAGAGGGCCTGGTACTCCGGCGCCTCGTAGTGCGAAATGCGGAAGGCGTCGCGGAGCCCGAGCGGACGCATGACGTTCTTCAGGCTCTCCTGCTTGGAATGCAGCCACTGGATATAGAGGTAGGCGGCATCCTTGTTCTTGCTGTCGGGCGAGACCGCCAGCATGATTCCAGAGGCGAGTTCCGGATGGCCGCCGGGCGGCAGCGCGTAGCCGATCTTGTCGACGACCGTGCTCTCCGGCACCCATGAAAGCGCCTGCTCGTCAGCGTTGATGCCCTGAGCCCAGCGGGCGATGGGCGGCCAGCTGATGGTCATGGCAATCTCGCCGGCGCTGAGAGCGCTGAGGCTTTCGCCAAAGCCCCAGGTCTGGACGCCGGGCGGCTGGCAGTCGAGCTGGTCGACCATGTCGGTCAACGCGTCGATCGCTTCCTGGCTGTTTACGGTCGCCTTCATCGTCTCGGGATCGAAGAACTTGCCGCCATAGGTGCGGAGCCGCTCCGAGAAGAAGAAGTGCATATAACCGGTATTGATGAGGCCGGCGCCGTAGAGCTCGGGCGCATATTTGTCCGTGATGAACTTGCAGATCTGGCCGAACTGCTCCCAGGTCTGGGGCGGCGCGAGGTCGTAGCCGTACTCGGCCTTGAACGCCTCCATGTTCTCCGGATCCTCGAAGATGTCCTTGCGGTAGTAGAGAAGGTGGACATCGCCGTCGACGACGAGCGCGTAGGTCTTGCCGTCATAGGTCATCCAGTCCTTGAAGGCCGGCGCGATGTCGTCGAATTCGCTGGCAACCCCGTACTTCTCGATAAAGGGATCGAGCGGTTCAAGGGCGCCGTTGCGAACCATGTCGGCGACCCAGGACGGTCCGATCGTCATGATGTCGTAGGCACCGCTGCCGGCCTTGTGCTCCAGCATCTGCTTCGGAAACAGCTCCTCGAACGGTATCTCGGTAACGTTCAGGCCAATCCCGGTGAGTTCCTTCCATTCGGGCCCGGTGATGTTTATCCCGAGCATCGCCATCAGGCCGGCTTCCTCGGCCGAATTCAGGGTGATCCCTGAATATTGCTTGGCCGCGTCGACCGCTTTCTCTGCTGCATTCTCCTCCGACAGTGCGGGCTGCGCCGCGAGCAGCAGGGCACCACCAACTGCGGACATAAGTGTCATTGCACGCATGATCGCTCCCCTCTGGCCATTTGTACTGATGGACAACACAAGGTCTGCATCGCACCATGACGGCCTGGATGAGTCAATGTCGCTCATGGGCATATAGGCTTGGACTGCAGCGTATTCTTCGCTAGGGAGTACCGAAATGAACATTGTCTCTTTGATAGATACAATTGAGCGCCAAGGCCCGGGATGAAGACGGAATGACAGCGGCGATGGTGACAGGTACGGGAGCCGGCATCGGCGCCGCGGCGAAGGCAGTCGGAAGTCAGGGACCGATCGGCCGCATTGCCGAGGCCGATGGAATCGCCCAATGGATCAAGTTGCGTGCCACGCCGGACTCTGGCTGGCTGACTGGTGCGGCGATTCCTTTCGATGGCGGGCAGACCCCGGATATTTCGTGATGTTGACCTGGCTACCCGACATCGACCGCGGTTACGGCGATGCGTATGTGATTCTCGCCGACGCCATCGAAGGGGCGATCCGCAGCGGCCGTCTCAAGGCGGGCGAGCGACTGCCGACCCACCGGGCGCTGGCACGTCAGCTCGGCGTTGCGACAAGCACGGTTACGCGCGGCTATGCGGAGGCGACAGGCCGCGGCCTTCTCGAGAGCACGGTCGGACGCGGGACTTTCGTGCGGTCGGCGACGAATGGAAATTCAGCGGGCGGGGCCGAAACCCGGCCGCTGGAACGCATGTATGTCTCATCGGTTCCGGAGGCCGACGTTATCGACCTCAGCCTCAATCACCCGCTCAAGCAGGGCGCCGGCCAGGCACTCGGCGAGAGCCTCTCGGCGATGATAGGGGAGACCGATCTAGACGAACTGTCTCTCTATCATCCTCCGCATGGCCGGGCAGACCATCGCGCCGCCGGCGCCGACTGGCTGAACTTTCTCGGTGTCGAGGCGGATCCGGAAGACGTGATGGTGGTGGCGGGCGGCCAGACCGGCCTCCTCTCGACCCTCCTCGCCTTCGCCCGCCGCGGCGATGTCGTCGTAACGGAATCGCTTACTTGGCCCGGCGCGCTGGCCATCGCTCAGTCCGTTGGGATTCGACTCGAGTCGGTCGATCTCGACGACGAAGGGCTCGACCCGGATCGCTTCGAGGAAGCTTGCAAGCGCCTTGGCCCGCGGCTCCTGTACACGATGCCCACCCTGCAGAATCCGACGACGGCAACTGCGAGCACCGGTCGGCGAAAGGACATCGCGCGCATCGCCCGTGAGCACGGCGTGCTCATCGTGGAGGACGACGCCTATGGCTTCATCCTCCAGCCGCGCGTCTCTTCCTATTGGGAGATCGCGCCCGACATCTCGATCTACCTGACCAGCCTTTCAAAGCCGATCGCGCCCGCGATGCGCATCGGCTATCTCGCGGCCCGCGCGCAGCATCGCCGCCGCTTGCTCGGGACGCTGCGCGCTACGACGGTCATGCCATCGCCGCTTCTCTCCGAACTTGCCGCCCGGATGATCCGTAGCGGCGAAGGCGCGAAACGCGCCAATTTTCAGGCCGACGCGGCGTTCCGGCGCCAGCGGCTCGCGGATCGCATCCTCGGGCCGGCAAGCGGCGTGTCCGCGTCATTGCACAGGTGGGTGCCACTGCCGCCCGGTATCCGTACCAGCGACTTCGTCGCAAGCGCCCTCAGCCAGGGCGTCGCGGTGACGCCGGGCGACGTCTTCTGCGTCCGGCCGGGAGACGATCCGGGCGCGGTCCGGGTCTGCGTCTGCGCCGAGCCTGACGAGCGCCGCCTGGAGCGGGCTCTGAACACCCTGGCACGCCTGGCGGAGGCCGACCGCTCGGCCGCGTTGCCGGTCGTCTAGGACAGGTGGATCGAGATCGTTCCTTTCAGGCACTGTCCCGGGGAAAGAACCGCCACGGCGTGGCCGGGAACGTCCAGTGCGGCCCGGTTGAAACCGTCATTGGCGTTCGTAACCGGCTCGATGCAGATATAGGGATAGTCCCAGGCGTCGTAGACCTGGAGCTTGCCAAATACCGGATCGGCCCTGATCACCGTCACCAGTCCGTCGGGCGCGGTGAGCGCGGCGCGACCGTCCCATCCCTCGTAGCAGCGGTCGAGCACGATGCCATCGACGTCCTGGCCCTGGCGGAAATCGAGCCCGGCTTCCAGCGGTCCGGCGCCGAGCGTGACGGCCTCTGGCGCGTCCGCGGGCCACAACCCCGTGGCATCGAAAGCCAGCTCCGTGCCGGGAGCCTTCGGAAAGTAGGGGTGAAGGCCCATACCGCCCGGCATCGGCCGGTAGTCACGGTTGGTCAGCGACAAGGTCGCCTCCAGCCGCCGGTTGGCGATGGCGTAGGTAATGTCGCCCCGCCAGGCGAAAGGAAACGCGCCAGGCATCGGAGCATAGTCTAGCCGCAGCCCTATCCGCGTATCCGACTGCTCTAGGATCGACCAGTCACGGATCCAGCCTTCGCCGTGAGTCGCGCCCGGCTCGGCCGGCACGTTACGGCCGAGCGGATGAAATTCGCCACCGAACGAGAACCCGTCGCCGAAGATCGGACCGGAATAGGGGAGCAGCGGAAACGCCGCAAAACCATACGGAAAGGCGCTTTCGAGCACGGCCTCAGTCGCCGGGCGAAGGACGTCGCGACCGCCGATCCGGAAAGCCGAGAGCCGGGCCCCGCACGCCGGCGCAACGACAAGCTCGGTATCTGCCTCGCGCAAAGTGACCAGCGGTCCGGTCGACGGAAGAGAGAACATTCCGGGAAAATCATCCCTCGTTGCAATAGGATCATAAGTTGCTACCTATTGCAGTACAAGCTCCTCATTGGAGGGCTGTTCGAAGGGCCAAAAACGGGTATGGAGGGGCCCGCAATTCGGCGGTCGGAGGCAGGGAATGGACCCGGTAAATTCAATATTGCCCAAGGCACCCATCGTTCGCCGCAAGCGCGCGCATGATGTCGCCGACGAGATCGAGAAGCTGATCGACAGCGGGGAATTTGCGGTTGGCGACCGTCTGCCCACCGAAAAGGACCTGATGCAGCGATTCGGGGTCGGGCGTCCGGCCGTCCGGGAAGCGCTCTTCTTCCTCGAGCAGCAGGGCATGGTCGAGATCATCAACGGCGCTCGGGCGAGGGTCATACCCCCGTCGGCGGCGCATCTCGTTCAGCAATTTACGCGGCTTTCGAAGCGCCTGTCCTCGGGTCCGGAGGGACAACAGCGGGGCGAACAGGCCCGCCTGGTGCTCGAATCCGGTCAATGCTGGCTCGCCGCCACCGTTGCATCAGACGACGATGTGAAGCGGCTCAAGACGGCGCTCGACGCAAACGTTGCCGCGGTCGGCGATCGTGTCGAATTCATCCGCACCGATGTCGCGTTCCACTATGAGATAGCCGCGATCACCGGCAATCCGATCTTCACCACGATACACGAGGCGGTGGTCGACTGGCTCGTCGACCAGCGCACGACGACGTATCACATGCCCGATGCGGATGCACTCTCGGTCCGCGATCACACGGCCATCTACGAGGCCATTGCCGCGCGCGATCCGGCGCGCGCCTTCCACGAGATGGCGAGCCACATCCAACTGATCGGGCAGCTCTATCGCGAATCGAAGCGTCTGTCCTCCGAGATACTGCGTGCCGTCACCCACGACGTTGCCCAGCGCTTCGAGCGGGAGAAGGCCGCCCGCTGGGCGACCTCTTTCGGCCGCGACAAGGGTGGGGAATGATGTCCGGCGGCAACGCTGCCCATCCTACGTTTTGTCCCATGCCTCCGCGCGGAGAATCTTGGAGCCGGGTTTCTCTCCCTCCGCCAGCGTATCACCCGGCAAAGATCTGAGATCGTTATCCTGGCGCTGGAATCGCAAGGTTCCGCGCTACTTTGCGGGCTAACCTGCGCACCGGCGGCAAAGGCGACCAGACCGGCAGGCCAGGTAGAAGACCGTTTCTACCTTAGCTTCGCAATCACGCCGCAGAATGTTGTCTCCATCAGAGACTATCTGGGCAACTTCTCCAGCTCGATCCGCAGCATGCGGCGTCCGTCCCTCGGTGCTCTGCGAGACATTGGGTTCTTCTACGTCGTCTTCACCACCGCGGTGCGAAAGGACGCCTTCCCGGCACGCCCACATGGCCGATCGGTCAGACGCCGTTGTCGGTCATCCACACTCTCGAGATCAGCGACACAGATCAGATCAAAGTCATCGGATTCCCCAGCCAACCCGGCGACTGAACAGCCGGTCGGGCGGTGCCAGGTGAATCACCTCTCAGTTTGATCTCATCTGTCCGCAAGCGATCGACCGCCCCGTGGCGGTCGCCCGTTTCCAGCGCACCGGCAAATGATTGACGCGACCTAAGTCAGTCGGGGCGAGCGGCCCCAAGACGGGCGCGCACACATGCTGACACAGTGAGCCGGATCTCGTCTCGACCGGACCGCGGTGATGGATGCGAGGCCGTTCTGCGATGGGCTGGAGCAGACCAGCAGGGGTTGCGAAAATCGCCGCATATCGCCTTAAAATGTCACTTGACAGACATATATATGTCTATCGTAGACTGAAATCGTCAAAAATGGATTTGATATGACGAAAATCGACGAAGTAGACCGTTCGATCGTTCGCATGCTTCAGGATGACGGCGCCATGACCAATCAAGTCATCGCCGCTAGCCTCAAACTGTCTGAAGCGACAGTGCGGCGGCGGCGATTGCGGCTTGAGGAACAGGGCGTCATCCGAATGACGGCGTCGGCCAATCCGCACAAGCTTGGCTTCAATGCTGTTGCGGTGATTTTCGTCCAGGCGTTGGCGGCCAAGGTTCCCGACATCGAGAACGAGCTTCGCAAGCTTCCCGAAGTCCACTTCCTCGGCGTATGCGCCGGCACTTACGACCTAATGATGGAGGTCTGGCTGAGCTCTCAGGCCGACATCGTGAAATTCAAGAATGAGCGCCTCGGAAAGATCGATGGCGTGATCAGGCTTGATGTCTATCCGCTTCTCAAACTCAGCAAGTACTACGCCTGGAGCGGCGGCATCGTCAGCTACGATTCGCTCTAGAGAGCGCAGTCGTAATCGTTAGAAAACAAGGGAGTTGGCCGTGAGGCTTGGATTTTACGCAAATTATACTCCGGACACCGCCGCTTTCGCCCATGAAGTCGGCTTCGACAGCATCGAGCTGTCGGCGTGGCCCGGATCCTCGCTCGATGCGAGCACGACCACGGACGAGCAAATCGCGAAGATCCGCGAGGACCTCGCATCGAAGAACATCGAGATCTCTGCCCTCGGCTATTACCCGAACTACCTCGATCCAACTGAGGGCAAGGAAGCCCAGGAGTATCTGGTCAAGGTCCTCGATCTCGCGAAGCGCATGGGGATATCGACCGTCGCGACATTCGCCGGCCGCGATCCCTCCAAGAGCGTCGCCGCAAACCTGCCCCTCTATAAGGAAGTGTTCTCGCGCCTGGCCGACGAAGCGGAGACGCGAGGCCTTCGACTGGCCATCGAAAACTGCCCGATGATGGATGTGATCGAGATGAAGGGCATCAACATCGCATTCAGTCCCGAAGTCTGGGAGATGATGTTCGATGCCGTACCCTCGCGCGCCATCGGGCTCGAGATCGATCCGTCTCATATGGTCTGGCTGGGCATCGACTACGTGAAGGCGGTGCGCGACTTCGGCGACCGCATCTACCACGCCCACGCCAAGGACATGGAGATCGTCGAAAGTATCAGAAGCCGCACCGGCATCTACGGGCAGCTGTCGAATAGCGATGATCTCGGCCACGGCTGGTGGCGCGCTCGCACCCCGGGATGGGGCGACGTCGACTGGCCGGCTTTCATCACGGCGCTGATCGAAGTCGGCTACGCCGGCAACCTCGATATCGAGCACGAGGACGAGGTTTTCGCCAAGGCGGCTGAGATCGGCCAGCACGAGAGCGAGGCCGATCTCGTCGCGCGCTACAGCACCGAACGCCGTGGCCTCCGGCTTGGCTACAACACCCTTCGTCCCCTGGTGGCATGAAGCAGTACGATCAAAGGAGAGTTCTGATGAACAGCAAGATCTTGCGAACGTTACTTTGCAGTGTCAGCTCGCTTCTCGTTGCGGGCGTCGCCCATGCGCAGTCCATACCCGAGGTACCGCGCCAGGACACACTGATCCTGGAGAACATCGACGGGCGGGTGCCGGTGCCGGACAACATGAACCCGTATATCGCCGGCAGCAACCTCGACTGGGGCATGTGGCAGGCGACCCAGGAGTCGCTTTTCAATTACAATCTTGAATCCGGCGAGCTCGAGCCCTGGCTGGCGGAAAGCGGCACATTTTCGCCGGACTATCAGACCGTCACCGTGAAGCTGCGGCCGGGCGTCAAGTGGAGCGACGGCGTCGATTTCAGCGCCGACGATGTCGTGTTCACCGTGAACATGCTCATGGCCAATCCTGGCCTTCAGTACTCCGCCGACCTGAAAGTGTGGGTTGATAGCGTCGAAGCGACGGACCCCGCTACCGTCGTCTTCCATCTCAAAGAGCCCAATCCGCGCTTTCTGCTGGATTACTTCGGCGTCCGCATCTGGCGGACGGTCCTGATCGCTCCCAAGCACATCTGGGAGGACAAGGACCCGATGACATTCACCGATTTCGATCTTGAGAAGGGCTGGCCACTCGGCACCGGTCCCTACCGTCTCGTGCGCTCAACCGAGACCGAGACCGTGTTCGACAGGCGCGACGACTGGTGGGGCGCCGAGAGCGGTTTCCACGACCTGCCTGCCCCCAAGCGGGTGATCTGGACCGGTGTCGGCACGGAAGACGCACGCGCCTCGATGCTGGTGAACAACCAGCTTGATGCCGCCTGGATCCTAGGTCGAAGCACCTTCGAGATCGCACGCGAGCGCAATCCCAACGTCATCGCCTGGACCGAGGATCTGCCCTACGCCTACCTTGACGCGTGCCCGCGCAACCTCGGCCTGAACAACAAGCTGGCACCGCTCGACAGCAAGGAGGTTCGCCACGCGATTAATGACGCCATCAATCGTCAGCAAGTCATCGATATCGCGTACGAAGGCGCGACTGATCCGAGCTATGCGCCATTCCCGACCTACCCGCCGCTCGCGGCGTTCCTCGAGCGCAATGCCGCGACCGTCGACAAGGTGAAGTCGCATCCTGAAAATATCGAGCCGCTCATGACCGGGGCCGGCTTCGAGAAGGGTGCCGACGGCAAATGGGTCGACTCCGAGGGAAAGACGGTCGCCATACAGATCATCGTGCGATCCGGTGAAGCCACCGAAATGAAGACCGCGCCCGTCGTCGTTGCGCAATTGCAGAATGCTGGCTTCGACGCCAGCTTCCAGCCGGTAGAGAGCGCCAACTTCTTTAGCGACATCAAGACCGGCAAGGCGGCAGCGTGGCTCGGCGGCACCTGCGGCAGCGTGCAGGACCCTTATGCGTCGATGGCATTCTACGACAGCACCCATTCGGCGCCGATCGGAGAGGCCGCACCCGGCACTGAGACGCCGCGTTTTGAGAACAAGGCGTTCGACGAGGCGGTGGCAACGATGGCGAAACTACCGGCGGATAACCCCGAGTTCGTGGCGGCCGCGGACAAGGCCCTGGCAATCTTCTCCGATGAACTGCCGGTTATTCCCCTTGTTCAGGCTCGCCTGCTGACGCCCTTCGCCACGACGTACTGGACGAACTGGCCGACGGTGGAAAACAACTACTTCCAACCGGATCATTGGTGGGTGAGCGGCAACCAGCTCATCCTCAACGTCAAGCCCGCGGAGTAAAGACTCCATTGAATTGGTCGGCCCCGCCTCGGGCGGGGTCGACACCTGACCGGCCCTGCCGCTCCTCCCGTGCGCCGTGCCGTGAGCGGCGCCCAACCTGCAAACAGAATGCTGCAGCGGACACGATGCTCAGACGCACGATCATCCGGATCCTGATTTTCTGCCTGACCGTTTGGGTCGCCATCACGGTCAACTTCATCATCGTGCGGGCGACGCCGGTCGATCCCATCGCGGGAATCCTCGGCCGCATGGCCAGCAAGGGACAATCGGTGCAGGGCGGCGCGGAGATCGTTGCTTTCTATCGCGACACATTCGCTCTCGACGAGCCCTGGCCCGTTCAGTATTTCATGTACCTGCGTCAGTTGCTCTCGGGCAACCTCGGTTACTCGCTGGCCTATTTTCCGGCGACGGTGGGCGACGTCCTTCTGCACGCAATTCCATGGAGCCTCGGTCTGCTCCTGACCGCGGTGTCCATTGCCTTTGTTGTCGGCAACCTCCTTGGCGCGCTCGGCAGTTGGCGCCGTGCCCCGCTCGTTCTGCGCGGTCTCATTTACCTATCGATGACGATTTCAGCGGTGCCCTTCTACCTGCTGGCACTCATCCTTCTATACCTGTTCGCCTTCATGTGGCCGATCCTGCCGACGGGAGGAAGCTTCACGGTCGGCAGCACGCGCGACTTCTCCCTCGCGACCGCGATCGATTTCATTCGCCACGCGATACTGCCAGTGGGATCCATTGCGCTCGGGCTGGTCGGTTTTTGGGCGCTCAGCATGCGCGGCGTCATGACCACCGTGCTCGACGAGGACTACCTGATGTACGGTCGGGTGAAGGGCCTGCGTGAGCGAACGCTCTTCCTCCACTACGGCGTTCGCAATGCGATCCTACCCCAGGTCACGGCGCTCGCCATCGACATGGGACAGCTGATCTCGGGACAGGTCCTGGTCGAGGCGATCTTCAACTATCCGGGCGTCGGCACAGTCCTTTTCAATGCGCTGCGGACCTCGGACTATTTCGTTATCCAGGGCGTCGTTCTGTTCATCATCGTGTCGGTCTCGTTAGCGATGTTGGTCGTCGACCTCGTCTATCCGCTGATCGACCCGCGCATTACCGCCGGCGAGGCAGGCCGATGAGGCGTCGCCCGGCAACCGTGCCCCTGATCATCGGGGCGACCTTTCTGGGCGGCGTTCTCCTCACCGTCGTTGCCGGACACGTCCTGGTCAGCCCCGACAGTACAGCCATGTTTAGCGCTGTGCCCAACCTGCCGCCGGACGCCGCTCATCCGCTCGGCACCCAGTCGCAGGGCCGCGACATGCTTGCCGTCATGGCGGCAGCGATACCGGCAACCCTATTCGTCTCGCTGCTCGGCGGCGGCGTCGCGGTGATCATCGGCACCATACTGGGTATGACTGCGGGCTATTTCGGCGGTGTGGTCGATGGGGTTATCCGCACCGCGGTAGACGTTGCGCTTACCATCCCCACGCTGGCGGTCCTGATCTTGATCGGTGCCTCCTTCCCGGTTGTCTCCCTATCGGCAATGGGATTCATCATCGCACTGACGGCGTGGATGGGGCCGGCCCGGGTGGTCAGAGCGCAGGTGCTTACCCTGCGCGAGCGCGAGTTCGTCAGAATCGCCAAGTTGTCCGGACTCGGTGGATTCCGGATCATCGCACTCGAGCTGCTGCCGAACCTCATCCCGTTTCTCTCGGCGATCTTCGTCAACGCCGTGGTAACGGCAACGGCCGCCACGATCGGCCTGGAGGTCCTCGGACTCGGACCGCGCCAGACGATAACCCTCGGCAACACGATCTTCGAGGCGCTCTACTACACCGCCATGTGGCGCGGCATGTGGTGGTGGTGGGCGCCGCCTGTCATCGTACTTGTGTGCCTGTTCCAAGGCCTCTTCTTCATCGGCAAGGCTCTCGATTCGATCGCCAATCCGCGCGCCTTGGGAGCGACAACGTGACGGCGCTGCTCGAGATTCGCGGGCTGGTCGTTGGGTACGGCGATGCTCCCCCCGTGCTGGGCCCGATCGATCTCGACATGCGCGCCGGCGAGCTTGTCGGATTGGTCGGCGAATCCGGCGGCGGAAAGTCGACGCTCAGCAGGGCCGTGCTCAACGACTTGCCCGCAGGGGCAAACATCCTTGAGGGCAATATCGCTCTCAACGGAGTGCCGCTCTACCCGGTGCAGCCGCAGGCCTGGCGAGCGATCCGATGGAAACAGATCGCCTATGTGCCCCAGGCGGCCCTCAACATCCTGAATCCGGTGCGCCGCATCGGTGCCCAGTTTGGTGACATGGTCGCGGATCACTACGGCGTGGCACTGGCCGGCGAGTGGATGCAGAAGGTCATCGACGTGCTCACTGCGGTACGTCTGGAGCCCGCCGTTCTGCGGTGCTATCCGCACCAGCTCAGTGGCGGCATGCGCCAGCGGGTCTGCATCGCGATGGCAATGCTGTTCCAGCCACAGCTGGTGGTGGCCGACGAACCAACCAGTGCCCTTGACGTCGTGTCACAGCGATTGGTGCTGCAGACGCTGCTTGAGCTGCGCGACAAGTTCGGCACCGCCATTCTGCTCGTTGGCCACGATCTGGCAGTAATGGCACAGGTGGCGGACCGCATAGGCATTCTGTTCGCCGGACAGCTCGTCGAGTACGGTCCGGCCAGAGCTATCTTCAAAGAGCCCGCACATCCCTATGCCCGGCGCCTGCTTCAGGCGGTCCCCTCGATCCGGGTGCGCAGCGACCTCCCCGAGGCGACATTCCCGAGCGAGGCAGACCGCCAGCACTGGAGCGACCGGTCGATTCCGATGCGTCTTGTCGGGCCCAATCACCAGGCCCGCTGCGAGACGCAATGATGAGCACCGACCTCCTTGCGATCGAACAGGCCGGCAAGACGTTTGGCAGCGGCAGGCACGCGCGTCCCGCCGTTGTCGACATGTCCCTCAGCTTTCCCTCGGACGGGGCGCGGCTGATCACAATCGCTGGAGAAAGCGGCTGCGGCAAAACTACGCTGGCACTCATGGCTCTTGGCTTTCTGAAGCCGACAACCGGGGAAGTTCTCTATAAAGGAATTGCGCTGCCGGATCTGAATCGGGCGGACTTCAGACGCTTTCGCCACAAGGTCCAGGCGGTGCTGCAAAACCCGTTTGAGACATTCAATCCGTTCTATGGGGTTTCACATCCGTTGCATCTCGCGCTGCGCCAACTCGGGGTCGCTCCCCGCAGCCGTGAAGGCAAGAGGCTGATGGAACAGGCGCTAGAGAAGGTCAGGCTCGATCCCGGACAGGTGCTTGAACGATATCCGCACCAGATGAGCGGTGGCCAGTTGCAGCGTGTTTCGATCGCGCGCGCCATGCTGTTTTCGCCGGAGCTTATCGTCGCCGACGAGCCGGTATCGATGATCGACGCGTCTCTGCGGGTTCTGGTGCTCCGTCACCTGGTCGACCTCAAGGTTCGCGACGGCATCAACATTCTGTACATCACCCACGATCTCTCGACTGCGCTTCAGATCAGCGACGAGCTTCTGATCGCTCACCGCGGCAGGATCGTCGAACGTGGCGATCCTCAAGAAATCGTCGACAACCCGCAGGACGACTACACGCGCCTCCTCGTCACCTCGGTTCCCGTGCCGGACCCCGACCAGCGTTGGGGGCAGGAGAGCGTACCGACTGCGTCCTGAGCCACACTTCCTCTTGATCAGCGAAAGCCAATCCGAATGAAACTGTCGATCTCGGAAATCACCACCCTGCCCAGTTCGCTGGAAGATGACGTGGCCGCCTTCTCCGCCGCGGGCTTTACGGCCGTCGAGCTATCGCTGGAGAAAGTCGGCCGCTATCTCGCGACCCATTCAATCGAGGAGATGAAACGCCTCCTCGAACAGTCGGGTCTGACACCGAATGGCGCCATTGGCCTGGCGCCGTCGGGCCCCGCTCTGCTCCTCTCACGCGGAGAGTCATTCGAGACGTATGTCGAAGCTCTACGCGAACAGCTCGCATTGTGTCGAACGCTCGGAATAAAGCAGATCGGAATCGGAGCGGATTCAGCCAAGTGGATCACCGAAGACGATTGGATGCCAGGCGCGATCCGCAACTTGCGGGTCGCCGCCGCCATGGCGGCAGAGGCAGACATGCGAATCGGGCTCGAGTTCATGAGCCTGGACGAGCCGATCGGGCCCTTTGTCCTGTCGTCGCTCGAAGAGGCACGCCGGATCGTCGATCGCGTGGGCAGCGACAGCATCGGGATCAACATCGACTACTTCCATCACTACCGGAGCGGCGGCACCGTCGCCGAACTGGCTGCAGTTCCCGGCACTGAGATCGTCGACGTTCACGTGACGGACGTGAACGGAATGCCCCGACACGAACTGGGCGACGGCGATCGGGTCCTACCCGGCGATGGGGTGTTGCCGCTGGACGCCTATCGCGACGCAATCATGAGCACTGGATACAACGGATACTGGGTCCTCGAGCTGCTGAATGAGGCACTCTGGCAGAAGCCGCCAGCAGAGGCGGCACGCCTCGGCATGGCATCGCTCACCGTCCACATGACGGGAACGGAGCGGCCTCTGTAACGATCTTATACGTGCTCGTCTCCGGAATAGACCGGCAGCCGTCACTCTCGGGACGGGCCGCCCCGCCTCCCGAAGCCCCGAAACGATTGTTGAAGCACACGGGTCCTCGGCGGCCGGCCGGAGACGATAAAATTGGCGGCCGAAAACCAGCTCAGATGACTTCGAGATAGTCCCGGTCGGGCAAGGACGCGAACGGCGGGGTCGGCAGCGTCTGGTACCAGAAGGCAACGGAGGCGATGTCGTCCTGCAGTGGCAGGTAGCGGCGGGCCTGCGCGTGGGTGCGCTCCGGCGTCTGCGTCCGCCAGCCGAGCGCCTGGATCGTGACCCTCAGGTCGCTCTCGAACCGGATCGGATCGGTGAGGTGCCAGCGATACATGCCGAAGCGCTGCTGGCTGTCGTAGGTTCCGTCAGGGCGGATGACCTGGGGCAGGCCTGCATAGGGGGTGGTGAATTCCCGGTAGCGGCTGTCCATCGTGTCGTCGACGACGCCCCCGTCGAAGTTGTAGGCGCCGCAGAAATAGTCTTCGGTGCCGGTGCCGCAGATGGTCGGGAAGGCGCGGTCGCCGTCCATGAAGAACTTGATCTCGCCTTCGCCCCACCAGCCGGAGTTGTTGACCCCCCAGGCCATATAGGTGCCGACATAGTGGCCGCGGCCGACGATACCGTCGACGATCGTGTAGTCGGCCTTGTAGGGGAGCGGATTGGTCCGGCGGAATTGCGCATGGAAATACGCCGCGTCGTCGGGCACGTCGGTGAGCGTGTAGTTGACCTGATAGTAGATGATGCCGTGGCTCTCGGGGTCGCGGTTCTCGATGGTGATCCGCGCCGCCTTGCGGAAGGGCATCTCCCAGTAGCAGTTGAAGGCGCGACCGGGATTGACGCAGACGGCGAGCGAACTCACCTGGGCGAACCGGTTCCAGCCGCTGCAGAAGAAATCGCCCACGGGGCATTCGACCGACGGCTGCTCCTGGTCGTCCCAGTAGATGCGCAGGATCATGTCGCGCCACCGGAGGTTCGCCGAGGTCAGCCAGATCTGCTGGATCGCTCCCGCGCCCTTGATTTCGCCCAGCACCCGCGTCTCGCCCGGTTCGATCCGGATCGAGGGCGAAACCTTCCACCCCTGGACGCCGCCGTCGTTACCGAGCCCACGGGCGTGAATCGCGCCGGTGCCCTCGGTCGCCATCCCGCCTTTTCCTTTTTCGCCGGTGAAGTTTTCCGGCGAGATCGATCGCGTGGTTGCGTCCGAGAGGCGGTAGAGGTTGGAGAGATTGACGCCGAGACCGTTGAAGCTGCTCATGAAAGATGTCCGTTGGTTGGGTAGAGGAAGCGGCTATTTGAGACCGCTGGTCTTGATGGATTCCATGATCTGCCGCTGGAAGATCACGAAAAGGATGAGCATCGGCGCCGCGACGATTGTCGAGGCGGCCATGATGTAGGTCCAGGAAGCCGAATACTGGCTGCGGAAATTCGAGATGCCGACCTGCACCATCCACAACCGGTCGTCGCCGGTGACGGTCAGCGGCCACAGGAACGAATTCCAGTTGGCGAGGAAGAACAGGATCGCCAGCGATGCGATGATCGGCCGGCTCAGCGGCAGGATGACGCTCCAGTAGATGCGCCAGTAGCCGGCGCCGTCGATCACCGCCGCCTCCTCGATCTCGCGCGGCAGCGACAGGTAATACTGGCGGAGCAGGAAGATTCCGAACGCGTTGAAAATCGACGGGATGATCAGGCCGGCATAGGTGTTCAGCATCCCCATCGTGCGGACCATGATGAAGAGCGGCACGATGATCACCGGCAGTGAAACCAGGAACGTCGAGAACATCAGGATGAAGAGCGTTTCGCGGCCGGGAAAGCGAAGCCGTGCAAGCGCGTAGCCGGCCATCGTATGGAAGAACAATGCCACGACGGTCACCACCCCGGCGACGAAGGTGGTGTTACCGAGATAGCGGATGAACGGCACCTCGGTCAGCACGTAAAGGAAGTTGTCCCAGTTCGGCGCCTTGGGCAGCAGGGCCGGCTGGAATACCTCGGTCGGCGTCTTGAAGGCGATCGAGACCATCCAGAAAAGCGGGAAGATGGTCATCAGCGCCAGGATCAGCGCGATCGCCATCCAGACGAGCCGGACGAGGTTCACCTGCCGGCGCGTGACGAGCGATTCGCTATTCATGGTGGAAGCGTCCGCCGCGCGTCAGGACGAAGAGGATGCTGGTCGCAGCCAGCAGGATGACGACGAGGATCGAGGCGATCGCCGCTGCGTAGCCGAACGAGCTGTACTGGAAGGCCTGCTGGTAGATGTAGACGATGATCACCTGGGTCGAATTGGCGGGGCCACCCTTGGTCATCACGTAGATCAGGTCGAAGGCCTGCTGCCCCGCCACGGCGGCGACAAGCGAGACGAGCAGCACGAAGAAGCTGGTCGGCCGCAGCATCGGCAGGGTGATGTGCCAGAAGCTCTGGATGGCGGTCGCTCCGTCGATTCGCGCCGCCTCGTAATACTCGTTGGGGATATCCTGGAGGCCGCCCAGGAAGATGAGCATGTAGAAGCCCATCAGGAACCAGACGGTGATGAACACCACCGTGTAGAGAGCGATGCTCGGGTCGCCGAGTATCGAAACGCCCGGCAGGCCGATGGCGGTGAACAGGCGGGCGACGATCCCGACCTTGTCGGAGCTCATCAGCTGCCAGATCACGGCGATGACGACCAGGCTGACCATCTGCGGCGCGAAGAACATCGACCGCATGACCGTGTTGAACCGGTTGGTCCGTCGCACGAGGAGCGCCAGCCCCAGCCCGCAGAAATAAAGTCCCGGTACGAGCAGCACCGTATAAAGGCCGGTTACCCGCAGGCACTGCCAGAACAGCGGGTCGACCATCATCCGCCTGTAGTTGTCGAGGCCGACGAATTCGAAAGCCCCGAAACCGTTGACGTCGAAAAAGCCGATGAACAGCGCCAGCAGCATCGGCAGGCCGACGAAGATCAACAGGCCCAGGAAATCGGGCAGGATGAAAAGGTAGCCGGCTATCATCTCGCGATGGCGTGCGCTCATGCCCCGGCGACCGGCTCGCTCGCTCCGTGCGCCTGGCCGCGCTTGATGCGTCTGTTCGATCGTCATCGGCATGGGGCCATCAACGGAGCGGGTGTCCCGGGCGACGTTGTACGGGCGCCCCCCCGGTCTCCGGTGCGGAGGGACCAGGGCGAGGGTGTCCGGCCCTTCCCGCGACGATGCGGACAGGCCGGACGCCAGGCTCACATCATCGGGGCGCCTTTGTAGGTGGCGAGGAACGCGTCGAGCTGCTGGCTCGCCGCGGTTGCCGTCGCCTGCGGATCGGCGCCGCCCAGCTGGGTCTGCTGGATCGCGTCGGAGATGATCTTGTAGACCTCCGGCGGCAGGCGCGGCTCGGCCCGCACACCGGGCAGGATGTCCCGGGTGAAGATGCCGAGGTTGCCCTTGTTGAAGGCTTCCGCGCCCTGCTTCAGCGCGCTGGTGCGGGTCGGCATGTCCGACTTCGCCACCGTGCACCAGTCGACTTCGCGCTGGATCGAACCGGGGTCCATCGAAGCCAGCGCCCAGGCGATGAACTTGCCCGCGGCTTCCGGGTTCTTGCCCCTGGCATTGGCGACGAAGGCCCAGCCGCCGCCGACGGTGACATACTTGCCGCCATCGGGGATCGGCAGCTTGAAGATGCCATAGGGGACATCCGGCGCATTGTTCGCCATGGCCGAGATGCCCCAGATGCCCATGTTCTGGATCGCGCAATAGCCGGCGCCGAGGTTGGCGACGATGTCCCAGCCGCCGCTGTTCACCTGGCGCGGCGCGATGCCCATGTTGATGGTGTCCTGCCAGAGCTTGAGACCACCGACGACAGCCTCCGAATCGAAGGCGCTCTTGCCGTCCGCGGTCTGGAACTCGCCGCCGCCCTGCCACATGAAGGGATACCAGGTGAAGTTCTGGTAGTAGCCGGGGGTGGTCTCGAAGAGGAGGCCATAGCGGTCGGAGGTGGTCAGCTTCTTTCCGAGCTCGAGCAGTTCGTCCCAGGTCCCGGGCACGTCATTCTCGTTGAGGCCTGCATCCTCGAAGGCCTTCACCGAGTAGTAGAAGGCCATCGGCTCCAGCTCCATCGGGATGCCGTAGATATTGCCGTCGACCTTGCGGCTGGCAATGACCCCGTCCGGGAAGTCGGCCTGGGCCTCCGGCGTGATGTAGGGGGTGAGGTCAAGCAGCACCCCGCCGTTGTAGTAGCGCAGGAAGTCGCCCGGCGAGATGATAAAGATGTCCGGACCCTCGCCCGAGGCGAAGGCAGTCGCCAGCTTGGTGCCGTTCATGTAGTCGTTGTTGACGATGTAATCGAGCTGGACCTTGGCCTCGCTCTGGGCGTTCCAGTCGTCGGCCATCTTGACGAACCAGTCGACCTGGGTCTTGACGTCGCCGCCCGGTGCGTAGAACTGCCAGAAGTGCAGCGGCTCGTCCGCGGCGAATGCCGACCGCCCAAGCAGCGGCGCGGTGGCCAGGCCGGCGCCGAGCGCGGCTCCGCCCTTCAGTATCGCCCTGCGGCTCCAGCCGGCGGGCAGTTTGGTCTCCAGACTCATCTTTGTTTCCTCCCATTTTCTTTGTCTTGAGAAGTGGCGGGCCCCTGGACTCTCCGGCCGCCGGGACATGCCTTGCGTCAGGCGGTATCGAACCTCCTCAACGTGCAGGGCAGGGTTTCGGAGCGAACCTCTCCGTTCCAGCGGCCCTCGAGGCGATCGCGCAGCATCTCCATCGCCCGCGTCGCAAGCAGGGCGGGGCGGGACCCCACGCGCGTCAGCCTCGGCCGAACATAATCGAGGTGGTCAAGATCGCCGAAGGTCGCAACCGCGATGTCGCGCGGCGATTCGATCTTGTGGTCGTAGAGCGCCGCCAGCCCGCCGCGTGCCATCAGCGAGTTGGCGAAGAAGATGGCGCTTGGCATCTTTTTGCCGTGCATATCGAGCAGCCACTCGACGGCCTCGTATCCGGAGGGCACCAGGTAGCTTCCCTCGAACCGCAAGGTTTCGTCGGGCGAGCCGCCATGCTCGGCGAAACCCCGCTCGAAGGCCGCGCGCTTCGCCATCGCCCGCTCGAAGAAATGCGGTCCGGTGACATGCGCCACGCGCCGGTGTCCCTGTTCGGCCAGGTAGCGCCCCATCGCGTAGCAGCCGCCCTCGTCGTCGAAGCCGACCGAGTCGATCGCCTGGTTCGGCAGGCGTCCCATGAACACCGCCGGGGTCGTCAGGTGCTTGAGGTCCTCGTGCATCCCGTGGACCGAATAGTCGGCGATGATCAGCCCATCGATCCGCCGGTTCTGGATCTGGCGCAGGTACTCGCGGCCATGCTCCACCGAATGTCCGCCCGGGACGTCGGTGTCGAAGATCAGGGTGTCGCGCTTGGCCTTCTCGAGCTCGGAATGGAGGACCTTCACCAGCTCCTGGTAGAAGGGGTTCTGGATGTCCGGGATCATCACCGCGATCAGGTTGGTCCGCCCGGTCCGCAGGCTCTGCGCCTGCGGGTTCGGGCGATAGCCGAGGGCGTTGATGGCCTCCTCGACGCGGCGGCGCAGGGGCTCGGACACGCGCTCCGCGTGATTGATCGCGTGCGAAACCGTCGTCCGCGAGACGCCCGCCCTCTCCGCTACCTTCGCGATAGTACTCATGGCGTGCTATATGAATTCAAAAGAAATCGATTTGCAAATCAATTTGCAAATCGATTTCTGTGGTCAACACGCGCCCCGGCAAAAACGGAGCAGCGAAGCCCGGCATTGAAACGGGGGGACGAACGGACCATGCGGATACCTGACGACTACCTCGAGCGCGTCTATGCCGGCGTTCTCGGCAAGCTCATCGGCGTCTATCTCGGACGGCCCTTCGAGGGATGGACCTACCAAAGCATCATCGAGGAGCTCGGGCCCATCGAGTATTTCGTCCACGAGCGCCTCGGCCAGCCGCTGGTCGTCACCGACGACGATATCGCCGGCACCTTCACTTTCGTGCGGGCGCTGGAGGACCACGGGGTCCAGCCGGACCTGTCGGCCGAGGAGATCGGCAAGACGTGGCTCAACTATATCGTCGAGCATCGATCCATCCTCTGGTGGGGCGGAAACGGCAACTCGACCGAACACACCGCCTGGCTCAACCTCAAAAAGGGCGTGCCTGCACCGCGATCCGGCTCCATCGCCATCAATGGATCGAGCGTGGCGGAACAGATCGGCGCGCAGATCTTCGTCGACGGCTGGGCGTTGGTAGCACCCGGCCAGCCCAAGCTGGCGGCGCGTTTCGCCGAGCAAGCCGGCAGCGTCAGCCACGACGGCGCTGCCGTCCACGCGGCCATGCTGTGGGCGGCGATGGAAGCCGAGGCATTCACTTCAAGCGATGTGGATCACCTCCTCGACACCGGGCTCTCGGTCATACCGGAGCGATCGCCTATCGCGCGGCTCATCGCCGATATCCGTTCGTGGCATCGGCAATACTCCGACTGGCAGGAGACGAGACGGAAGATCGAGGCGATCTACGGCTACGACAGATATCCCGGAAACTGCCATGTGGTGCCAAACCACGCGCTGATGATCATGGCCGTGCTCTATGCCCCCGACGATTTCCAGCGGGCCCAAATGATTGTCAACACATCGGGGTGGGACACGGACTGCAATGCCGGCAATGTCGGCTGCTTGATGGGAATCATGCTCGGCCTGGACGGTCTTGATGCCGGACCCGACTGGCGCGGCCCGATCGCCGATCGTCTCCTGATCTCCTCGGCCGATGGCGGCAATTCCATAAACGATGCCGTTCGCACCGCCTACTACCTCGCCGATCTCGGACTGAGGCTCGCGGGGAGACGACCGCTACGGCAGCCGAAGGACGGGGCTCGCTACCATTTTTCGCTGCCGGGCAGCGTGCAGGGCTTCCGGCCGCAAGCCGGCGACGGCATAAGCAGGACCACGCGGGTCGAAAACGTGAAGTTTGGCACCTCACGCGCGCTCTCGATCGGCTATCAGGCCCTGGGCCCGGGCCAGGTGGCCGCCGCCATGACCCCGACCTTCTCGCCGCCGGAGGTCGTCGCCATGAGGACCTACGACCTCATGGCCACCCCACTGGTCTATCCCGGGCAGAGGGTGATTGCTCGCGTTGTCGCGCACGAGGCCAACAGCGGCGCAATTACCGTGCGGCTCCGGGTACGCGTCTACGACGGCGATGATCGACTCCGCGACGTCGATGGCGACCCCGTCACACTGGCCGCCGGTGAAGAGGCGCATCTGGAATGGAGGTTGCCCGATTTCGACGGTCAGCCGGTCGGCGAAATCGGACTCGCGATCATGTCCGCCGGCCCGCGTGGAGACGGCCAGCTCATTCTTGATTTCCTCCGCTGGGACGGGGCTCCCGAGCTGCGCCTGCACCGACCCACTGGCGACGGCGATTTCTGGCTGAGGTCCTGGGTCAATGCGGTCAGCTCCTTTTCGAAGCGATTCCCTCCAAGCTTCCGGATTTCACAAGACCGGGAAGAGGGTATCATCATCCATGGCACCCGCGAATGGACCGACTACGCGGTGCATGCGACGATTGCCATTCATCTCGGCGACTATGGCGGTGTGGCTGTGCGGGTCCAGGGGCTGCGGCGCTACTACGGCGTGCGCCTGACCAAGGCCGGGCTGGTGGAGCTCGTTCGGGTTCATGACGAGACGACGACCGTCTTGGCGAGCGCTCCCTTCGAACTCAGGCTTGAATCGCCGATCGACATCCGCATTGCTGTCCTGGGCTTGGATCTCATGGCCAATTTGGGCGGCGTTCGGCTTGTGGCGCGAGACGACTCGGCAACCCCACTTCGCAACGGTGGGATAGGACTGTTCATTGCCAATGGCGCTCTTTCCGCGGGCGAGGTGGCCGTATCGGGTCCGACGAGCCTCTAAAGGCCGGTCGGTGCTTTACAAGCCCGCGATGACCTGGAGCACGTGCAGCTCTCGGGCGCAGATATCCACTTCTTAAGTCCCGACCGGCTTGCAGGCTCCTGACAAGCGGCTCGTCGGGCGGAGAATGTTGGAACCGGGTTCCTCTCCCTCCGCCAGCGTATCACCCGGCAAAGACCTGAGATGGTCATTCGGGCGCCGACCCTTCCACCGCATCGTGAAATGTGGCCGGCGCCGGCTCGCATGTCCGAGACACCGCCGGCCAATCTCTTAGTAGCAGGGCGGATAGGGGTAGTACCCGCAGTAGGCCGCCGGCGGCGGCGGGTAGTAGGGTGCCGCGGCAACGGCCGCGGTTGCCGCCACGCCGGCTGTCGCGGCAGCACCGACCGCCGCACCATAATAGGCGCCACGACGAAAGGCCCGACGCCTGACGCCGAAGATGTCGACAAAGACCGCCGCAGCCCCTTTGGCGCTCTGAAGATCACCCTCGAGAACCTCGACGGCGAATGTCAGCTTGTCGCCTTCGAGTTTGGGGGACTTCAGGACGACAACGGCATCCGTCACCGTGTCGCCGGTCTCGCTGAACACCGAAACCGTTGCATTAGGCGGCTGCTCTCCGAAGCTGTCATTTCCGACGGCCCAGTCCTCGACCATATGCGCGACCAGCATATGGCCGGCTGCCCGGACCGGACGATCGGCGAAGATGATCAGGTTGGGCGCCACGCCGTCGAGGGTGAGGGTGTCGCTGGTCAGGGTCGCACCACGCGCGTTCATGACGATCAGCGACGGGACCATGGCCTGGTCCTCGCCGGTCGTCTTACCGATCTGCTTCGATGCGGGAGCCTGGATCGCATCCTGCGCCGTTGCTGCCTGAGGCCCTGACAGAAACCCTGCCACGAGCAGCCCCATCGCCGTGATCACGGCATGATGTCTTGACTTCATCACTGTCGTTCCTTTCTTCGATGACTCTTGAATTTGCGGGGATGTCGTCGGCATCGATCCACGCACTGACGACGGCATCCCAACCTGGTCAGTGATCAGTTCACGTCGCCTTTCGACACGGACGGCGGAGCCCATGCTCCGCTCAGCGCCGCGGCTTCCGGCCAGTAGAGCCGCATGACGAGGAGGAAAGGTCCGTCCGGCGCCGGCAGCCAGCTGGCCTTTTCGTCGGGATCGGTCGGCTCGTCCTTCTGGATGTGGAGCTCGACTGCGCCATCGGCGTTCTTCTTGAGGTCGGGCAGCATGGGCGAGTTGACGAGGTATCGGCCGATCTTGTTCGCGACCAACAACCTGGTCCTGGCGTCGTACATGGTGACGGACCAGAAAGCGTGAACCGGCGGCAGTCCGCCCGGCGGGAAAGTCAGCGTGTACCGGTCTTTGCTGCTGTCCAGCGCCACGCCGCTGCCGTCCTTTTCGGCAAATGGATAAAGGGCCTCGGCCGCATCGTTGCCGTAGATGCCTTTGACGGCTGCCGCTGCCCTCAGGAGATAGTCCTCGCCGAGTATCGCCCGGGACCCGAAGCCCTCCTTGCTGATCTGCCAACCGTGGACTTCGTGCCCCCAATCCCCGGCGCGCTCGTGGATCTTTTTGGCGCCGTTCTTGAGTCCCTCGATCAGCGCCGCCTTTTCCTGGTCGGACCACCCCTCGGTCGAGAAGGGCTTGCCCGGCACGATCCCGATGCTGGCGAACTTCTGCCGCAGCGGCTTCTCGACGGCGGCGGAACCTGTCGCCGGTGCAAACTGGAGCAGGAAGGACAGGTAGCCCAACGGGTCTTTCGCCGCCGATTCCTTGTCGATCTTCGGCCATTCCACCGGAGGGGCCGGTTGCGGGGGCTTCTCATCGAGAAACGCGGAAAGCGACTGGACGCTGTATTTCGCCTGTATGGCCTTCACATTGTCGATGTCAGCCGGATCGAAAAGCTGGGTCCGGAAGATGACGAAGGCGAAATCGGTACCGGATTCGAAGGCCCTGTCGATCCTTGCGGGCTTCTCTCCGGTCCAGGACGGACCGGTAATCAGATAGCAGCCTTGATCGTTTCCCGTCGCGCGGCTGCCGATGTAGCCGAAGTTGTAGGTGTAGAGTGAAACAAGCTGGACGGAATAATACCGATCCTTCGGTATCTCGGGCACGCAGACAACCTGCGGCTCGGCGCGCAGGTCCATCCAGACGAACGAATAAGGCGTATCGCTGTTGGGCAGGATGACCGCCGTATCGGCCGGCGTGTAGACCTTCGCCTCGTTGACGAGTTTGTTGAAGGGTCCCTTGAATTGCGGTCCATCCCTGTCGACGGCATAGGCGTACATGGTCCCGTAGTTCATCACCATCGGCAGCGAATAGATTGCCGCCTGTTCGGCAATCGCCTGGATCTCGCCCGTCGAGGGACGTTCCTCCGCGGCCATGGTCGACGGGGATGCCGTCAGGCCCAGCAACGCTGTGACAGCTAGCAAAATCAGGCGGGCCATCGATTCACCCTTCGCGTGATTACGACTGCTTCCAATCGGCACTTGACCCACCGGCCCGGAGCGCGGCTAAGCAAGCGACGGGTTAGCCGCCGCCATTTCACGGCGGCTAACCCTGTGATTGCCAAGTCTATGGTTTGTAGTTGCTCATTCCGGGGCCGGTCTTGTCGTAGACGTTGAAGAATTCGTCCAACATGATCGTTGCGACCCCACCTTCCGGGACTTCGTGGTTGTCCTGTTCCAGTTCCACGACACGCACCTTCCACCCCTCAGGAAGCTTCTTGAAGTTGGCTTCCCCGGCGGCCATGAAGTCTTCGTAGGTGTGTTGCGGCTTCAGGCCCAGCTCGAAGCCTTTCATGATCCAGGTGTTGCCATCGGCATCGTCGATGAGCATCACCCTGGTGCCCTTGTTCCAGTTGATCGCGCTCTTCCGGGCGATTTTCTGGGGCTCGTATGGCTTGATGGTGTGGATGCTCAGGTTCTTGCCCATGTTCAGCTGGGCGGTCCAGGGCGCCTTCAGCCCACCGAACTCACGCACCACACCGACTTCGACCTCGAACCAGTCCGGAGTCCAAAGTTTGGGGCCGTTCAGGGACGCACCCAGAACGCCGTACTGCTCCTTGATCTGGCTCATGTTGAGTGCCGCGACAAGCGCCTGCGGAGAGGAATCCTTGTCAGCAGGAATGTCCGGGTTGGCGTAGGTACCATAGCATTCGGCGACGACGTCTCCCGTTTCCGGATCGATGCCGGCAAGGTACATCTCGATGTAACGCATGAGATGGGAGTTCTCGATCCGCTTCGTCACGGCGTGATCGCCGTCGGAAAGCACGGCGGGTTCCGGCTCGGCCAGCGCCTTGAGGCATCCCTGCGACAGGTCTGCCAGATGCTTCGCCATGCAGGCCTTGATGCGTCCCTCGCCGGGAAGCACGCCGTCGCAATTCCGTGCGACGTCGCCCGAACACTCCCGGACGACATCGACTCCATGGTCGAGTTTTTCCCACGCACCTTCCGCAAACGCCGGCAGTGCGAGGGCGCCCAACGCCGCCGCAGCAATCCAAAAGCGCCTCAGCCCAACGAATCCACTCAATTTCATTACCTGGTCCCTCCGTGGCAAGATGCTCCGGGCCGACAGCAACGCGAAGCCGGGCCGAGCAAAGGTCGAGGCCCTTCTGCAGGCGCTCGACCCTCGGTTGTCACCGGTACCAGAAGGCGCGTGCGCCAGATTGCTTTTTGAGGACAGGCGTTCATTATCCGGATTTTCGCTTTCCAGGCGTGCAATGCGCGGCTGCGCTCGCACCGAACAGCCGCGACGGCCAGGTCATGCCCGGCCGTCGGGCGGACGGCTTATGGCTGGAAGTTGCAGGCGCCTTCCTTGCAGGAATCGTAGGTGTTCTGGAGTTCGTCCTGGACGATCATCCCGCACCTCGTCGTCACGAGCTTCGCCTGTGCCGCCGCCAGGCTCGCCGGCGAGGAGTATCTCGGACTGCTGCTCGCGCCCCACCTGACGATCGCCAGCAAGGGGCGCTGGGCCGGATACATGCTCGGCGCACCGACCCTTGGCGAAGCGATCCGGCGGGGAATCGCGACGATCGGCTTCCACAGCAAGGGCGATGTCATGTCGCTGGTGGCCGGCAACGGCGAGGCGCGGCTGAGCTATATGAGCGCCGCCAGGGGCCAGACCGGCTACATCCACGTCGCCCTTGGCTCGGTCGGCATCGTCCTCAGCCTATGCCGGGCCTTCCTCCCCGCCCATTGGCAACCGCTGAGGATAGAGCTCGACATTCCCCGGCCACCGAGCACCACCGCCTTCGAGGATGTCTTCGGCTGTCCGGTCGTCTTCGATGCTCCCGCCCTCTCCGTCTGCTTCAGGGAATATCGTCTGAGGAGCCGTCCGCGGGAAAACGGCACCCGCCCGCTGCTCACGGTCGGAGATATTGCGCGGGTTCGCGTCGACTGGCGGAAGCTGAACAGCCCGCACGATGTCATCTCCGCACAAATCTGGACGCAGGTACTGACCGGGACCGTCTCGATCGAGGGTGTGGCGCATTCGCTCGACACTAGCGTGCGCACGCTGCAGCGCGAACTGAACCGCGAAGGCACCAGCTTCCGCGCCCTCGCCAACACCATACGCGCCAGGCGGGCCATCGAGCTGCTCCGCGACACGAACGCCTCCGTCACCGAAATCTCGGCGACGCTCGGCTATTCGGCGCCGGCCCATTTCGCACGCGCTTTCCGCCGTGCCGTCGGAGCCAACCCGCAGGAATATCGCCAGCGACACGACCCGCAGAAGGTCGCGGCACAGGACAAGGGGCGCGGTTATAGAGGTACCGGTCGCGCAGTCTGATACGGCACCGGCCCGCGCCGCCAACAGCGATGATTGCCGCATGGCCGGCGACAGGGTGGCGCCCCGTCGATTCTCCTCTATCCGCGCGTGATCGCGTCCGGGCGGACTATGATAGAGATGCAGCGAGGAGAGATCAGGGCGTGTCGTTCGTCTCGACGTTCTCGAATTCTCGGGCCAGCGCGAAGGCTTTTTCCACCGCGAGCCTCGGATCGGTCTCGAAGTGGACCTCGATGTTCTCCCGCTCGTCGATATAGCGACCCTTGTGAAGGACCGGGCGGATCTTGTCCGCCCAGCCGCCGGTGCCCTCCATGACCACGACCGGCCTTGCCTCGGCATAGGCGATCGTCAGTTCGTTGAGCGTCCCGCAGCTTCCGCCGATCATGATCAGTGCATGGCAGGACCGCGCCGTCAGGAGGTTGCGCGCACGCCCGAGGCCGGTTGGAAAGACGATGTCGACGTAAGGATTGGCGTCCCGGCGATCGAGCGAGGGCAGGAACGCGATCGTCAGCCCGCCCGCTTCCTTGGCGCCCTTCGAAGAAGCTTCCATGACGCCTCGGCGTCCGCCCGTGACGACCACGCCGCCGAGCTCGGCAACTGCCTTGCCAACCTCGAAGGCTACCTGCATGGCGTCGCCGGAGACGACATCTTTCTCATGTTGTTCGTTCTTGCCGATGACGCCGATCGTGATCATGCTCGTGTTTCCCAAAATCCTGTCGTTGAAGTCTGGATGGCGAGCGCCGCATAGCGCTCTTCCGCCATTTCCCTGGTTGCCGCCAGCAGTCCCTCCGGGCCGGGCGCCTCGACGGCAAAGGAAGCCGATACCGTTCCCCGGATCGCGGCCTCGACCGGATCGCCACGGGCGAGGAAACCAGCAAGAAAGCCGCCGCAGAAGGCATCGCCCGCTCCGGTCGGATCCACGGAATGAATCGGACAGGACGGCACTGCGACCGCGGCGTGCCAGCCGGCGTCGCGGATGAGGCATCCCTGCGGACCGCATTTGATGACGACGGCGGCGAGGCCGCGACCAAGCAGCCTTTCAGCCGAAGCCGCCGCGTCGGCCTCGCCGCTTTCCACGCGGATGTCGTCCTTGCTCGGAAGCAGGCGGTCGATACGGGGAAACAGCTCGCCGGCATAGGGCCTGCCGGGATCGCGCACGTCATACCAGGGGGAATCGACCTGGACATAAGCGTCTGGACGCGCGGCGCGGAGCTTCGCCGCCGTGGCGGCGTGGCGCGTCACGGGCATGGCGGCGAAGTGGAAACCGGCGGAGTCCGCCCGCCAGGCCGTCGGGATGTCCTCGAATTCGGGCGCGAAATGGGTCCAGATCCGGAAACGGTTCTCGATCCCGGATGTCGTGTAGTCGCGGAAGCGGGGGCGGTCCGCTTCCGGTATCGTCGCCATCACCTCTTCAGGGAAGGAGCGATCACGGTTGCCGTCGGAGTCGTAGCGGAAGGCGCAATTCATTTCGTGGTGCTCGTCCAGCCACCGGATGCCGTCGGTGGCGATGCCGAGCGCGGCGACGCGGTCCAGCAGCCCGCGGCCGAAGTCCCGCCCGGCACGACTGACGAGACCCACCGAATCGCTCCAGATCCTCGCGCCGAGCGCGGCATAGATGACGTTGCCACCTTGCGTCTGCGGCAGAGGCACGCCCCCGGCGGTAAGCACGTTGTCGGTCGTCACGCTCCCCATGACGACCAGTTCGGGCGTCGTCATTTGACACCTCCGAAGGTCAATCCGTAGAGCAGGTAGCGCTGGCCGATGAAGGCGAGGATGAGTGTCGGGACCATACCGATCGTCGTCGCTGCAGCGAGCTCGCCCCAGCTGACGTAGACTTCGCCAACGAAGGAGGAGATCGCTACGGGCACGGTACGGGTCTGCGTATTCGACAGGACCACCGCGAAGACGAACTCGTTCCACGAGGTCATCAGCGCGAATATCGTCGCGGCGGCGATCGCGGGGCGCGACATCGGCAGGGTGATGCGGATGAACACCTGCCATGGCGTCGCGCCGTCGATCGTGGCGGCCTCCTCGATCTCGTTCGGCACCTCCTCGAAAAACGCGCGCATCATCCAGATAACGATCGCGATGCTGAACACCGCGTGGGTGATGGCAATGGCGGGAATGGTCCCGAGCAGCCCGGTCGAGCGGAACAGGAGATAATACGGCAGCAGGAGCGCAACCGGCGGCATCATCCGGAAGGAAAGCAGGAGAAACCCGAGTGCCTTCGAATTGCCGACCCGCCCCTTTGCGAGCGCGAAGGCAGTGGTTACGCCGAAAGCGACGGCAATCAGGGTCGCGATCGCCGCGATCTCGACGCTGTTGGCCACGTAGTGAAGGAAGCTCTTCGACCCGAACAGCACCTTTTCGTAGTTTTCCAGCGTCGGCGTGAAAGAGAAGACCTTTGGCGGCCAGGTGAAGATGTCGAGACGGGTCTTGAACGACATCGCCACCATCCAGGCGATCGGGAACAGGAAGGCCGCCAGGACGACGAGCGATCCGAGATAAACGGCGCCACGCCTGGCGACCCGCGACAGCGGCCTGCCAAAGACCCCGCTCATGACCGCTTCCGTCCTGCGAGAAGGAGGAGGTAGGCCATCACGAACACCGTCAGCAGCACGAACAGGGCCATGGTCGAGGCATAGCCAAGCTCGAAGAAGGTGATGCCCGTCTGGTAGACGCGGTAGGAGACGGTTTCCGTGCTGTTGCCCGGTCCCCCCGCGGTCAGAACATAGACAATGTCGAGCACCTTCATCGCATCGATGGCGCGGAAGATGATGACGGCGATGATGATTGGCGAGAGCAGCGGGATCGTGATCTTCCAGAACCGCGTCCAGGGTCCGGCGCCGTCGATCGTCGCGGCCTCGTAGAGGTCGGGCGAGATCACCTGCAGGCCGGCGAGGATGAACAGCACGACGAAGGCCGTCCATTGCCAGACGTTGACGATGATGACGGCTTGAAGGGCGATGTTGGGATCACCCAGCCACAGCGGCGCCTGTTCGAAGCCGAGCAGAAGGATGACGTAGCGGATCAGCCCGAAATCATCCGAGAACAGCAGCCGCCAGATCATGCCGGCGAAGATCGGCGCGACCATCATGGGCGCAAGGAAAAGCGCCCGGATGACGCCCATGCCGAACCAGTCGCGATTGAACAGCACGGCGATGGCGATGCCGAGCGCCAGTTGCAGGATGATGCTCTCGGCGGTGAAGACCAGGGTCCGGCCGACCGAGGCCCAGAAGGCGCCGTCCGCGAATAGGCGGAGGTAGTTGTCGACACCGGCGAATGCGGGTATCGGGCTCTCTGTCAGGTTCCAGCGCAGGAAGGTCATCACGATCAGTGCGACCAGCGGCAGGATGACGAGAAGCACGGCAAGGGTCGTGGCCGGCGCCAGGAACCACCAGTAGGTCGCGCGCGCGATCCCTATGCCTTGAAAACTTGGCCGGCTCGCGGACGAGCCGGCCAGAGTTGTGTCGGACACCGGCACGGCTCACCCTTTGACCGGATACCCCGCATCCGAGATGATCTTCTTGATCTCGGACTGGGCATTGGACAACGCCTCCTCGGCGGTGATCTCGCCGAGCGCCGCGCGATTGAGCTCGAGTCCGAGCGCCTCTTCGACTTTCGGATAGAACGGATAGCGCGGACGATAGTCGGGATAGACGATACCAGCCTCCTCGGCATCCAGGATGAACGGAAGCCACGGATACATCTTCTGGAGATCAGGATCGCTCATCGCCGAAGAGCGCATCGGCGTGCCGTTGAGCGCACCAAGCCGGCGCTGGACGTCCGGGCTCGACACCCACTTGATGAACTTCCAGGCCGGCTCGACCTTGTCGGTATTGGCGTTGATCGCAACCGCCCAGCCGCCGAAAGGTATCGTGTTGGGATCGCCTTCCTTGGCGACCGGCATGTAGGTGTAACCGATGGCATCGGAGACCAGCGAGACGTCCGGCTTGGCGAACTCGGTCCCGTTGATCGAGAACGTCCCGGCCATCGCTATGCGGCCAGTCTGCATCGCTACCGTCTGGTCGTTCCAGTGGTAGTCGATTGCCCCGCTCGGCGCGTCCTCGAGCCACTTGAGGTAGGCGGTCAGGGTGTCCAGCGCGAGCGGCGTGTCGAGGCTCGGCGTGAAGTCCTGCGGGGCGTCGGGAAGCAGCCGGCCACCGGCGCCGGTATAGGTCGCCAGGAACCACGAGGCGATCGGCGTGCCGCGACGATAGGGCATCGCGATGCCCCAGAGGTTCGCCGACGGGTCGGTCAACTTGTCTGCCGCGGCGGTGATGTCGGCAAAAGTCTTCGGCGGCGCAATGCCCGCCTTGTCGAACAGATCGGAGCGGTAATACATCAGGAAGTAATACGCGCCGAACGGCATGCTCCAGGTCTTGCCGTCCCACTTCGACAGCGAATCGAAGGCGCCCGGCAGGATGTCATCGAGATCGACCTCGGCGCTGTCGCGCTCGATCAGGTCGTCGAGCGGCCTGACATAGCCGTTCGTCGCCCATTCGCCGAGCCACGTGATGTCCTGCATATAGACGTCGCTATTCGCCGTTCCGCCGACGAGATCGGCCATCGAATTCTGTCGAAGCTGCGGATATGGGAGAATCTGGAGATCGACATCGATCCCCGACTGTTCCTCGAATTCGGGCAGCAGATCCTCAATGAGCTTGAAGCTCGAAACGCCTGTTACGACGATGTTTTCCGCGTGCACCGCGCCGACGCCGGCCATCAGCGCGGCAAGGCCGATGGCGGCGATCTTGCTCAATCTGGTTTGCATCGCACTTGTCCCCTTGTGTATGGGCGAGTTCCTGCCCGGATGCGTCCCACGAGCCACGAAACCGGACGATGGACACGGTGACTTGTTGTCTGACAACTGTCAAGCTGATAGCTTGAGCGGCACTGATCGATTACAAAGGTGCTCGGATTCGGACAGGGACGGCCGGATAGGAAATGACGGAGACATTTGTGGCGGATGATCTCGCTTTTTTCCAGAAGCTCGGGACGCGCGTGCACAGGCGGCGTGGCCGGAAGTCTCCCCTCGTGCCGACCATCGCCGATGTGCTGAGGGAAGCCGTCGAGCACGGTGATCTTTCCCCCGGCTCCAAGCTCGCCAATGAGATCGTGCTTGCCGAGAGGCTCGACGTCAGCCGGCCGACCCTCCGCCAGGCGGTCAGCATTCTCGTGCACGAAGGAACGCTGGAGCTGCGTCGCGGCGTCGGGACCTTTGTCACCGAAAGGAAGCCGCGGATCCGGAGCGATGTCGAAAGGATGCGCTCGGCAACCGACCTCATCCGCGCAGCCGGACGCGAGCCGGGCACGCGCAGCCTGCGGGTCGTCGGCAAGGAGGCGAGCCAGGCGGTCTCGACGGCGCTCGGGCTGGCCGAGAAGAGCCCGGTGATCGTCATTACCCGGACCCGCACCGCGGACGGCGAACCGCTGATGGTCTGCTACGAATATCTTCCGGCCGCGATCTTCGGTTCGGCGGAGGCTTTCGAGACGTTCGACGGCGCTTCGCTCTACCATTTCCTCGCATCGCATTTCGACATGCGCGTAGATCAGTGCGAGTCCTCGATCGCCGCGGTCCCGGCGACCGCGGAGGTCGCCAAGCGGCTGGGTATTGCGCGCAAGGAGCCGGTGCTGGAACTCACACAGCTCCATCTTTCCGGCGGCAAGCCACTCTTCTTCTCGCACAACTTCCATAACTCGACGCTGGTTCGCTTCGAGACCCGGCGCATCGTTCTTCCCGACGGCGCCGGCGAATAGCCGGAACCCCAATTCCAAAGAGGAAATCGTGCATGCCCGCGTCGGTTCGTCTTGGTTTCTTGACCCCTTCCTCCAACACCGTGCTGGAGCCGATGATCGGGGCCATGCTTCACCCGGTTGATGCGGTCACCGCGCATTTCAGCCGCTTCTCCGTGACCGAGATCAGTCTCGACCGGCGGGCTGTCGGCCAGTTCGAGAACGACAAGCTCCTTGCTGCCGCCGACCTTCTGGCCGATGCGAGGGTGGATGCGATCTCGTGGGCGGGGACATCCTCCGGCTGGCTCGGGCTCGACGTCGACAGGGCGCTCTGCGCCGCCCTGACGGACCGGACGGGTATTCCCGCGACGACATCGGTCCTCGCTCTGCTCGACGCGTTCAAGGCGGCGGGCGTCACGCGCTACGGCCTGGTGACGCCCTATCTCGACGAGGTGCAGGCGGCGATCCTCGAGACCTTCGCAGGTGCCGGCCTGGAATGCATGGCGGAGCAGCATCTCGGTGATCGCGGCAACTACTCCTTCTCCGAATATGACGAAGATACGATCGGCGAGATGATCCGAGGCGTCGCGGCGACGAAGCCCCAGGCGATTACGGTCTTCTGCACGAATTTCAGGGGCGCCCGGATCGCGGCTCGCCTCGAGGACGAAATCGGAATGCCGGTCTTTGACACGGTCTCGACCGGCCTCTGGGGCGCAATGCGCTCTGCCGGCACGGCGCCGGGCGCCATCCGCCAATGGGGTCGCTTGTTCGACCTCTGACCGGGCGCTGAACCTCGGAACGGTCGCCCGCCGAGCCAACGTCGACGCCCCGACCATGACCCTCGCCGAGCGTGCGGTCTCGCTCATGCGGTGAGCCCGGGACACTCGATGGGAATCGCCACGAAGCGGATTGCGCCGGCCTTCATCCCTGGCCCGCCATTCCCTCCGTATCGCGGATGTCCTGGGCAATCTTCTCGGCGATCATGATCACCGGCACGTTGGTGTTGGCGCACGGGATCGTCGGCATGATCGACGCGTCGCAAACCCGCAGGCCGGCGATCCCGCGAACGCGTCCATCCTTGCCGGTCACCGCCATCCGGTCGCCGGGCGCGCCCATCCGGCATGTCCCGGAAGGATGCCATACGCCGCCGACCTTCTCCTTCAGGTAGGCTTCGAGCTCCTGCCGGTCCGCCGCCAGGCGATGGGCAGACGGCACGCCCTCCATCATCTTCGGCAGGGCGAGCTTCCGGACGCCGGCGCCGATGTCGAGCATGCGGCTGAGCAGATCGGTGATGATCGCGTTGCGACGTGTTGGGTAGGTATAGCCCCGCGCGCGTTCGGAGAGCTCGACCGGATAGATGGCCTCGATGATCGGCGTCACCACCGGGTCGGCGAGCAGCACCATCGCGTATTCGAAGGCGTCGGCCAGGCGCTGAACATCCCTCTGATCGGAAAGCATGCGGAAGTCGACCCGCGGCGGCCCCGCGGGCGCTTTCGGATCGAGCATGAGCTGGCCACGCGAGTAGGACTTGTTGACCCAGAAGAAGAGCGGCGCGAACTGACGTCCGATCTGGTGCCACGACGCCCGCGTCATGATGTTCATGTGCATGTCGCCGACCGGGCATCCCTCCACCTTCGACGAATAGCGGATGGCGATCGGGATATGGTAATAGGCCTCATACGGCTGGCGGGCCTGCGGCTTGAGGAAGGCCATGACGCCCGCTGACGGGTGCTCCATCAGGTTCTGACCGACACCCGGCAGGTCCTGCCTGACTTCGATGCCGCAATCCGACAGGTGTGCCGCGGGGCCGATACCGCTGCGCATCAGCAGGGCCGGCGAAGCCAGCGCGCCGGAACTGACGATGATCTCTCGCCCGCGGAGCTCGGATGACGCACCGCCGTCGCTGCGCGTGGCGACACCGACGGCGCGGCGGCCTTCGAGGATGATCCGCTCCACCGTCAGGCCGGTGCGTACCTCCAGATTGGGCCGCCGCCGCACCTCGGCCGAAAGATAGGCGAGCGCCGTCGGGACACGTTCGCGTTTCTCGTCGACGTTCAGCGCCATCTCGAAGACGCCGTCTTCCCAGCGACCGTTCTGGTCGGCGACGTAGGGGATGCCGCGCACCACGAAGCTGGTCATCATGGCATGGGTGAAGGGCGTCCAGATCGCGGCGCCGAGACGGCGGATGGGAAGCGGGCCGTCCTGACCATGAAACGCATCATCGATATCGAGGTCGCGTTCGAGCCTCTTGAAGAAGGGCAGGACCTCGTCGAACGACCATCCGTCGAGGCCCATGTCCCGCCATTCGTCGTAATCCGACGGCGAGCCGCGATTGGCGCCAATGCCGTTGATGCTCGACCCGCCACCGAGAATCCGCGCCTGTTCGTAGAAGCCGGCATCGCGCGAGGGATCGTTGGCGCCGCGCGACGGCAGGGTCGCGGAGAGGTTGGGCCACAGATAGGCGCGGTTGAGATAGGCGCGGCCCGGGAAGCCGCTGCGCAGCTCCGGCGGCATCGTCTCTTCGGTGAGGTCGCGACCTGCCTCGACCAGGACGACCCGGCTGCCGCTATCCTCACTGAGGCGGGAGGCCAGCACGCAGCCGGCGGAGCCGCCGCCAACGATGAGATAGTCGGCTTCCGGGGTCTCGCTCATCCTGCCACCTTCCGGGTCAAAGGGGACGCTGCTCCGGTATGGCGTAGCTGTCCATCCAGGGCCGGTGCCGCTCGAACGCCGCGGCCGCCGCGAATACGTCGTTGTCGGCGTAGCGCCGGCCAATGATCTGAAGGCCAACCGGCAGCTTGTCCTGCGAAGACAGCCCGGCCGGCGCCGAGGCCGCGGGGTGCGGGCCGAAATTGACCGGGTAGGTCATGCACCAGCCGATCAGCCGGTTCACCGGCTCGCCGTTGATCGCCGCCGGACCCAGCGTGTTGCCGTCGTCGGCATTCTTGACCTGCATCGCGGCCAGCGTCGGTGTCACCAGCAGCCGGTAGTCGGCGAGCATCCTTTGAAATGCCAGGAAGATCCGGGTCTGGACGATCTGGTCGCGATGCTTGTCGAGCGGGGTCAGGGTCCGGGCGATTCGGACCCATTCATGGACCTCCGGCGGCACGTCGTCGGGATGATCCTTGAGAATGTCGTATCCCATCTCCTTGAAGGCTTCGAACGCGCCCAGGGCATTGAGGGCGGAGAACCGGCACCAGACATCGCAGAGCTCGGCCTGGCCGATGCCGAAGCCGGGATCGACCTCCTCGACGACCGCGCCGGCATCCTCGAAGGCCTTCACCGCGGCGTCGACGACCTCGAGCACGGCAGGATCGACAGGGAAGATACCCAGGTCGCGGCTGTAACCGATCTTCCAGCCCCTGATCCCGTTCTCCAGCACCGCGCTGAAGTCGACCGTCTCGTCGAGGGAGAATGGGTCCCGCGGGTCGTAGCCGCAGAGCGAGTCGGTCGCCAGCGCCGCATCGGCAACGCGTCGCGCGATGATGCCTTCATAGACGAAGGGGGATATGCTCGACAGCGCATTGGGCCCGGCCATGGAGGCGACGCGCCCGAAGGATGCCTTGTATCCGAAGGCGCCGCACCAGGCCGCCGGAATCCGGATCGAGCCGCCACCGTCGGTGCCTTCGGCGAAGGGCAGCATGCCGTCGCCGACCATGGCACCGCTGCCGCCCGACGAACCGCCGGAATTATGGCCGACCTTGAACGGCGTCGATGTCGGCCCGAAGAGGAGGTTGTCACATGTCCCGCGAAAGCCGAGCTGGGGGCTGTTGGTCTTGCCGACGATGATCGCACCGGCCGCTTCCATACGCGACACAAACGTGCACCGGGAATCGGCGATCGCATCGGCAAGACACCGAATGCCGCCGAAGGTGCTCGGCCATCCTGGCTTGAAGTCGACGCAGTCCTTCATGGCGGTCGGCACGCCGTGAAGCGGTCCCAGGGCCTTTCCCGCCATGACGTCGGTCTCGGCGGCCCGGGCGCGCTCGCGGGCCTCGTCGAATCCGAAATAGACCATCGCATTGAGGCTCGGATTGCGCGCCTCGATCCGCGCGATCACCGCATCCATCAGCTCGACCGGCGAGAGCGCCCGCTCACGGATGAGGCGGGCCATCTCCACGGCGCTCATATGGGGAATGTCATCTGCAAGCGGCATCGACCACTCCTTGCGAGAACGCCCGGAACGGCCCGTCGGGGTGAGCCGCCGTCGCCACATCTGGTCGCTTTCGTCATTATCAATGAGCGTTTATGTTTGCAACGGTTCGCTGCCCAGGCCGCCACGGGACACTCGTGACGGAAGGCTGGGAGACGGTGTTCCAACCGCTGGCCGCGTGCCGGCTCAGGCTGTCTCTCGGGCCCGTGTCGCCGGAAACGTTCAATCTTGTTTGAAAAAGATTGTTTGGCCCGAGTCCCGTGTTAAACAGCCCACAAGGAACACCAGATGCGTGACAACTGAATGGCCTGTCTCCTCGGTCTCGACATCGGCACGACCTCCACCATCGGTATTCTGATCCGGTTGCCCGACGAGGTGATGGCGATTGTCTCGAGGCCGGTGACCCTGTCGGCCCCGCAACCCGGATGGACCGAGGAAGACCCTCGCCAATGGTGGGCAAATGTCTGCGCGATCCTGCGGGAATTCCGCGACAACGGAACTGATATCGAGGCGATCGCCGCGGTCGGCGTGACGGGGATGCTGCCGGCTGTCATCCTCCTCGACGACGCCGGTGACCTGATCCGCCCCAGCATCCAGCAGAGCGACGGGCGTTGCGGCGCCGAAGTGCGCGAGCTGGCCGCCGAGGTCGACGGCGACGCCTTTCTTCGCCGGGCCGGCAACGGGATCAACCAGCAACTCGTCACCTGCAAGCTGCGCTGGCTGGAAAAGCACGAGCCGGAGGCCTTCTCGCGCATTGCGACGGTGTTCGGCTCCTACGACTATATCAACTGGCGCCTGACGGGCGAGCGCGCGGTGGAGCAGAACTGGGCCCTCGAAGGCGGCTTCATCGATCTCAACGACAACGCGGTCGCCGACGATCTGGTCGCGCTTGCCCATATCCCCCGATCCGCCATGCCGGCCAAGACTGTGTCGCATGCCTTGCTTGGCGGCGTGACCCCGGAAGCTGCCGCCGAAACCGGCCTGAAAACCGGAACGCCGGTGGTAGGCGGCGCTGCGGACCTGATCGCGTCGGCGCTCGCCGCCGGCCTGACGCGCCCCGGCGACACACTTCTCAAGTTCGGCGGATCGGCCGATATCCTCGTTGCGGCGGAAAAGGCGGAGCCCGATCCGCGCCTCTACCTCGACTATCATCTGGTGCCCGGTCTCTTCGTCCCCAACGGATGCATGGCGACGGGCGGCTCGGGGCTCAACTGGTTCGTCGATACCTTCGGGCAGGGCGAGGCGGCCGCCGCGGAGAAAGCGGGCATCAGCATTCACGCCCGGCTCGACGCCCGCGCCGCCGAAGTCCCCGCCGGCGCCGACGGGGTGACGATCCTGCCCTATTTCCTCGGCGAGAAGACACCGATCCACGACCCGGCCGCGCGGGCTGTCTTCCACGGCATCAGCTTCTCGCACGGTCTCGGCCATATGTGGCGGGCCTTGCTCGAAGCCTACGGCTACGCGATCGCCCATCATGTCGAGGTGCTGAACGACATCGGCCACGCGACCGACCGCTACATGGCCTGCGACGGCGGCTCGAAGAGCCGGATATGGATGCAGATCGTCGCCGACATCCTGCAGCGCCCGATCCAGCTCCTGGAAGGCCATCCCGGGTCCTGCCTCGGCGCCGCCTGGACCGCGGCGGTCGGCACCGGCCTGACCGATGACTGGAGCGGCATCTCACGGTTTGTCGCCAACGGGCCGCTGGTCGAGCCGAACCCGGACAATGCGGCCGTCTATGCCGAAGGCTACCGGCGCTACCGCGATCTCTATCCGCGCCTGTTTGCCGGGGAGGCTGCCTGATGAACGCCATCGCGGCCATGGCCTGGGATATCGACGGCACCCTGGTCGACAGCGAGCCACTGCACCAGGAGACCCTGGTAACAGTGTGCCGCCGGCACGGCTTCGACGTCGAGACGATGCCCGCCGATACGTTTCTCGGCGTCCATCTCCATGATGTCTGGGATGCTCTGCACCCGCATCTGGGCACCGCGATCGAGCGCGATGCCTGGATCGAGGAAATCACCCGGGTCTATGTCGACCGCAGAACCGAGCTCGTTCAGCAGCGGGACGCGACCATGGTGATCGGCGAGCTGGCGACGCAGGGTCTCCGGCAGGTTTGCGTCTCGAATTCGGGGCGGGCCATCGTCGATGCCAACGTCGACAGCCTCGGCATCGGCGAGACCATCGAGTTTTCGATCAGCTTTGACGATGTCGCGCGCGGTAAGCCGGACCCGGAGCCCTACCGCATCGCATGCGAGCGGCTCGGCCTCGATCCCTGGCGTGTCGCGGCGGTCGAGGACAGTGCGACCGGCGCCGCTTCGGCGAAAGCCGCCGGCCTCTTCGTGATCGGCTTCGATCCGACCGGCGGCATGTTGCCCGGCGCGGACACGACGGTGAAGGCGCTGGCCGACATCCTGCCGCTGCTCGACCGACAAGGCAGGACGAAGGCCATCCCCACCGACAACAAGATGGCTGGACCGATGGGAGGCTGATCAGATGGTCTACAAGATCGACGCCGACGAGGATCGCAAATACGTCGAGGAATTCCGCAGGTTGCCGATCGGCGAGCACAGCCCCGGCCTCCAGCGGGTCCTCAACATCATGCGGCTGGACCGCGGCGGCATCCAGTACATCCTGGTCTGCCGCAAGCGCTTCGAGGAATACGTGATCGGCCGGATGCCGCCCGATCGATCCGACCCGATCGAGATCGAGGACGACAAGGTTTTCGCCACCCGCGAGGAAGCGGAGTGGGAGATGTTCTGCCGCCGCTGGCGAGAGCATACCGGCGAGAGCATCAACCGACCCTTCAAAGACGAATGACCGCTGCGGGAGGCTGAACCATGCTGAAGATTGTCGGCTATCCGGATCGTTTCAGCGTCGCACCAGGCGAGACGATCAATTTCAAGATTTCGGTCGAGGAGGGCGACGGCTTCGACGCCCGGATGGTCCGGGTCGTCCACGGCGACTGCAACCCCGAGGGCCCCGGGCTGAAGTTCGTCCACGTACCGACCAACGCCGACGGCCGTCATCCCGGCAAGGTCCAGCGGATCGATGCGGGCTCCTTCATGCGGGTGGATGGCTTTCCCGCCCTCGCCGCTGCGCCTTTCACCTTCGTGACCATGCTCTGGCCGACGCTGCTCAAGCGCGACGACCAGACCCTGCTCTGTCAGTGGGATGCCGCCAGCGGAAGCGGCATCCGGATCGGCGTGGCCGCCGGCGGGCGGGTAGAGGTCACCTTCGCCGATAACGGCGCGCTGTCCACCGTGGTGACCGATCGCGCCATGCTGGAGCGGGAATGGTACTCGCTGGTCGTCGGCGTCGACCCCGCGAACCGGCAGGTCACGATCGATCAACGCCCTCTCGTGCCCTATGCCCAGACCGGGGACAGCTTCTCCGGTACTTTCACTCTCGACGTCGCGCCGCCGGCGATCGAAGCGCCGCTCTTCCTTGCCGGCTGTCCGATGGCCGACGGCACCGTCGGGCGCCATTTCGACGGCAAGATCGACGGACCTGCCCTGCTCTCAGGCCTTCACGCCCCGGCGGTTCACGACGCGCTGCTGCGCCGGCCGCTCGACCCGACGCTCGCGACTCATGTCATCGCGCGGTGGGATTTCTCACGTGACATCCGCTCGCTGCGCTGCGTCGACATCGGCGCCTCCGGCCGGGACGGCGTGCTCGTCAACCTGCCGACACGCGGCATGAAGGGCTGGAACTGGACCGGCGAGGAGCATTCCTGGTCGAAGAAGCCGGAGCATTACGGAGCCGTCCATTTTCACAGCGACGACGTCTATGACGCAGGTTGGGAGACCTCGGTATCGGTTGAGATCCCCGCCGACCTGCGCAGCGGTCCCTACGCCCTGCATGTCAGCTGCGGCGAGAGCGACGGCGAGGCGACGCGGGAGGATTACCTGGCGTTCTTCGTTCGCCCGCCCCGTGACCGGAAGGCTCGGGTGAATCGCCCCAAGGTGGTCTTCCTGGCCCCGACCTGCTCCTATATCGCCTACGCCAACCATGCCGAGCACATCACCGCGCGGGGCGTGGAGGTCCTGATGAACCGCATGGTCAATTTCGGCCATTCGGATCTCTACATGTACGAGCACCCGGAACTCGGCGGCTCGCTCTACGACACCCACGCCGACGGCTCGGGCGTCGCCTATTCGAGCCGGCTGCGGCCGATCCTGAACTTCACCGCCCAATACCATTCATGGCTCGGCGGGCATGGCTCCGCCGTCTACCAGTACAACGCCGACACGCACTTCTTCGACTGGCTGGAACATCAGGGCATCGACTACGACGTCATTACCGACGAGGACCTCCACGAGGAGGGACTGGAGCTTCTCAACGGCTACCAGGTCGTGATGACCGGCACTCATCCCGAATATCACTCGACCCGCATGTGGGACGCGATGAAGGCGTGGATCGATCGCGGCGGGCGCCTCATGTATATGGGCGGCAATGGCTGGTACTGGCGCGTCGCCTTCCACGACGAACTGCCGGGCGCCATCGAGCTCCGCCGGGCGGAGGACGGCATCCGGCCATGGATTGCCGAGCCGGGCGAGTATTTCCATTCCTTCAACGGCGAATATGGCGGATTGTGGCGGCGTATCGGCCGGGCACCAAACGTCATGGCCGGCGTCGGCTTCATCGCCCAGGGCTTTGACATCTCTTCCTATTATCGCCGCGCTCCGGACGCCGACAATCCGCGCGCCGCCTTCATCTTCGAAGGCGTGCCTGACGAGATCATCGGCGATTTCGGCCTCGTCGGTGGCGGCGCGGCCGGGATCGAGCTCGACTGCATCACCCGCGAGCTCGGCTCGCCGCCCAACATGTTGCGGCTGGCGAGCTCGGAGGGGCATTCGGCGATGATGCTCCTCGTCAACGAGGAATTCGGCCCGGTGCCGCCGAACCTCGGCGGCGACCAGAACACCAGGGTGCGCGCCGATCTCGCCTTCGGCGAAACGCCGGCGGGCGGCGCGATCTTCGCCACCGCCTCGATCGCCTGGTGCGGTTCGCTCTCTCACAACCACTATGACAACAACGTCTCGAAGATCACCGCGAACGTCCTGAGGCGCTTCCTCGACGCGGAGCCCTTCGCCGGCGGCGAGACCTGAAGGACCGGTTTCAAGACGAAGGACAGTGCCGATGTCACTCGATCAGTTTCGCCTCGACGGCAGGATCGCCGCCGTGACCGGCGGCGCCAGGGGGATCGGCTTTGCGATCGCCGAGCTTGCGGCGACCGCCGGCGCCGACATCGCCATCATCGACATACTGGAAGAAGGCTCGGATTCGGCCGCGCGACTCGAAGCAGCGTCGGGACGCACCGTGAGGGCCTATCGCGCCGACCTCCGCGACCCGGTGGCAGCCCGGGCCGTCGCCGAGGATGTCGAACGTGATTTCGGCCGCGTCGGGGTGCTGTTCAACTGCATCGGCATCAACCCCAATACCGATGTCCTCGAGATCCCGGCCGAGGAGTGGCGGGACGTCATCAACGTCAACGTCAACGCCCAGTTCTTCATTGCCCAGGCCTTTGCCCGTCAGATGGCGCGGAACGGCGGCGGCAGCATCGTCTCGATCGGCTCCGATTCCGGCTTCATCGTCGACAAGCCGCAGCCCCAAGCGCATTACAACACCTCCAAGGCGGCCGTCCACCAGATGGTCAAGTCGATGGCGGTCGAGCTCGCGCCCCACAAGATTCGCGTCAACGCCGTCGCCCCCGGCTACGTCCTCACCGAGATGACCAGGCGCGGCCTGAGCAACACCGAATGGGTGAAGCTGTGGGAGGAGATGACTCCGATGAAGCGCTTCGCCGAACCGTCGGAGATCGCCAATGTCATGCTTTTCCTGGCCAGCGACGCGGCGAGCTACATGACCGGCAGCATCGTCCTCGTCGACGGCGGCTATACCTGCTGGTGATCAAGCGCGATGCCGCCGACACTGCCGGCGCCGTTCACTCGACCTGAGGTCGCGGACTCGATGGGCACGAAGCAGGACAGCATTTCCGAAGACGAAGCCGCGAAGCTGCTGGCGGCGCTGGTGGCGATCCCCAGCGTCAACCCGCATTTCCGCCTGCCCGGCGACCCGGATGACTGGTTCGACGAGGCCCGCGCCGGAGCGTTCGTCGCCGACTGGCTCAGCCAGCGCGGCATCGAGGTCGAGGTCGACGAGGTGATGCCTGGCCGCCCCAATGTCATCGCACGACTGCGCGGTACGGGAGGCGGGCCGCGGATGATCTGGGAGGGCCATCTCGACACCGTTCAGGTCACCGGAATGGACGCGCCGTTCTCGCCGCGCGTCGAAGGTCGCCGCCTCTACGGCCGCGGCGCGGTCGACGACAAGGGCTGCCTGACGGCGTTCATGCTTGCCCTCGCCTCGCTCGCTGACGATCCGCCCGCCGGTGACGTGACCTTCGTCGCCGCGGCCGACGAGGAGTACCGCTTCGCCGGAATCAGCCACCATCTGAAGCGCGGCGAATCCTACGACCTCGGCGTCGCCGGCGAGCCGACGAATCTCAGCATCGTACGCGCCTGCAAGGGCTGCGTCCGATGGTATGTCGAGATCCATGGGCGGCCTGCGCATACCGCCAAGCCGCACGAAGGAACCGACGCCATCGCGGCGGCACGGCGGCTCCTTTCGGCCTTCGAGGCGGAGATGGCGGGACGCACCGAATCCCATCCGCTGCTGGGGCCCGCAACCCTCGTCTGTACCGGCTTCGAGGCCGGCGAGGGTCCGAACACGGTGCCGTCGCGGGCGATGCTGCGCTTCGACTACAGGTACCTGCCGAGCGAGACGGGCGAGACGGTATGGCGGTCCTTCAAGGACCTGACGGCCAAGGTCGCCGGCCAGCAGCAAGGCGGCGCGCGCTTCACCGTCCACGAGCCGTTCATCGATTCATCCGCCATGGACGTCGCCGAGGACACGTCGATCGTGAGGTTGTTCGGCGAGATATGCCGCGACCGCGGCATCGACCCGACGCCGACCGGCGTCCCCTACGGTTCGGACGCGACCAAGATGGTCAATGTCGGTGGCGTCCCGACCATCATCTTCGGGCCGGGCAGCATCGAGCAGGCGCACGCCCGCGACGAATTCGTGGACCTTGCCGAAGTGGCGGAGGCGGCTCGCATGCTGGCCGACGCGGCGAGACGCGCCGCACGCTTCTAGGCAATGAGGAACCAACCTTGTCCGACCTCTATCCGGAAGAAACCGAGGCCGACCTGATCGCCGAATTCCGCCGGAACCCGACGGGCCCGCACGGGCCCGCGCTGCAGCGCCTTCTCAACAGGCTGCGCGCCGATCCCGGCTCGGGTCGTCTGGTGCTTGTCACCCTGGAGCCGTTTCGTCGCTGGGCGATCGCACGCATCCCCGAAGATCGCCAGGGACGGATCGAGATCGAGCGGGATCGGATATTCACCGACCCCGGCGCCGCGGAGTGGGAATTGTTCCGCCGCCGCTGGCACGACCGGACCGGCATTTGGCTGGACTGATCCCGCCTGTTTGCGCGGCGATCCTATCTGCACAAAATCAAACCTATTGTTCACCAGATGGACAGCGGGTTGCCGAAAAACCTGGCTGGGCGCGAGCGCGCGAGTGACGAAAGCGCCGAGGACTGGTCCTTTGTTACCGACATTCTCCTTTTCTGTTGACCCGCTGACGGGTCACCGATTTAATCGAACATATACAATAGCGAACGAACACAAATGATCGGATGGAGCGTTCGCGCACAACGGGGCGCCGCGATAAAAGAGGGGAATGAGCGATGAAGAAACGTGAAACTGGCATCACTCGTCGCAGGCTGCTGCAGACGACCGCCGGAGTCGGTGCCGCCGCCGCGGCGGGGATGCTGCTGCCGAGGGATCTGGCCCATGCCCAGGGCATGGACCTCAAGGCGACCAGCGGCGAGCCAATCTACTTCCGCGGCTGGAATTTCCGCACCGACGTCGTCCAGGGCAACGTCGACAGCTACAATCAGGCCATGGACGGGCATGTCGACTATGCCACCGTCACCGGCGACTATCCGTCGATCATGGAGAAGAGCCTGATCTCGAAGGCCGATCTCGACGTGCTCTACGCCAATCCGTCGAGCGCGGTCCGCTATCTCGGCGGCGGCTGGATCATGCCAGTCGACGAGATGCCCGACGCCGACGAGATCAAGGCGGCGATGTACGACAACATCCGCGAGGCCTGGACCTACAAGGGCAAACTGCTCGGGCTCAGCTACTTCGTCTCGACCCGCGGCGTGATGTGCGTCAATACCGAGAAATTCAAGGCAGCCGGGTTCAGCGAGGAAGACTATCCGAAGGACTGGCCCGGTGTTTACGACCTGCTCTACAAGCTGCGCGACAAGGGCGAGAAGCAGCCGTACCTGGCCCACTGGTTCGCTGAATGGTTCGGCATCAGCTGGGGCTATGTCCTGGAGATGATGAACCGCGGCGGCGTCATGGCCGACCCGGAAACCCATGCGCCGATGATGACGGTGGACGGCCCCGCCGGCCAGACGCTCGAGGACTGGAAGAAGATCTGGAAGGACGGCTTCATTCCCGAGGAAGTGCTGTCCTACAACGAGGCGGCCTATATCGACGCCTACCGGTCCGGCCGCTACATCATCAGCCCGCAGCAGATCTACGACCTCAAGACCTTCAACGATCCGGCACAATCCGCTGCCGTGGCCGGCAAGATCGGATTCTTCCCCTATCAGGGCCAGCCGTGGGGTCTGATCGACAGCGCCATGTACCTGATGACCAGCCGCGATCGTCCCGACGCGGTGACCGACGACGTCAAGAAGTTCGCGTCCTGGTACGGCTACAAGAACCAGGATGGCCAGATCGC
>NZ_JAGRLA010000169.1 GCF_020442045.1 Bauldia sp. | reverse complement strand
CGGCGCCGGTCTTCGCCTCACGCGCGCCGCGGCCGACGAGATCGTCGACCGGCTCGCGGTTGCGATGGCCGAGGACGGTCAGCGGATAGCCCGCCTCGAGGATATTCTTGGCGGCGCCGTGGCCCATCAGGCCGACGCCGGCATAACCGACCCGCGGCTTGTCTTCGCTCATTCCTGTCTTCCCCCTCAGTGATTTCGCAAGTTTCCGTCGCCCATCGCTTCCTCAGGCGGCGGGAAGACAGGCCGGGCCGATCGGCTCGAAGGTCTTGTAGGTCAGGATGAATTCCTGGTGGCCGAGCTCTTCGGATTTCGTCCGCATGCCGGACCCGAGGCCGAGCACCAGATCGTGGATCTCGGCACCGACCGCGTCGAGGGTCGCCTTGCCTTCGAGGATGCGGCCGGCATCGACATCCATGTCGTCGGCCATCCGCCGATAGGTCTCCGGATTGGCGCAGATCTTGATGACCGGCGAGATCGCGGACCCGACGACCGAGCCGCGGCCTGTGACGAAGAGGATTGCGTGGCTACCGCAGGCGATCAGCTCGGCGATCTCGGCATTGTCGCTGATATTGGGGAAGCCGAAGCGCACCTCGCCGTCCGGCACCACGTCGAGCAGGTAGAGCCCGCCGCGCGGCGGGATGTCGCCCGGCTTGATCAGCCCGGCGATCGGCGAGGCGCCGGACTTGGCATAGGCGCCCATCGACTTCTCCTCGATGGTGGTGAGCCCGCCATCGGCATTGCCGGCGGCGAAGGAGCCGTAGCCGAGGGTCGCGTAATAGCGGGCGGCCTTGGCGACGCTCGCCTCGAGCTCGCGGCCGAGGTCCGGCGTGACCGCCCGGTCGGCCATGATGTGCTCGCAGCCGATCAGCTCGCCGGTCTCCTCGAAGATGCAGGCGGCGCCATCGGCGATCAGCATGTCGAAGGCCCGCCCGGCGGCCGGATTGCCGGTGATCCCCGACGTACCGTCCGAGCCGCCGCAGATCGTGCCGACCACCAGTTCCTCCGCCGCCATCGGCACCGGCGTCATCTCGTCGAGCAGCGCGCGCTGTTCGGCGACGAAGGCGCGTCCCTCGTCGATCGATTTCCGCGTCCCGCCGGCCGCCTGGATGACGATGGTCATCACCGCCCGGCCGCTTTCGCGGATCGCATACTCCAGCCGGTATTTGTTGAAGCTCTCGCAGCCGAGCGAGACCAGCAGCACCGCCCCGACATTCGGGTGGGTGCAGAGCCGCTCCATCATCGTCTCGGCATAGGAATTCGGATAGCAGCCCGGGAAGCCGATGACGTGGACGTCGCGGTCGCGGAGCGGGATCGCGATCTCGCGCGCGACATGATGGGCGCATTCCACCAGGTAGCCGACGACCACCGTGTTGCGGATGCCCTTGCGCCCGTCCGAGCGGGGAAAGCCGAGCATGGTCATGGTTCACTCCCGTAGCGCGTCCGTTCGTCGGCAAGGTGGTGGGTCGGCGTGTAGTCGCTCTTGACGTTGTGGACATGGGCGTGCTCGCCAGTCCGGATCTGCGTCGTCGCCAAGCCGATCGGCGCCCCGTATTTGATCACCTTCGCGCCGCCGGCGATATCGGTCCGGGCCAGCTTGTGGCCCAATGGCAGGTCGTCCGGCACCGTGATGGCTTGCCCCGAGACGGCAATCGTCTCGCCACCCCGGATCCGCGCCCGTGTGACGAGCACGTTGTCGCGGGAATCGAGGAGAAGCAGCCGCGGGTCGTCTTCCCTCGGCTCGTGGTCGGCATTGGACATCGCGGCCCCTCCCTTCGATGGCCACGACAGTGCCAAATACCCGCCGCCGGGTCCATCGCGGATCGGACCCGCATTCCAGGTCGGTCCGCCGGCCCGTCTAGCGTGAGCCGAGGTAGCGCACCGCCTGGCGTCCGGGCAGGAAGAAATAGGCCCCGCCTTTCACGGTCACGAAATCGCGGAGCCCCTTCAGCCGGATCGGTCCGTCCGCCGTCGGGACGGTGAATGTCCCGCGCTTGTCGCTGACCCCGACAAAGGCGTCGACCTCCGATTCCAGCCCGTGGAAGCTCGGCGCCAGCGCCCATGTCTGCTGGATGAAGCCGAACTGGCGGTCGATGTCGGTGTTGAGGCACATGAAGAGCAGGCCCGCCGTCCCGGCCTCGTCCGGGCCATAGGTCCGCCCGACCCGCAGGATGCGGTGGCGATTGCTGATCGCCAGTTGCGCCATCGAGCCCGGCTCGAAGGTCTCGCGGGGATTGCTGCGGCGGATATGGGCGCCGAGCGGGCATTTCGCCCCGGTCGAATCCTCCGCCCCGTAGAGGAAGTCATTATCCGGCCGTGCCGTCCGCTGCGGAGCGCCCCGCGCCGGCGCCCTGGCGAGATCGCTCGCCGGCCCGGTCGGGTTGCGGACGAGCGACGACCCGTCCTTCCAGCGACCGACCAGCTTTGCCGCGACCCAGTCCTCCAGCGCGAGATGGCCCGTATCCGGAGCCCGGCCCGACGCCTTGAGCGCCGCCGCCGCCTCCGACAGGAACAGGTCGAATTCGCCGCGATCCTGCTCGAGCTGGCGAACGACCAGGAACGACCCGTTGCGTCCGAGGTCGCGGCGTTCGTTGGGCGAGGCCGGTGTGAAGCGCGGCCGCTGGGCGAAGGGATCGCCCCCCAGCGCCGGCAGCAGGTTGCCGGGGTCGGCGGCCGCCGAAACCGACGGCGACGGCGGCAGGTATCCGAGATTGTCGGGATAGCCGATCACGAACTCGCCCGGCTCGACGAGATGCACCGACTGCGCCTCGTCGCGGCCGCGCGAGATGCCGCGGATTCGCGGCTGCGAGATGCCGTCGGCGAATCCGAAGGGCTCGCGCACGCGGACACCGGTCGCCGCCTCCGCTTCCTTCGGGATCTCGGTCAGCGGCAGCTCGTGCACGATCTCGATCTTGCGCGCCTTGAGCTGCTGGCGGCGCTCCCTGACAAGCGCCGCCAGAGTCGTCTTGTCCTTGCCGTAGAGGACGATGACGGCGTCCACCTCCTCGCCGGGCTTCCCCCACAGCCAGTCCTTGGGATCGTTCCGGCCGGTATCGCCGAGGGCGCTTGCCCGCCATGGCACGTTGCTGCCGTGCTGGAAGGCGAGCGGGAAGGTCACCATGGCGTCCTCGGTCAGGCCGAGCTTGACGAGGCCATCCTTCGACAGCCCGAGCACGGTCGCCTGGGCGTCGCCGCGCGTGTCGCCATAGGCAATGTCCGGCGCGAGCTCCTCGAGCCACGCCTTGGTCTCGGCCCTGTCGCCGGTGAAGCGGAGGAACAGGCTGGTCGAGAACCGCAACCGGCCGAGCCCGCCGAAGACCAGCGTCGGGATCTCCTTGAGTTCCAGCGCATCGGGAAGCCTGATCTCGGAGCCGAAGCAGGAGAGCCAGTCGGCCGCGTCCCCCTCGGTCACCGCCTGGGCGATCCCCTGGCGGATCGCCGCGTTGATGCGGATGCGGTTGAGTGTCAGGTCGGGATAGGCGGTGTACCAGAACCAGGTCGTCCGCTGCTGGCGCCGCGTCCACAGCCTCAGCCGGTCGCCGTCGGCGCAGCCCTTGAAGATCAGGTTTTCGGATCTTGGAAAGCCGATGGTGTTGCTCCAGATGCCGGTCACGCCTTCCTTCGCCTTCTCGATGAAATCCTCGAGATAGCTTTCCCAGACACCGTCATAGTTGGAGGTGAAGAGCAGCTTGCCGGTGCCGGGAAGCACCAGCCAGCGGGCAAAGTGGATGACGCCGGTGGTACCGAGGAATCCCGGCCGCGAATAGTGGGCGGCAAGGATTCCGGCGAACCACAGCCCGGCGCGGAGCGTCAGCCAGCGGAGGGCGCCGGGCTTGACCGTCGAGACCGCGGCGAGGTGGCTCTGGCGGGCATGCCCCTCGCGCTTCATGTATTCCGCCACCTTGTCCGGGTCGGGCGGAGTGTCTTCGGGCACGTCCGTCTCCTCCGCGCGCCTGAGCGCGGCATGGACCGGGATGAGAAGCAGGAATCCGGCGATCAGCACCAGGAGCCCGATCCAGGCGGCGAGCGCGAATCCGCCGAGCGACCAGGCGACCAGGAAGACGATTCCGGCGATGGCGAAGAGCGGCCACAGGAAGGTGGCGATCGCCGAGGCGAGGATCGCCCCCCACGACGCCGACGGCATCGGATCGAGCGAGGGGGCCGGCGCGGCGGTGAAGGCCCATTTGGCGCTCTCGTCGTCCCACAACCGGTTCCGGACTTCGGTCAGCCTCGCAAGCGGAGAGGTCGGCTCGATCTCGTCGAGCATCCCGGCGATCCGGTGCGCGAGCTCCGCTTCCTGGCGAATCTGCGTGACGGTCAGCCCGGGCGTCCCGTCGAAATTGACGCCGGGATTCGAGAACCACCCCTGCCCGACCGGCCGATGATGGTTCTCGAGAAACGTCGCGAGGTCCGTGCCGCCGGTCGCCACGCCGGCCTCGCCGAGGATGCCGGTGAGCTCCGCCTCCATCGTCCCCGCAAGCTTCGCCGTCACCTCGGGGACCGATCCGTCCGCGTTGACCTCGATGATCAGGTGGCTCGGCTTCGCCGCATCGTCGCGGACCACCCACATGCTGATGAAATGCACGAAGGCCGCCTCGTCGAGGCGATCCCGTATCGCCCCGGTCGGGGGATTGCCCATCGCGTCGAGGCGGGCTTCCACGGCCTCGGTGCGGGTGGCGTCGAAGGGGATCACGACGGAGAGAAAGGCGTGCGACATGGCGGGGCCTCCGGGGTTGTTCGGCTAGATGGCCGGCTTCTGTCGATCGAACGTCACCACGAGATGCTGGGGGAAGGAACCGAGATGGCGGAGCGTGCCGTCCTCGCCATCGGCGCGCCCGAGATCGTCCCGGCGCAGCAGCGCCTTCATGGTCTGGGTGATCTGCGCCTCGGCGATCAGCGCGCCGAGGCACCAGTGCAATCCGTGGCCGAAGATCATGTAGTCGGTCCGCGGCCGGTCGGGATTGAAGGTCCGGGGATCGGCGACGCGGCGGTCGTCGAACATCGCCGACCAGGTACTGACCAGCAGGATCTCGCCCTTGCGGATCGTCTTCGCCCGCGCCGTCCCTTTGGCGACGACATAGTCCTCGCCGCAAAGCCGGAACGGACCGGGATTAATCGGCTTGAAGCGCGACGCCTCGACCAGGCACCGCCACAGGCGATCATCGTCGCCGGACCGCACCGCGGCCTGTGCCTTTTCCAGGAATGCCGGGCGCTGGAGCATGATCTCCAGCATGTTGCCGGCCGCCATCGTGTTGGTCGGCACGAATCCGGCGATCATCCCGACGAGATAGGTCCGGATCGTCTCGTCGTCGGGTCCGTCGGGCATCGCCAGCAGCCGGCCGATGATCGTGTCGCCGGACGGAGATGTCCGGGCCTTGGCGATCGAGGCGTCGACGATCGCCCGCAGCCCTTCCGCCCCGGCGACCGCCGGCGGCCGCGCCCGTGGGTCGTCGAAGGGGTCGGCGAACATGTACATGCTCATCGCGAAGGTCCATTGCGAGAACGACACCCGCTGCTCGGGCTGAAGCACGATGCCGTAATAGTCCTCGCAGATGCGGGTCGCCACCAGCGTGATCAGCCCCTCGATGGCATCGAGCCGCCCTTCGGCCCTGGTGACGATCTCGGACGCCAGCGCCGCCGCCATCGGCGCGACGATCTCCGCGATATCCTCGCGGCGGAAGGCCCGCATCACCTGTTTCTGGATCGCCCGATATTCGGGGCTCTCCTCCATGCCGAGCACGAAGTTCGGCCCGCCGTTCAGTTCCTTGACCTTGTCGCCGAAGGGCACCGGGAAGGCCTTGTCGGCGCCGAGCACTTCCTGGACGTCGTCATAGCGGGTGACGAAGGTCAGTCCGATGAAGGGCAACCGGGCGATCGGCCAGAACCGGCGCATGAGGCGCAGGAAGATCGGCAGATTCGAAAGGAACCAGTGCGTCAGCTTCGCCTTGAATCCCGGCACCGGCTGAAGCGCTTCGGGATCGAAGCCGCTGCCCGGTGCGCCGATCGCGCCGCCGGACGCCGCCATGCCGGTCACCCTCGTCTCGCTGATCGTCATTGACGCGCCTCCTCCTGGACGTCACCCGGCCCGTTGACCGACTATCCGCCGCCTGCCGGTCACTCCAGCGAATCGAGTAGCAGTTTCGCCGCCTTCAGGTCCGGCGTATCGAAGCCTTCGGTAAACCAACCGTACACGCCGCCGAGCAGCGCCGCCGCTTCGGTTCTGCGGCCATGCTCCGCATGCAGGCTGGCAAGTCCGGTCGCCGCATGCAATTCCCAGTGCCTGGCCTGCCGGCGGCGCGAAGCGTCGAGCGCCGCTTGGTAGCTGCGGATCGCGCCGTCGGTGTCTTTCAGATCGAGCAGGAGCTCGGCCCGGACGCGATGGATCTCGCCTTCGTCGCCATAGGCTTCCGAAGCGTCGGCGATCCGCGTCGCCTCGTCGAGCCGCGCCAGCCCCTGGCGAAAGTCGCCCGCGCGCCGATAGGCCGAGGCGAGCCAGCGATAGAAGGTCGTGGTGTAGAGATGCGCCCCGCCGGCGCGATAGGCCGATATCCCGAACTCGATCAGCTTGATCCCGTCGGCGACCTCGCCGAGGTCGGCCAGCGCCCAGCCGCGAAAGATGAAGACGAAGGCCCGGTAATAGGCGAGGCCGTGTTCCTCGTTGACCCGTTCCAGTTCGTCCAGCGTGCCGAGCGCGCCCTGCGGATCGCCGAGCAGCAGTTGGGTGAAGGCGAGGCCGTTGAGGGCATGGGCGATGCTATAGGCCTGGTTCAGCGCATTTGCCTCGGCAACCGCACGGTCGCGCATCGCCCGCCCCTGCTCGAAATAGCCGAGATAGATCAGGATCCAGGACAGATAGGCGGTCACCACCACCTGCGCGTCCTGGACCCCGAGCGCGGCATAGGCCGGCTGGTCCTCCGGCTTGTAGAGCCGCTGCGCCTCCTCGAGGCTCGCCCGCGCCGCGACGAAGTTGCCGCGGGCGAAATCGGTGACCCCGCTCGACCGCCGGCCGAGCAGCGTCCAGATCCGGTCGTCGCGGGCAAGGCCGAGGCGGAGCAGTTCGGCCGAGCGCCGGGCGGCGGTCGGCAGCGCGTTGCTGATCAGCGAAAAGGCCCACTGCCCGCTCAGTACCGCCGGCAGTTGCGGCGGCTCGCCGAGCTTGTCGCAGGTCCGCCTCGCCGCCTCCATCGCATCGGAGGTATCCTTCGACGTGTAGCCGGTATGCGCGATCAGGGCCTGGGTGAGATAGAGTTGGAAGTCGAGCTCCAGCCGAAAGCGCTGCTCGCCTTCGGGAAGCCTGTCGACGATCGCGAGGCCTTTTCTCAGCCGGTCGATCGCCTCGACGATGGCCGAGCGCGCGAAGGCGCTTCGCCCCGCCCTCAGCCAGTATTCGACCGACTTGTCCAGCATCCCGGCTTCGGCGCAGTGATGCGCCAGCAGGTCCGGGCGCAACACGGCCGTCTCCGGGAAGTCCGCCTCGAAGAGACGCACCAGGTCGGCATGCAGGCCCCGGCGCGTGTCGCGCAGCATCGACCGGTAGGCGGCCTCGTGGATCAGCGCATGGGTGAACTGGTAGCTCGCCGCGGGCGGCACGCCGCGTCGCCGGACAAGCCCGGATTCGGTGAGCTGATCGAAGGCGCGCCGCAGCTCCGCTTCCGGCTTGCCGGCGAGACCCGCGACCAGCTCATAGGTGAATTCCCGGCCGATGGTGGCCCCGATCAGCGCGATCGCCCTGGCGTCGCCGAGGCGGTCGAGACGTGCCGTCAGCGACGCGCTCAACGTCGGCGGGACCGCCGCAAGGTCCGGCGCCGCCCCGTTGCCGGCGTGGTCGGCCAGCGTCCCCGCTCCCCCTTCCACCACGCTCCGCGTCAGTTCCTCGACGAAGAGCGGGATACCGTCGGCCCGCGCGATGATCTCCTCCGTGACGCCGGGCGGCAGCGTCCTCTCCCCGGCCCCCGCCTCGACCAGCGCGGCGCTGTCGTCATAGGTCAGCGGTGCGAGCGTCAGGGAGACCGCGTCCGCGTCCGACCATGGCGGGTGGAACTCGGGCCGGGAGGTGATGATCAGCAGGATCGGCAATTCCGGAACGCGCTGGACGGCGAGGTTGAGAAGATCGAGCGAGCTCGGGTCGATCCAGTGGACATCCTCGAAGACCATCAGCAGCGGGCGCTGCGCCGCCAGCAATTCGCCCTCGCGCAACAGGGCTTCCATCGTCTTCTCGCGGATCTTGCGGGGCGCGCCGTCGATGCGGGAGCCGCGCTCTTCCAGCGGCACCGACAGGAGGTCGCCGAGGAGCAGCAGGTCCTCCTCCTGGAAGGCGCCCGGGCTCAGCACCTGCGCCAGCTTCTCGAGCTTCTTTGCCGGGCTGTCGCCGCGGTCGATGCGCGCGGCCCGCTCGAGCTGGTTGATGAAGGGCTGGAACGGCGACGCCTGCTGGTGCCAGGAGCAATAGTAGCGGATACGGGTATGCGGCTGGCCGACGATGCGCTCGGACAGCATCGCCGTCAGCCGCGACTTGCCGATGCCCGGCTCGCCGGAAACCAGTGCGACGCGTCCCCGGCCGCCGCGGGCGTCCTCCCACAGCCGTTCAAGCGTCTCCAGCTCCGCGGCGCGGCCGACCAGCGGGCTTTGATGCGTCTCGCGCAGCGCCTCGAAGCGGCTTTCGGCACCGGTGGTGCCGAGCACCCGGTAGGCCTGGACCGGCTCCGCGAAACCCTTCAGCGCCACCGGCCCGAGGTCCCGGTAGGTGAAGAGCCGCCCGGCAAGCTGGCGCGTCGTCTGTCCGATGACGACCGTGTCCGGCTCGGCGAGCGCCTGGAGGCGGGCGGCGAGATGAGGGGTCTCCCCGGCGACATCCGACTCCCCGCGCCCGCCTGTCCGGACGATGTCGCCGACCACCACGAGGCCGGTGGCGATGCCGACCCGGAATTGCGGCCGGAAGCCCTCCAGCAGCTTCAGCGCCGCGGCCTCCTCGATGATCTGCAGGCCCGCCTCGACGCCGCGCTCGACATCGTCCTCGTGCGCCCGCGGATAGCCGAAATAGATCAAGGCGCCGTCGCCGACATAGCGGGCGACATAGCCACCGAAGCGTTCGACCACGCCGGTGACCATCCGCAGGCATCCGCCGATCACCTCGCGCATGTCCTCCGGATCGAGCCGCGAGGCCAGCGTCGTCGAGCCGACCAGGTCGCAGAACATGATCGTCAGCTGGCGGCGCTCGCCGGGCGCGGGGGCGGCCCGCGCCTCCAACGCCGCGGAACCGGTCGGTCGTTTCGGAGCCGATTCATTGCCGGCCGTCAGGGCGGCGCCGCATTCCGAGCAGAACTTGGCGCCGATCGGGTTCCTCTTGCCGCATGACGGACAAGCACTCAACATTGCCGCACCACCGCCCTTCCGGTGGCCCGGAGACGATCGCCCCGCGCCAGCCGCCTCCGAACCCTGCAACTCCGCGCTCCAGTTATGACAAACGATCGCGCCGTTGGCCATCGGCCCGCCGCGCGGAAACGCGCCGGCCGGAGTCTCGACGCGGACGGGGCGGAACAATGCTGCGGCGGCGCGGGAAGCGGCGAAGCGCGTCGCAGCCGCCCGAAGATGGAACGGCGCGGCCCAGGGGACGCGCCGTTCCGACGTCTGCGAGCGGCCTTCGTCCGGCCGGAAAGCGGAAGCTTAGAGCCCCTGTTCCCGGAGCTTGCCGTCGAGGAATTTCTTGGCCCGCGGCACGTCGCTTTCCTCGAGATGCTCGATGATCATCGAGATGTTGGGATGCTTCTCGGCGAGGCGCCTGAGGTAGAGGTCGTAGTTCAGCGCCCCGAGACCCGGCGCCGGCAGCTCGATCTCGCCGACGCCGCGGAAGGTGTGGCTCTCCAGCGCGTCGTCGTCGCCGATGTCCGCGTGCTTCTCCGACTTGTCGTCGCCCGAGCGCATCACGTCCTTGGCATGGGCGATCTTGATCTTGTCGCTCAGCGTGTCGAAGACCTGGTTGAGGATCTTGTCCATGTCGTCGATGTTGTGGGTCTCGAAATAGTTGGTCGGGTCCATCAGCAGGCCGAGGCCGGGATGGTCGACCTGGGCGAACATCTTCACCGTTTCCTCGACCGAGCCGACGACGTTGTTGACGTAGGTCTCGAGCAGGAACATCGCGCCGTGGTCATAGGCGGTCTGGGCGAGGTCGGCGATCACCTTGCGGCACTCTTCGAACCCTTCCTCGGTCTTGTTCTTGGGGTGGGCGACCCAGTCCGATTCGGTGTTGTAGGTGCCGGTCTCCGAGATCACGTAGCGCGAGCCGAAATTGCGGGCG
>NZ_JAGRLA010000023.1 GCF_020442045.1 Bauldia sp. | reverse complement strand
GAATGTCGGTGATGGTCACACGCTCGTGTCGCTGGCGACGCTCGCCTACGACTGCCGCCGGCCCGATCTCTTCCGCCAGCAGTTGATCGCGGCGCTGAAGATCATCGACCGGGGCGACCTGACGCCGACGCAGATGCGCGGTCCCTGGGCAGGCGAGATGGGACAGCTCCAGTTTCTCCCCATGCACTACTACGACTATGGCGTCGACTTCGACGGCGATGGCCATGTCAACCTGATCAAGAGCTCGCCGGACGCACTCGGCTCCGCCGGCAATTACCTCGCCAATATCGGATGGCGGCGCGGCGAGCCATGGCTGCAGGAAGTCACGGTGCCCAAGGAGTTCCCCTGGGAGATGGCCGACCTCAGGATCCAGCTGCCGCGTTCGGAATGGGCGGCGGCCGGGGTGAAAGGCGTCGGCAAGAACCTGCCCTCGGACGGCATGGTGGCGGCGCTGTTGCTGCCGATGGGCCGGAATGGTCCCGCCTTCCTGGCCTATCCGAATTTCAACGTGCTGCTCGAATGGAACTCGTCGCTCGTCTACACCACGACGGCTGCCTATTTCGCGACCCGCATGGCCGGCGCCGGCAAGGTCAGTCGCGGCAGCGGCGCGATCAACAGCCTGTCGTCGAAGGAAGTCGCCCAGCTCCAGACCATCCTCGCCAAGAAGGGCTACAACGTCGGCAAGATCGACGGGATCATCGGCGAGATGACCCGCGAAGCGGTCAAGGACGTGCAGTTACAGCTTGGCATGCCGGCCGATTCCTATCCGACCAAGGAGCTGCTCGCCAAGCTGCGATAGGAGGCGGAATGGCGGATTTCTATACGAGCATCGAACCGAAGCTGCGCGCCTTCATCGAGCGGCAGCGGGTATTCTTCGTTGCCACCGCGGCCGACGGCGCCCGGATCAACCTTTCGCCGAAAGGACTGGAGGCGATGCGGGTTCTCGGGCCGAACCTGATCGCCTATCTCGACTGGACGGGCAGCGGCAACGAGACCGCCGCCCACATCCGGGCGGACGGGCGGGTGACCATCATGTTCTGCGCCTTCGAGGGGCCGCCCAACGTCCTGCGGCTCTACGGGCGGGGGCGGGTCCTGCCACGCGGCAGCGATGCCTATCGCCAGATGCTCTCCGAAGCCTTCGACGGGAAAGAGCCGGCGGCGGCACGGCAGATCATCGTCCTCGATGTCGAATCGGCGCAGACCTCCTGCGGCTACGGAGTGCCGGTCTACGACTATCAAAGGGAAAGGCCGTCGCTGGCCAACTGGGCCGAAAGGCAGGCCGATCTCGCCGGCTACCGGCGCAAGCACAATTCGGTGTCGATCGACGGCATCCCCTCGGGGCATGTCGAGGAATAGGTCGCGGGGAGCCAGTTCAGGGCCTACTCCCGCCAGTATTCCGGCCGCATCAGCGTGTCCGCGGCCACCACCCGGCCGGTGACCGCGCCGATGATTCCGTCGCGGAGCGGCCGGACCATCCAGGCATCGGCGTCCTTTTTCGGGATGGGATAGGGGGCTTCCAGACCCGACCGACCCGCGGTTGCGAAGCCGGACCGCCGATAGTAGCCGGGGTGACCGAGAACAAAGACGAGGTCGCCGCCGCGCGCCTCGAGCCGCCTGAGCCCTTCGGCAATCAACTTTCCGCCGATGCCCCGGCCCTGCGCCTGCGGGACGACGGCGAGCGGTGCGAGGATGGATGCGACAACCGCGCGGGGCGCGGCCACAATCCTGGCGGCGGTGAACAGGATGTGGCCGACGGGCCGGTCCGCCTCGACGGCGATCAATGAAAGACACGGCGCGGCCGTCGGGTCGACGAGCAGGTCGCTGGTCAGCGCCGCTTCGTCGTTGCGTCCGAATGCGCGACGCTCGATGTCGGTCACCGTGTCCCGGTCGGCGATGCCCGCCTCCCGGATCGTAGCGTCCAGTCCCACCGGCTCAGTATTCAACGAAGCGCGGCGCGATCCGCGTACCACGGCCGAGGCCGTAGCCGAGCTCGATCATCATCACGCCGACCGGCTCCATGAAGCGGGCATTCTTCAGCGGCCCGACGTCGAGCGGCTCGAAGCCGATCGCGCGGATCAGTTCCTCGACCTTGTGATTGGCGAATTCGTGATCGCCCGCGAACATCACCTGAGGTGGCTTGTCCGGCTCGCTCAGCTTGAGCCCGAGCAATTCGGAGAAGATCGTGTTGAACGCCTTCACCACCCGCGCCTGGGGCACCAGCTTCTGGATCTCTTCACCGGCCGATGTCGTCATGCCGATGGCAAGCGACCGCTCCGGGCCGACCGGGTTGCTGATATCGACAAGGACCTTGCCGGTCAGCGGTCCGGCCTCGGCAAGGGCATCGGCCGCGGCGGAATAGGGGACCGCCAGAATAACCATATCCGATTGCACGACATGGGAAATCGGTCCCGGCTTCACGTCACCCGGCATGTCGACTGCGATCATGGCGATCCTGGTCGGATCGCGGCCGGTCAGGAGGACATTCTCGCCAGTCGCCGCGATCCTGCGGGCAAGTCCCGCGCCCATTGTCCCAGCACCGATGATAGCAACGCTCATGCCTTGACCCTAACGTAGCTTCCGGGAGCATCCTCGATCGACTTGAACCTGCCGCCGCCCATTTTCGGGGGCTTGACCCTGGTCTTGTTCTTCGCCTCGATCCAGGCCTGCCAGTGCGGCCACCAGGATCCGGGATGCTCCTTCGCCTTCTCGGCCCATTCGTCGTAACGGTCACCCCGCGGCGCGGGGCCCGTCCAGTACTGATACTTGTTCCGGGATGGCGGATTTATGACGCCCGCGATATGGCCGGATCCGGTGAGCACGAAGGTCACCTTGCCGCCGAAGAAGGACGACCCGTAGAAGACGGAGCGCGGCGGCGCGATATGGTCCTCGCGGGTCGCGAGGTTGTAGATCGGGACCTTGCTCCTGGCGAGGTCGAGCGTCACGCCGGCAACCTCCATCTCGCCGGCGGATAGCCGGTTCTTCAGGTAGCAGTTGCGCAGGTAGAAGGCGTGATTGGCCGCCGGCATCCGGGTGGCGTCGGAATTCCAGTAGAGCAGGTCGAAGGGCGAGGGCTCCTTGCCCTTCATGTAATTGGCGATGACATAGGGCCAGATCAGGTCGTTGGAGCGCAGCATGTTGAAGGCGCTCGCCATCTTGCGGCCCTCGAGGTAGCCGCGCATCTTCATCTTGTATTCGAGATCGGCGATCTGTTCCTCGTCGACGAAGACCTTCAGGTCGCCGGAATGGGTGAAGTCCACCTGGGTGGCGAAGAAGGTGGCGCTCTTGATGCGGTCGTCCTTCTTCGCCGCCATCCAGGCGAGGGTGACGGCGAGCATGGTGCCGCCGACGCAATAGCCAACCGCGTTGACCCCGTCGGCACCGGTGACCTTCATCGCGACATCGACCGCCTCGATGACGCCGTCGCGCATGTAGTCGCCGAAGTTCTTGCGGGCATGCTCCTTGCCGGGATTGACCCAGGAGATGACGAAGACCGTGTGGCCCTGGTCGACACACCAGCGGATGAAGGATTTGTCCGGGTTGAGATCGAGAATGTAGAACTTGTTGATCCACGGCGGGACGATGACGAGCGGCCGCTTCAGCACGGTATCGGTCGTCGGGGCATACTGGATGACCTGGCAGAGGCTGTTCTGGTGGATCACCTTGCCGGGGGTGTTGGCGATGTTTTCGCCGAGCTTGAAGTCCCCCTTGCTCGACTGCCGGATCTTGAGGTCGCCGTGGCCCGCCTCGATGTCCTCGGCGAGCATGTGCATGCCGCGAACCAGATTCTCGGCATTGGAGGACAGGGTCTCGCGCAGCAGCTCCGGGTTGGTCATCACGAAATTCGACGGCGCCAGGGCGTTGGCGATCTGGCGCATGTAGAAACCCGCCTTGAGCTTGGTATGCGGGTCCATGTCGTCGTCGGTCTGATCGACCAGGTCGATCGCCCAGCGGCTGGTGATCAGGTAGAATTGCTTGAGGAAGTCGAAGAACTGGTTCTCGCTCCATTGCGGGTCGACGAAGCGCTTGTCGCCGGGCTCCGGCTCGGCGGTCGGCCCGGTCGACTCGCCCATCATCCGCTTGAGGGAACCGGTCCACAGGTCGATGTAGCGCGCGACCAGGCTGCTCTCCGCCTCGACGGTCCGCTCGGGATCGGACAGCCAGTATTCGGCGACCCGCGACAGGGTCTTGGTGAATTCGCCGGCGCTGTCGACAAAATCAAAGCTGGCCTTGCCTTCTTCACGCGGCTTAAGGTAGGCGGAAGCGGCCTTGCCGGCTTCTTCCATGATGCGGGCGAGGTTATGGGCGAAGGCTTCCGGGTCCCGGATTCCATAACTGTCGTTTGACGGTTTTTCGGTAGTCATTCCTGCCCGATGCCGCTTTGATGCGCCCAGAACCCGCTTTTTCGACATAATAGGACGTGATGGTCGCTCATGGTAATAGATTAAAGAGCTGGTCTTAACGCTTTGATCACCTTGGCCAACCACCATGGCAGAAGTGGCGCGGGGGCGATACGCGCAAAGCGTTTCGCACTGCCGGCCACGCTCGTTCTGGCTTTCGGTCTGAGTGCGTGCGTGCAAACCACGTCGAACCTTTCGAAACCCGCGCCGGTCGCCGGCAATCCGATTCTGCTCGAAAGCGCGCCCGCGGCGGCCGCGGCCGGCGGTACGACGCCGGCTCCCGCCGCGCCGGTCGCCG
>NZ_JAGRLA010000168.1 GCF_020442045.1 Bauldia sp. | reverse complement strand
TCGACCCCGCGCTTCTGCGCCCGGGCCGCTTCGATCGCCAGGTGGTGGTGCCGAACCCCGACATCACCGGCCGCGAGAAGATCCTCAAGGTCCACGTCCGCAACGTGCCGCTGGCGCCGAATGTCGACCTCAAGGTGATCGCGCGCGGCACGCCGGGCTTCTCCGGCGCCGATCTCGCCAACCTCGTCAACGAGGCCGCACTGATGGCCGCCCGGCGCAACAAGCGTCTCGTCACCATGGCCGAGTTCGAGGACGCCAAGGACAAGGTGATGATGGGCGCCGAGCGCCGCTCGACCGCGATGACGCAGGCCGAGAAGGAGCTCACCGCCTATCACGAGGCCGGCCACGCCATCGTCGCGCTCAACGTGCCGTCGTCGGACCCGGTCCACAAGGCGACGATCATTCCGCGCGGCCGCGCCCTCGGCATGGTCATGCAGTTGCCCGAAGGCGACCGCTATTCGATGAGCTACAAGTGGATGGTGTCGCGCCTGGCCATCATGATGGGCGGACGCATCGCCGAGGAGCTGAAGTTCGGCAAGGAGAATATCACCTCTGGCGCCGCCTCCGACATCGAGCAGGCGACCAAGCTCGCCCGCGCGATGGTCACACAGTGGGGCTTCTCCGACAAGCTCGGCCAGGTGGCATATGGCGAGAACCAGGAAGAGGTCTTCCTCGGCCACTCCGTCGCCCGCCAGCAGAATATGTCGCAGGAGACCCAGCAGCTGATCGACGCCGAGGTACGGCGGCTGATCGACGAGGCCTATGACAGCGCACGCGCGATCCTGACCAAGAAGAAGAAGGCATGGATCGCGATTGCCGAGGGCCTGCTGGAATACGAGACGCTGTCCGGCGACGAGATCAAGCAGATCATCGCCGGCGAGAAGCCCTCGCGCGATCTCGGCGACGACACGCCGCCCTCGCGGGGTTCGGCCGTGCCGAAGACCGGCCAGCGCAAGGAAGACAGCAAGAAGGGCGGCGAGGAGCCGGATGCCGGCATGGAGCCGCAGCCCCAGGGCTGACCCCGCCACGCGACACCAAGACATCGACAAGGCCCGGACACATGTTCGGGCCTTTGTCTTTGGTGGACATCGGCCGTTTGCCCTCACCACAACGCCGCGATGGTCGGGGCTTGGTGTCCAAACCGTAATACGCCTGCCGGTTGGATTCGATGCTGCAGTGCAATATATACGGCTCACACGCGGAAACGTCTCACAAGGAAGGCCCTGACAATGCTCAACGGAAAGAACGCAGTCATTACCGGTTCGACGTCGGGTATCGGTCTTGCCACCGCCGAACTTCTGGCAGCCAAGGGCTGCAATATCGTCATCAATTCCTTCACCGACAGCGAAGACGACCATCGCATCGCCAGCGAGCTGGCGAAGAAGCAGGGTGTCGACGCGATCTACGTCAAGGCCGACATGTCGAAGCCTGAGGAAGCCCGCGGGCTGATCGAGCAGGCTGCCTCAAAGCTCGGTTCGGTCGACATCCTCGTCAACAATGCCGGCATTCAGTACGTCGCGCCGATCGAAGAGTTTCCGACCGACAAATGGAACGCCATCCTGGCGATCAACCTTTCCGCGGCCTTCCACACATCGGCCGCAGCCGTGCCGGGCATGCGCGACAATGGCTGGGGCCGCATCGTCAACATCGCCTCGGCGCACGGTCTGCGCGCCTCGCCGCACAAGGCTGCCTATGTCGCGGCCAAGCACGGCATCGTCGGCCTCACCAAGGTGGTCGCCGTCGAGCTGGCCGGTAAGGGCGTAACCTGCAACGCGGTCTGCCCCGGCTTCGTTCACACTCCGCTGGTCGAGAAGCAGATCGAGGACCGGATGAAGGAAACCGGCTTCGACCGCGACAAGACGATCCGCGACGTCATCCTGGAAAAGCAGCCGAGCAAGCAGTTCGCGACGGTCGAGCAGATCGCCGCATCGGTGGCCTTCCTCGCCTCCGACGATGCCGCCCAGATCACCGGGACGACGCTGTCGATCGACGGCGGCTGGACGGCCCAGTAGGTCCGGCCAGGACCTCCGGAGCCACGTCAATGGCCGCCAACCAGCCGACCGGCAAGCCAGTCAACATCGCGCTGCAGGGCGGCGGATCGCACGGCGCCTTCACCTGGGGCGTACTCGACCGGCTGATCGAGGACGGCAGGCTCGATATCGGGGCGATCTCCGGCACCAGTGCCGGCGCGATGAATGCCGTCGCCTTCGCCGACGGCTGGGTCCGCGGCGGGGCGGAAGGAGCGCGAGCGAAGCTCCACGAATTCTGGCGCGAGGTCGGGCTGAAGGGGCGCTTCAGCCCGGTCCAGCGGATGCCCTGGGATGTCCTGTGGGGAAGCTGGTCGATCGAGGATACGCCGGGCTATCTCTGGTATGAAGGCTGGTCGCGGCTGATGTCGCCCTATGCCGCCAATCCGTTCAACATCAATCCGCTGGTCGAGGTGCTGGAAAGCACGATCGACTTCGAGCGCGTGCGCGCCTGCGGCGACCTCAAGCTGTTCATCTCGGCGACCAATGTCGAAACCGGCCAGCTCCGGGTGTTCGAGACCGGCGAGCTCGACGCCCGGGTGGTCATGGCATCGGCCTGCCTGCCGCAGATCTTCCAGGCCGTGGAGATCGACGGCGACTATTTCTGGGACGGCGGCTATGGCGGCAACCCGGCGCTGTTTCCCTTCTTCTACGCCAG
>NZ_JAGRLA010000167.1 GCF_020442045.1 Bauldia sp. | reverse complement strand
TATGCCCGCTCGGTCCTCGCCCGGCTCGATGCGGCCGGTCTCAGGGCCGAGGCCGATCTCCGCAACGAGAAGATCAACTACAAGGTCCGCGAGCACTCGCTGGCCAAGGTTCCGGTCATTCTCGTCTGCGGCAAGCGCGAGGCGGAGGAGGGCGGCGTCAACATCCGCAGGCTCGGCGAGAAGCACCAGAAGGCGATGTCGCTCGACGAGGCGGTGGCGTCGCTGGTCGACGAGGCGATGTCTCCGGATCGGCGCCGGGCGCGCGGGTAGCCGTCACCGCCAGGTCCGCCAGAGGAAGACGATCAGCGCCACCGCGAGCAGTCCGGCGAGGACAGCCTGCGTTTCGGGGGAAATGTCGAGTGGTCCTCTGACATGGGGGATCATGCCGGCCGTTCCCGAAGGCGTCAGTTCTGCTCGGCGAGGACCTCGACGTCGCGGTTGAGGCCGGCCTCGACCTTGAAGTTGCGCTCGAAGATGCGATCGCCATTCTTGGCGATCGCCGTGTAGTCGCCGACGGCCAGAACGACCGACGGGAAGGCGCCGACGCTCTCGATGACGCTTTCGCCCGCCGGAGTCACGACCGACCAGGCGGTATTCGCCAGCGCTTCGCCGCCACGTTCCTCGACGAGCTTGAGCGTCAGCCGCGCCGCCTTCTGGTAGACGGCCGCTTCCGTCAGCTTGCCCGGCTCGACCTTGATGTCGGCGCGGACGACCGCATTGGCCTCCCCGTAGCGGCAGACGATGTGGTAGATGCCGGCATTGAGGCTGACGGTATGGCCCGGCGGAACCTCGTCGGCCACCAGGACGCGCTCACCCGGACCCGTCTCATCGGAAGCGTAGATGCTGAAATGGACATCGGTCGGGGGAAGCGGCTGATCCTTCCCGACCAGCGCGGCGAGCCGCAGCCCGCCGGCATTGAGGACGATCGACTCCGCGCTTGGCGCCTCGCCGACAACCACTTTCTTCACGAAGCCGGCGCGGCCATACGAACAATGGACGATATACCGGCCGGGCCTCAGTCGCAGCGTCACCGATCCGCCCGACGCCTCGCCGACCAGCGGAAGCTTGCCGTCGCCGCCGACCTGGTCGCGAAAGACCCGCCAGGCGATGCCGGACTGGATCGGAGGGCCGTCCTCGGTGAGGCGCGCCTCGATGGTGACCGTACCGAGCACGCCGTCATCCCCGGACGGCGTCGGATTGAAGAGGGGGTCGGCACGCCGCGCGGCGGCGCCGAGATCGATCGGTCCGCCGGTCGCGCTGTTCGCCGGATCGAGGGGAGCGAGCTGAAGCGGCTGGTCGAGCCCCGGGCCGCCGCCGAAGTCGCCCTTGCCGCCGGGGGCGAATGAATCCAGCATTGCCCCATTGCCGCCCGAGGGAGGAATGATGGCGGTGTCGAAGGGCTCGCCCGGATCGCTTTCGTCGCCCGCCGCCTGGCCGCCGCTGTCGCCGTCCTGAACCTTCAGGGGCGAGATCCTGGGAGTCGGAACGTCCTTGGCGAAGGCGGGTGCGCAAAAGCCGAGCATGACCAGGGCGAGGACGAGGATCGGAAGGCCCGCGCGCCCATGCATGGCCGTCATGAGCCTTCGGGCGCCTGGCGGCGATTGCGGAGCCGGTCCGTCGATCTGGCGATTGCCGCTCGGCAAATCGTTATCCCCCGCTTCTGTCTTTCCGAGTCGGCAGCAAAACAGCCTGATTTCGATGGCAAATTCAAGGCCGTGCCGGCGGGGGCGGGGCACCGTGCCAGCCGTCGCGGCGGGAACCGGGCTCAATGGGCGTGGAGCGCCGGGACATGCGCGTTGGCGGCCCTGAGACTGCGACCAAGCGCGGTGACCGCGATAAGGGCGAAGACCACATCGCCATTCAGTTCGAACAACTCCTCCATGAAGGCCAGATGCATCGCTTCGAAGGCGGAGCCGATAAGCAGCAGCGATCCGCCAAACAGCCAGGGCCACCATTGAAACCTGACGAGCCAGCCGAGGAAGGCCGGCACATGCGCCCAGTTGAGATAGATCTGGACGGCGAGGAAAAGCCCGAAAACCGCGGCCAGGATCCAGAGGAAGGGATCGCTCGACATAAAGTCGAGGAGCGGATTGTGAAGCGGCGTCTCGAATTCGCGGAAGAAGAACATGACGCACATCACTGCGGCACCGGAGGCGACGATCCTGCCGCCATGGCGGAGCCTGGGGATGAGGGCGCCGAAGCCGACGCCGGCAACCGCCAGCGCGACGAGCTGTGCTACCTCCAGAAGGCCGTTTTCGCGGCGCATGTGATGGAAGCCGAAGATCAGCCCGTAGAGGATGACCAGCAGGTCAACCGCGGCGATTCCGACCGCCAAGACCCAGAGGAACCGCCGGTCAAAACGCAGTTCGCGCAAGATCCACCCCACCTGTAGAAGCGGCGGATAATTGCACGTCTAACTATATTCGTTCAATCAAGTCGATGGTTCGAGGAAAGGAAAATCCGAAGCCGGTGAAGTGAAAAACGGGCCGGCAAGCGGGCACTCGCGGCGGGAAAGACCCGGGGTTTGCGGCCCCGGGTCGCACCTCACTGGCGTGGCGGCTTACTTGTAGTCGGCCGCGTTGTCCTTGGTGACGAGCACGGTGCCCGTGTCGATGATCGCGTCGATGGTCTCGCCATGCTTGACCTTCAATGCGTTCTCGACGCCGAAGCGGCCCATGTTCATCGGGTTCTGGGCGACCGAGGCGGTCATTTCGCCGGCAAGGATCGACTCGGCGGCGTTGGGGTTGGCATCGAAGCCGACCACCATCACCTGGTCGAGCATGCCGGCCGACTTCAGCGCCTCGACCACGCCGAGCGCCATATTGTCGTTGGACGCAAACACCGCCTTGAGGCCGGGGTTGCCGGTGAGGATATTCTCCATCGCGGCCTGGGCCTTGGCGGTATCCCAATCGGCGGGCTGCTCGGCGACGACGTTGAGGCCGCAGTCGGTCAGGCCCTTCTTGGCACCGTCCGCCCGCGCCTTGCCGGTTGACTGGGTGATGATGCCCTGAAGGATCGCGACGTCGCTGCCCTTGTCGATATTCTTGCAGATGAAATCGGCTGCGAGCGCGGCGCCGACTTCGTTGTTGGTGCCGATGAAGGTCACGCCGTCGTTGATGCCCTTGGTATCGACGAAGACGACGCCGACGCCCTGCGCGATCGCCTGATCGACGATGGGTCCGAGAGCGTTGGGGTCGGTCGGGGCGATCGCCATGGCGTCGATATTCTTGACGAGCTGATCCTCGACCTGGGCAATCTGGGCCTGGACGTCACTCTCGGTCGGCGGCGCGAGCACCACGAGATCGACGCCGAGCTCGGCGGCTTTCTCCTTGGCGCCGGCCTCGACCGCCGCCCAGAAGGGGTTGCCCGCGCCGGGGCCCTTCATGCTGAGCAACACGGTCTCGGCATGGGCGCCGGCGGTGGCGGTGAGGATGGCAAGCGCGCTTGCCAGTCCAAGAAGCTTGGCTTTCATGTCTCATTCCTCCCTTTGCTTTACTTTCAGTCGAACCGCCGACGGGGGCCGGCGGGATGGTGTTTGCTACCTATGTCCGCACAGCGGCGCGACGCCTGAGGACGTCGATCCAGACCGCGAGGATGATGATGAAACCAATCAACAACTGCTGCCAGAACGGGCTGACATTCTGCAAATTCAGGCCGTTGCGCAACAGCCCCATGATAAAGACGCCGCCGAGAACGCCAAGCACGGTGCCGCGACCGCCAAAGAAGCTGGCGCCACCGATGATGACGGCGGCGATGGCGTCGAGCTCGGCGCCCTGGCCGGCAAGCGGGAAACCCGAATTGGTCCGACCGGCGGTGAGGAGGCCGCCCATGCCGGCGAAGAAGCCGCAGAGCGCATAGACGAGGAGCAGGACACGATCGACATTGATGCCGCTGACCCTGGCCGCGTTGGGGTTGCCGCCGACGGCGTAGATGTGCCTTCCGACGGCGGCCCTGCGCAGGAAGAGCGATATGCCGATATAGGCGATGGCGACAACGATCGCGCTGACCGGCAGCGTCGCGCCGGGCCCGAGGAAGGAGAGCGGGATCTGCGCCGAGCCGAGGAAGCGGACAGGGTCGGAGAGGCCGGAATAGGGAACGCCGCCCGAGATCAAGTTGGTGAGCCCGCGCATCGCGAAGAGCGTGCCGAGCGTCATGATGAAGGGGTGGGGGAGCCTGAGCAGGGTCAGCCCGAAGCCGTTGAAGAGGCCCGCCGCGATGCCGACCAGCGGCCCGATGAACACGACGATCCACCACGGCCAGCCGCCGACGATATCGGCCATCACCAGGCACATCATCGCAAGCGCCAGAACCGATCCGACCGAAAGGTCGATGCCGGCGGTGAGGATGACCAGCAGCATCCCGAGCGACAGCATCGCATTCTCGGCGATCTGCTTCAGGATGTTCGAGAAGTTCCGGAAGGTCAGGAAATATTGCGGCTCGAGATATGTCAGCACCGCGATCATCAGCAGGACGACGATGATGATCCCGAACCGGTCGAGATAGCGGAGCAGGAGCGCCTTGCTGCCCATCTCAGCGCACCTGATCGTGGGCGACGGCTTCGCTGTGGCCCTTGGTGCCCATGATCCAGCCGATGACCTCGTTGCGGTTGGTATCCTTGAGCGGGGCGTCCGCGAAATTCCGGCCGTGGAAGAGCGCCATCACCCGGTCGCAAACGTAGAAGACGTCGTCCATGCGGTGGCTGATCAGGATGATGGAGACACCGTGATCCTTGAGGCCGCTGATGAGGTCGAGGACCTTGCCGACTTCCTTGATCGCCAGGGCCGCGGTCGGCTCGTCCATGATCACGACGCGGGCGTCGAAGGCGGTGGCGCGGGCGATGGCGACGGCCTGCTGCTGCCCGCCCGAGAGCTCTTCGACGAGCTGGTCCACGCTCTTGACGTGAATCTTCAGCCGGTCGAGATGCTCTTGCGCCATCTCGCGGCTTCGCTTCTGGTCGACCACCGAAAGGCCGAGGAATTTCTGGCCCGGCTCGCGGCCGAGATAGATGTTCTCGAAGATCGTCATGTTCCCGGCCAGGGCGAGATCCTGATAGACCATCTCGATGCCGGCATTGCGGGCATCGCGCGGGCTCGAGAAGCGGACCGGCCGGCCGTCGAATACGATCTGCCCCTCGCTCGGCACATAGAGGCCGGACAGGATCTTCATCAGGGTGGATTTGCCGGCGCCGTTGTCGCCGACCACCCCCAGCACCTCGCCACGCGAGAGGTGGAAATTCACGCCGTCAAGAGCGGTGATCGCACCAAAATACTTCGTGATGTTGCGGGCTTCGAGAAGCGGCGCTTCGCGGCCCGTCCCGGCATTCTCCACCGCATCCTCCCAGCGCCATCTTCGATGACAGAATTTATGAGCCAAAGGCGCTTGTTTATGGAATATTCATTCCATCTGATGCCGGCGCTGTCAAGCGAAAGCGAAGCGGCGAACGCGGCGAGGCGTTCGCGGACCCGAGGCGCGGGAAAAGGACCAGAGGTTTCGAAAAATCGGCGATCAGCCGGCGACGGCGAGATCGTCCATGACGCTCTCGAACAGCGCCCGGCCGTCGGTCCCGCCCTGTATCGCTTCAATCAGGTTTTCCGGGTGGGGCATCATGCCCAGGACGTTGCGCCGGTGGTTGAGGATGCCGGCGATGTCGTCGACCGATCCGTTCGGGTTCGCCGCCTCGGTCGTTCCGCCCGACTCGTCCACGTAGCGGAAGGCAACACGGTC
>NZ_JAGRLA010000022.1 GCF_020442045.1 Bauldia sp. | reverse complement strand
GCGGGTCGAGCCCCATTCGGAGGGGCTTCGGACACGCATCTGGTGGGGCTCGGCGACCAACGCCACCGCCGAATGGGCGGCGAAGCTGGGCATGAACCTGCAATCCTCGACGCTGAAATTCGACGAGACCGGCGAGCCGTTCCACGTCCAGCAGGCGAAGCAGATCCGCGCCTATCGCGACGCCTGGAAGGCGGCGGGGCATAAGTGGGAGCCACGGGTCTCGGTCAGCCGCTCGATCTTCGCGCTCGTCGACGAGCGGGACCGGATGTATTTCGGGCGGAGCGGCGAGAGCCAGGACCAGATCGGCATGATCGACGAGAACACGCGGGCGATCTTCGGCCGCTCCTTCGCCGCCGAGCCCGACAGGCTGATCGAGGAGCTGAAGGGAGACGAGGCGATCGCCGAGGCGGATACGCTGCTCCTCACCGTGCCGAACCAGCTCGGCGTCGACTACAACGCCCATGTCATCGAGGCGATCCTGACCCATGTCGCGCCGGGCCTCGGCTGGCGCTGAGGCGGGGCGGGAGCGGGGGGCGGCGCGACCGCGGTCGGAAGGGGGGCGCGGCCTGCGTCGAAGAGACGGCGGCGGCAGCGGGGAAGGTATGGCGTCACCGCCTGCCCGGTATTTGGGCGTGAACCGGCGGTCTCGATGGGGTTAATTCAACAAACGGTTACTGGTGCAGCTTGCGGTTGTCATGCCGGCATCATCTGCGCCATGCTGACTGTGACGCGGCGCTCGCCGTCCCGAGGATGACGAGCGCCGCTTCGTTTGTTCCATGACTGCTCGCAGCCTTGCGAGGGTCTATCGCAGGGGGAGAGCAGGCATGGTCACGACACCGACGGTGTGGACGTCACAGTTTCAGGTCAATCCGCCGGAAGGGACGGACAACTTTCAGACCGAAATGGTCTTTGCCGACGTCGGGCTTGGCCGGTACGTCGGGATTTATAATGAGCTCGGCGACTTCCTGGGGCAAATCTACGACGCCGAGGGCAACAAGATCGGCGGGTCGTTCCAGGTCAACCAGGAGAGCGACACCGGCAACGACCTCCAGATTGCTATAGCAAGCAGGCCGGACGGTGGATTCGCGGCGGTCTATCGCTCCGCGCCAGCGGCGGCGTCACAAGGCATCTTCTTCGATAGCTACGACAGCAGCGGAAACCACATTGGCGGCGACACGATCCAGGGGTTTGCCGCAAACGACGTCTCGGTGCCTTCGATCGCGATGCAGAGCGACGGCTCTTTCCTCGTCACCTTTGTCCGAGAGAACCTGGACGGCACCTCCGATGTGGTCGGCCGGAAGGTGAGTTCGAGTGGCTCGGTCGGCAGCGAGTTCACGATATTCGATTCAGGCGATGTCGAATCGATTGTCGCCGAGGCGGCCACATTGTCGAACGGCAACTATGTGGTCGCATACCAGAACTACGTCGGCACGGGCGATCACGACGTGGACTACAAAATCTTCACAGCGGCGGGGCTCCCGGTGGCAGGTCCGGGCGTCCAGGCCAATGCGCTCGATCCGGAAGATGCCTCGGATGTGCAGATCGCCGCGCTTGCCGGTGGCGGATTCGTCGCGGTCTGGCAAACGGGCAACGACGGCAGTGGGGTCGGTATCAAGGCCGGTGTGTTCGATAACGAATACAATAACGTCAAAGGCGGGGCGACCGGGTTCATCGTCAACACCACCACGGGGGGAATACAGTATCAGCCCGACGTCACGGCGCTGAAAGATGGTGGCTTCCTGGTCACCTGGATAGATGGCGGGACCGTGCAGGGCCAGCGGTATGACGCCTCAGGCAACAAGGTCGGGTCGGAATTCGACGTCAGTTCCGGTGGGACGAAAACCGACCCTACCGTCGCATCGCTCGGCGACGGGCGCGTCATCTTCGGCTACCTGTCCGGTGCTCCTTTCGACGTGCAGGCGGCGATCTTCGATCCACGGACCAGCCCGATCAATGGGACGAGCAGCGCCGACGTGCTGACCAGCCGGAAGGATGGCGCGACGGTCAACGGGCTCGGCGGTTCAGACACGCTGCTCGGTCAGGGGGCAAACGACACGCTTGACGGCGGCACCGGCGCCGACGAGATGCGCGGCCGGGCCGGCAACGACACCTACATCGTCGACAATGCCGGCGACAAGGTGATCGAGAGCTCGGGGCAGGGGACGGATACGGTCAAGTCCAGCGTGTCGTTCGTGCTGGGGAGCAATGTCGAGAACCTGACGCTGCTCGAACCGGTCGCCGTCGTGGCCGCTTCCGGGGACATCAACGCAACGGGCAACAGCCTTGCCAATACGCTGACCGGCAATTCGGGCAACAACATCCTCGACGGCAAGGGTGGCGCCGACACGATGAGCGGCAAGGCCGGCAACGACACCTATGTGGTTGACAATGCCGGCGACAAGGTGATCGAGAGCGCGGGGCAGGGGACGGATACGGTCAAGTCCAGCATTGCCTACACGCTCGGCGACAACCTGGAGAAGCTGGTGCTGACCGGCTCCGCCGACATCAACGGAACCGGCAACGGCCTTGCCAATACGCTGGTCGGCAATGCCGGCAGGAACACACTCGACGGCGGGGACGGCGACGACATCCTGTCCGGCGGACCCGGCAAGGACAAGCTGCTCGGCAGGAAGGGCAAGGACGTCTTCGTCTTCGCCGACGATCTCTCCAAGGCCAATGCCGACAAGGTCGTGAAGTTCAAGCACGGGAAAGACACGTTCTTCCTCGCCCAGGACAAGTTCGCCGCGGTCGGGGCCAAGGTCGGCAAGAAGGAATTTGTCGAGGGCGCGAAAGCCCAGGACAAGAACGACCACATCATCCGCAAGGGGAAGAAGATCTTCTACGACGAGGACGGCAAGGGCGGGACCAAGCAGGTGCTCTTCGCCAAGGTCGACAAGAAGGCGGTCATCGACCACCACGACTTCGAGGTCGGCGACTTCGTCATCTGAGGCCGGGCGGCGGTCGGCGAATGAAAAAGCCGGCGGTGGTTCGCCGCCGGCTCGCTGGCGTTGCGCCGATGGCCGTGCCGGTCAGGCGCGTTTTATCAGCTTGACGATCAGCAGAATAATGATCGCGCCGATCGCCGCCGAGATGATCGCGCCGATGATGCCACCGCCGAGATCGATGCCGAGCACCGGGAAGAGCCACCCCGCGACCACCGCGCCGATGATGCCGAGGATGACGTCGCCGACGAGGCCGAAGCCCGCGCCCCGGACCACCATGGCGGCCAGGACGCCGGCAATGCCGCCGACAATGATCCAGATAATGATCGCAACGATGATGTTCGTACCTTCGCCTACTGCCGTGTCCATGGAATTCTCCACCCCTCGTTCAAGGTTCAGGTTCGACTCAATACGCACCCGGGTATGATACATTCTACCGTTTGACGATCCGAATAAATCGCCGGCAAAGGACCGTCGGCCATTCTGATGCGATTGTCTCATGCCATCCGGAACAATGGCTTACGCATTCTTCGACACTGCTTTCGGGCCTTGCGGAATCGCCTGGAACGGGACCGCGGTGACGGCGATGCACCTGCCCGAGGCCGACCGCTCGGCAGCCGAGGCGCGGATGGCGCGAGCCGGCGCGGCGGCCGGCGACGGCGGCGTTCCGGCGGAGATCGCAAGGGTGATCGCCGACCTGCGTCGCTATTTCGACGGGGAGGAGGTGGATTTTTCGGCCGTCGCCCTCGACCTGTCGGAGGCGAGCGACGCGCTCCGCCAGGTCTATGAAGAAACCCGACGGGTGGGGTGGGGGCACACGGTGACCTATGGCGAGATCGCCAGGCGGATCGGCTCCCCGGCTGCCGCGCGGTTCGTCGGCCGGGCGATGGCGATGAACCCGGTGCCGATCATCGTGCCATGCCATCGCGTGCTGGCGAGCGGCGACAAGCTCGGCGGATTCTCGGCCTTTGGCGGCACCGTGCAGAAGGAACGGCTGCTGGTGCTCGAACGGACAAGGCTGCCGCTTTGAAGACCGGATCGGTATCGAGGGTCGCTAGCGCGGCGCGAAAGGCATGCGCTCGGGCAGTATCGGCGACTCGCGACGCCAGGGCTCGAGCAGGCGGGTGATCACATTCGCCTTGTAGACGTGGTAGAGCTCGTAGCCGCTGATCCACAGCTTGCCGGCGGTGGTCACGAAGCCTTCGTCCTCGAGCCGGCAAAGGAAATCCTCGGATGCGCCGGCGTCCCGGAGCAGATCGAGGAAACGGCCGGTCTGGCTGAGCGACGGGACGTTGCTGTCGGCGTAGCAGACACCGTGGAACATCCAGACGCTGGCGCCGCCGGCGGCCCGATCCTCGCCTTGCATGAAGACCGCGACGCAGGCCGACGCGCACATCGCGCCGTGACGGACGAGCGTATCGACCCTGGCCCCGGCGCGGATCGCGCCCAAGGCCGCGATGACCTGCTCGGTCGCGGCGAGGCTGCCGCCGGGGCTTTCGAGATCGAGGAGAAGGCGGTCGATGCCGTCCGGCCGGGCCGACCAGGCGGCGGCGAGCTCGTCCGCGGTGACGCTGTCGATCCGCCCGACAAGCCGGACAACCAGGGTATCCTCGGGAATTGTCCGGTTGAGCGCGCGGGTCAGCGCCTCGATGTCGGCGGCGGGGGCCGATGGCGGCAAGACCGACATTGCCGCCAGAACGGATACCGCGCGTTTGACTCCCGCGAGCCATGACATCGGCATGGAGGACGCCCATGCTGTCCAACAGGAAGCAGATTGGAACGCCGCGATTGTCCCTGAGTCAATGGATATGTCGGACCTTTGTCGATGCACCTGTCCGGATCATCAGCAGGACTGAAACAGATGAAGTGGCGGCTCAGCGGATCGCGTCGCGCGAAACCGCCAGGAGGCGGCGCCAAGCCGGGAGCACGTCGCGCAGCAGCGCGGCAGCCGCGGCGTGGATGCCCGGCGCCTCGCTCTCGCGCGGTCCCGCGATGTTGAGCACGGTTTCGGGACCCGCCTCCGCGAGCCAGCGGGCGATGCGATCCGCGGCGTCGGGTTGCCCGATATCGACGACGAGGCAGGGACGGTCGTAGCGTCCGGCAAAGGCCGCCGTCACGGCCGTGCCCGGCGACGCGGCGAGCCCGGCCGCCGTGACGAGGATCAGCGTCCGGTCGCTGTCCCGAACGTTCCACTCGGTGCGCTCGGCCGGATCGGCCGACGGGGTCGGCTTCAGCGAGGGATAGTCGGCGCAGATCCCCGGCGGGACCGGCCGGTCCTCGGCCCATCCTCCATGCGGGACCCAGCCGCCGACGGAAAGGCCGTGGGCCACGGCGGCCTCGAGCGCCGCGCGATCGATACCGGTCTGTCCACCCGAGACGATCTTCATATATCTTTTCCCGTTCGGATATCGGCCAGAAAAAAATCGGGCCTCGTGTCGATCCAGGCTCGTGCCGTTCGTCATGGTGACGGAGCGCCGCGGTTGCGCCAACCCGAACAGATGGAGACGACGATGCGTTTCATGGTGATCGTGAAGGCCACGAAGGATACCGAAGCGGGCAAGATGCCCTCCGAAGAGATGCTGGCGGCGATGGCCCGCTACAACGAGGAACTGGTGAAGGCGGGCGTGATGCTCGATGGCGCGGGCCTGAAGCCGACCTCGCAAGGCGCCCGCATCCGCTTCGAGGGGGACAAGCGGACGGTCATCGACGGTCCCTTCACCGAGAGCAAGGAACTGATCGCCGGCTACTGGATATTCCAGGCCAAGTCGAAGGAAGAGGCGGTCGAATGGGCGCGGCGCTGCCCCAATCCCTATGACGGCGACGGCGAGATCGAGATCCGCCCGTTCTTCGAATTGGAGGATTTCGAGCAGGGTCCCGCGATCGACCACCACCGCGCCAACGAACAGGCGCTCGGCCGGGACGGCTGAGCGGAAGAACGACAGAGAGAGGCAATCCGATGACCGACCCCGGCACCCAGACAATCGTTCCCTTCCTTTGGTTCGTCAGCGAGGCGGAGGAGGCCGCGCGTTTCTATGTGAGCGTCTTTCCGGATTCCCGCATCGACAGCGTCTCGTCGCTGGCGGCGGATTCCCCGAGCGGCCCGCCGGGCTCGGTCGTCGTCGTCAATTTCACGCTTCGCGGCCAGGCCTTCATGGCGATGAGCGCTGGTGAGCATCACCCCTTCAACGACGCCATCTCCTTCATGGTCAATTGCGGATCGCAGGACGAACTCGACCGCTACTGGAACGCCATCCTCGAGAATGGCGGCAAGCCGCAGGCCTGTGGCTGGATCAACGATCGATACGGCGTGCGGTGGCAGATCGTGCCGACGGCGCTTGGCGAGATGATGAGCGATCCGGACAGGGAAAAGGCGAAGCGGGTCGCCGAGGAGATGATGTCGCAGGTCAAGTTCGACATCGCCCGTCTCGAGGCGGCGTTCAATGGCGGTTGACCTTTCGTCCCGCGCTGGATGCCGGTTCCGCCAGCCGGCTCGGCGGACTTGCCCTGTACCCGGGAGAGGCGTAGGAGGCAGGACGCGCAACTACCGCGGGACGAGGCTCTCATGTCGTATATGCTGCTGATCGTCGAACAGCCGGGCGAACGCGATGTCGACGCCGAGGAGGGCCAGCGGCGCTACGAGGTCATGCACGCCTTCGCCGCTGGCCTCGATTCACGCGGGTTGCTGACCTCGGCCGAATCCTTGCTGACGCCCGACGAGACCGGAGTCCGGGTTCGCCGACGCGGCGGCAAGAACGCGACCGTCGACGGCCCCTTCGCCGAGGCCAAGGAGATCATCGGCGGCTTCTTCCTGCTCAAGGCCAAGACGCGGGAAGAGGCGGTGGCGATCGCCGGGGAATGCCCGGCGGCTGAGTGGTCGATCGTCGAGGTCCGCGAGCTTGGCCCGTGCTGGGACGGCGCCCGGCAGGACTGACTTTCGTTCGCCCTCCATTTTTTCGTTCGCGCATTGTCGATCCCGCCGCCGCCGGTTCGTCGTCCCTGCGATCGGTCATCGGGCACATCCCGGCAAGCCGATAACGAAAGCGGAAAAGGAGAGACCAGCATGCGTGCCCATCCCTACCTGTTCTTCACGGGAAACTGCGAGGAAGCCTTCACCTTCTACCAGGGCGTCCTCGGCGGGAAGATCACCGCGATGATGACCCATCGCGGCACCGAGGCCGAAGCCCATGTGCCGGAGGACTGGAAGGACAAGGTCATGCACGCCGCGCTCGATCTCGGGGAGGACGTGATCATGGCGTCGGACTCGCCGCCGGCCTTCCAGGAGCCGATCCAGAGCGTCTACGTGTCCCTTCAGTTCGACGACGTGAAGGAGGCGAGGCGCGTCTACGACGCTTTTGCCGAGGGCGGAACGATCAAGATGGATTTCGGGCCGAACTTCTTCTCGACCGGCTTCGGCATGCTGATCGATCGCTTCGGCGTGCGCTGGATGGTCAACGGGCCGGCGCCGCAGGGCTGACGATCGCGTGCGCCCGCGTGTCCGCTTGCGCGGCTGAATCGAAAGTGGTCTATCGGTGGTCATGTCGACCACCGATATCCGCCCGACGATCGAAGCGGTCTGGAGAATCGAGGCAGCCAGGCTCGTCGCCGGCCTCGTGCGGATGGTGCGCGATGTCGGCCTCGCCGAAGAGCTGGCGCAGGATGCGCTGGTCGCGGCGCTCGAGGCCTGGCCCGAGGCCGGCATTCCCGACAATCCAGGCGCCTGGCTGATGGCGACGGCGAAACGGCGGGCGGTCGATCGCTTCCGGCGAAACAAGATGGCGGAGCGGAAACACGAGGAAATCGCCTACGGGCTCGAACAGGACCAGGCGATGACGCCGGATCCCGCGATCGCTCTTGACGATCACGTCGGCGACGACCTGCTTGGACTGATCTTCGTCGCCTGCCATCCGGTGCTTTCGGCCGAGGCGCGCGTGGCGATGGCGCTGCGGCTGCTCGGCGGCCTTTCCACCGACGAGATCGCGCGGGCCTTCCTCGTCTCCGAGCCGACCATGGCGCAGAGGATCGTGCGCGCCAAGCGGACGCTCGCCGAGGCGGGGGTGGCGTTCGAGGTGCCGCGCGGGGAGGAGATGACCGCCCGTCTCGCCTCGGTGCTCGAGGTGATCTACCTGATCTTCAACGAGGGCTATGCGGCGACGGCCGGAGACGACTGGATGCGGCCCCGGCTTTGCGAGGAGGCGCTTCGCCTCGGACGCATCCTGGCCGAATTGACGCCGGATCAGTCCGAGGTGCACGGCCTTGTCGCGCTGATGGAAATCCAGACCTCACGCTTTGCCGCCCGGACGGGAGCCGATGGCGAGCCGGTGCTGCTGCTCGACCAGAACCGTGCGCGCTGGGACCGGCTTCTCATCCGCCGCGGGCTCGCGGCGCTGGAGCGCGGGCAGGCGATCGCCGATCCGCCGGGGCCCTACCTGCTGCAGGCGGCGATCGCCGCCTGTCATGCGCGGGCGCGGACGCCCGAGGAGACCGACTGGGTGCGGATCGCGGCGCTCTATGCGGCACTCTGCGAGATCGCGCCGTCGCCGGTGGTGGACCTCAACCGGGCGGTCGCCGTCGCCTTTGCCTTCGGACCGGAAGCCGGGCTCGCCCGCCTCGACGGCCTGCTGGAGGAGAAGGCGTTGAAGGATTATCACCTGTTGCCAAGCGTCCGCGGCGACCTGCTCGAGAAGCTCGGGCGTCACGGCGAGGCTGAAGCGGAGTTCCTGAGGGCGGCGGACATGACCCGCAATGCCCGGGAGCGGGCGATGCTTCTGGCGCGCGCGGTGAAGGCAAGCGAAGCACGGATGCCGACTTTGAAGACGGAGAGGACGGGATGAAGATGAGATATCTGGCTGCCGGTCTGGCGGTGATCGGACTCGGGATCGGCGCCGCCGCCGCGCAATCGCCGGCGGAATTCCTCGCCAATGCCGACCCGGGCAAAGGGAGCCGCATCTTCAACAAATGCAAGGCCTGCCACACGATCGACGAGGGCGGCCCGACCCGGGTCGGACCGAACCTGTGGGGCGTGATCGGCCGGCCCGTCGCTTCCATGGACGGATATTCCTACAGCGACGCGATGGCCGCCTTCGGCGGGGTATGGACCGTCGACCGGCTGTTCACCTACCTCGAAAATCCGCGGCAGGTCGTGGAAGGGACGAAGATGGCCTTTGTCGGGTTGCCGAAGCCCGAGGACCGGGCCAACCTGATCGCCTATCTCAACCAGAACAGCGCGTCGCCGGTCGACCTCGTCGCCGCCGCGACGGAAGGGGCGGCGCAATAGGCGCGGCGCGCATGGCCGGCGACCGCAATCCGTTGCGCTATCACGTGGAAGTGGCCGAGGCGCCGCGTTGCGGATGCCGATGGTTCCAAGTATAGAACACAACAAGAACAAATATTATCGAGCGAATGTTATTTGTCCGTTAGGTTCAACGGGCATAAAGTGAAGGTTTGGATAGGAACAGACCCCTTGTTCCGGCGTTTGTAGGCGTACGAGGAGATACCATGGCCGCGCGCGCGTATTGGCAGGGCCAGATCAGGCTGGCGCTCGTCTCCATTCCCGTCCAGGTCTTTCCCGCCACCAAGTCGGCGGCGCGGATCAGCTTCAACCAGATCCACAAGCCGAGCGGCAAGCGCATCCGCTACCAGAAGGTGGTGCCGGGCGTCGGCGAGGCCGCGCCCGAGGACATCGTCAAGGGCTACGAGGTGGAGAAGGGCAAGTATGTCCTGGTCACCGAGGACGAGATCGACGACGTCAAGCTCGAGGCGAAGAAGACGCTGGACCTGATCCAGTTCGTCGACGCCGGCGAGGTCGAGCTGCTTTACATCGACAAGCCGTATTACGTCTCGCCGGAGGATGACGAGACGGCGGGCGAAGCCTATGTCGTGCTGCGCGACGCGCTGGAGGCAACCGGCAAGGTGGGCATCGGCCACATCGTGGCGCGGGGGCATTCCAACCTCGTGGCGCTCAGGCCGAGCGGCAAGGGGCTGATGATCGAGACGCTCCGCTATGCCGACGAGGTGCACAAGCCGGACGCCTATTACGCCGAGGTTCCCGACGCGAAGCCCGACAAGGAGCTCCTGTCGCTGGCCGAGGAACTGATCGAGCGCAAGGCCAAGCCCTTCGATCCGAAAGCGTTCAGCGACCCCTACGAGGCGGCGCTGCGCGAGCTGATCGATGCCAAGATCGAGAACCGGCCGCCTGAATCGATCGACGAGCCGCAGATCGGCGCCAAGGTCATCGACCTGATGGAGGCGCTGAAGAAGAGCGTCGGCGGCAAGAGAACCACGACCACCAAGAAAGCGGCGGCGTCCGCCAAGAAGCCGGCGACCAAGAAGGCACCCGCCAGCAAGTCCTCTTCCGGCAAGGCGTCGACCGCCAAGAAGGGCGGCACGCGCGGCCGGCGCGCGGCCTGAGGTCGAGCCGGGACGGGTGAGTATGGCGCCGCCGATTCCGGGCGGCGCGCAACAGCGCCGGCTGAGGCGGGCCGCACCGGGTTTCCCTTGCCCAGGCGGCGGGCATTGATAGGTTGTCGCCCATGTCATCCGCCGATCGCGACGACGAAAATCCCGCCGGAGCGTTTCCGCCGAAGGCGGCTTGCATCGCCGGGCCGGGCGCGCCGGACGTGCTGGTTAGCCTGCAGACGCGCGGCTTCATCGGCCGTCCGGGACGGACCATCCTGTTCGCGACCGTCGCCGGCATGTTCGCGATGTCCGTCACCGTCGCATTCAGTCCCCCGTTCTTCGTGCCGATGGCGGGGCTGATCGGCGGAATCATGCTGGTATACGGCTTTCGCACCGGCGACATGCGCTACACGTTGACGAACGAGGGACTGAACCGCTCGTTCCGGCCGCTTGCCGCGCGTGTCTTCGGGCTGAAAGGGCGGGAGCAATCCTTCCGCTTCGACGAGATCCGCTACTACAGGCGCGACCGCGACTGGGCGCGCTACCGGGCCGAGGAAGTCGAAAGCCTGAAACTCGCCGTCAGCCGGCCGCCCTATCGGATCGTCATTACCGACATGCTGGGCAAGGACGCCTTCGCCGACTTCGCGGATATCTTCGAGGCGCTCGCCGCCGGCCAGCGCAGGGAGACGGGAGCCGGAGCGAAAGGGCAGGCGGTGGGCGGCAAGGTGCCGGTCATCGAGCGGCGCCCGGGTTTCTACCAGACGATCTGGGCGAAGCTCCTGACCGCGGTCTTCGCGATAATGGCGATCGCCCTGATCGTCGCCTTCCTTGCGGGAATGCTGAGCCCGACCGGGGTGTTCCGACTGCTGATCGTCATCATTCCCGGGGTCATCTACATGGGATGGCGGGTGCTGCGCGGGCGGCGCGATCTGCCCGCGGCGGACGAAGGCGAGGCGGGACCCTGATGGCGAAGGCCTCGGAGCGGCTCGGTACCTACCGGGAAAAGCGCGACTTCCGCAGGACCAGCGAGCCGAGCGGCGAGGGCGCCCGGCGGCCGGCCGGCGGGCATCGCTACCTGATCCAGAAGCACGACGCGACGCGGATGCATTTCGACTTCCGGCTGGAGCTCGACGGCGTGCTGCTCTCCTGGGCGGTGCCGAACGGGCCGAGCTACGACCCGAAGGACAAGCGGCTCGCCGTCCATGTCGAGGACCACCCGCTCGACTATGGCGACTTCGAGGGGACGATCCCCAAGGGCGAGTATGGCGGCGGCACGGTGATGCTCTGGGACGAGGGGACCTGGGAGCCGATCGGCGATCCCGAGGCGGCGCTCGAGAAGGGCGATTTCAAGTTCATCCTCCATGGCGAACGGCTGCGCGGCAAATGGGTGCTGGTCCGGATGAAGCCGAAACGCGGCGAGCGCTCGAAGCACGAGAACTGGCTGCTGATCAAGGAAAAGGACGCCCTGGCCGGCGAGGAGAAGAAGCCGATCATCGAACGCGCGATGACCAGCGTGCGAAGTGGCCGGACGATGGCCGAGATCGCCGCCGGCAATGTCGAATGGAAGAATTCCGGCTTCAACATCAAGCGCGGCAAGGCGGACAAGGGAAAGCCGTCCGCGAAGCTCGCGTTGCCGAGGTTCATCGCGCCGCAGCTTGCCGCCCTGGTCGACGCGCCGCCGCAGGGCGACGACTGGATCCACGAGATCAAGTATGACGGCTACCGGGCAATCGCCGCGGTCGGGAGCGGGGAGGCAGTGATCTATACCCGGCGAGGTCTTGACTGGACCGACAGGTTCCGCCCGCTGGTCCGGCCGCTGCTCGACCTGCCATGTCGCGCGGCGCTGTTAGACGGCGAAGTGACGGTGACCGACAAGGACGGGCGCACCGACTTCGGCGCGCTGCAGGACGCGCTTGGCGAAGGGAAGGGCCGGGGGATCGAGTATCATGTCTTCGATATCCTCAGCCTTGACGGCGAGAACCTCAAGCGCCTGCCGCTGCTGGAAAGAAAGCAGCGCCTGGCGGACCTGCTCGCCGACCAGCCGCGCTCCGGTCCCCTTTACTATTCCGATCACGTGGCCGGCCATGGCGGCGACATGTTCGCCAGGGTCTGCGGGATGGGGCTCGAGGGGATCGTCTCGAAGCGGGCGGACGCGCGCTACCGTTCCGACCGTGGCAAGAGCTGGCTCAAGTCGAAATGCGGCCACGGGCAGGAATTCATCATCATCGGCTGGCGGCCGTCGACGGTGAAGGCGCGGCCGTTCTCCTCGATCCTGGTGGCGATACGCGAGGGCGGCGAGCTGACCTATCGCGGCCGGGTCGGCAGCGGCTTCGGCGAGCGGGAGCTGGCGGACCTGTGGCCGGAGCTGGAGAAGCGGCAGGTCAAGACGCCACCGGCCGCCGACATACCGGCTGACGTGCGGGGGAATGCACGTTTCGTGAAACCGGAACTGGTGGCCGAGATCGCGTTTCGCGGCTTCACCGACGAGGGGGCGATCCGCCATGGCAGCTTCAAGGGGCTGCGCAAGGACAAGGCGGCGGCCGGCGTCGTCGCGGAAATGGTGGGCGGCGATGCCAAGGCGGCACGCGGGCGCAAGGCCGCGGCCGGGGGCGAGGGGGCGGCAAAAGCGAGCGAGATCGTGATGATCGACGATGTCCGGGACGACAAGGCGGTAACGATAGAGGGTGTCCGGGTCACGCACCCGGACAAGGTCATCTTCCCCGGCCAGGGGATCACCAAGCGGTCGCTGGCGGCCTATTTCCTGACGGTCGCCGACCATATCCTGCCGCATGTCGCCGACCGGCCGCTGAGCCTCGTCCGCTGTCCCGACGGGGCGGATGGCGACTGCTTCTTCCAGAAACATGCCTCGCCCGGCTTTCCGAAGGCCTTCAAGCCGATCCGGATCAAGGAGAAGAAGGGCAGCGACCTCTATCTCTACATCGAGGACGTGAAGGGCCTCGTCGCCTGCGTCCAGATGGGAGCGCTGGAGCTCCACATCTGGGGCTCCCACAACGAGACGATCGAGAGGCCGGATCGGCTGGTCTTCGACCTCGACCCGGACGAGGGGATGGATTTCACGGCCGTGCGGGCGGCGGCGCGCGACATGCGCGAGAGGTTTCGGCTGCTCGGACTCGAGACCTTTCCGATGGTGACCGGCGGCAAGGGCATCCACGTCGTCGCGCCTCTCGCCCCGCGCTACGGCTGGGAAGAGGTCAAGACCTTCGCCGAGGCGCTGGCACGCACGGTCGCGGCGGACGAGCCTGACAAATATCTCGCCGTCGCAACCAAGGCGAAGCGCACCGGCCGCATCTTCATCGACTACCTGCGGAACGGCCGCGGGGCGACGGCGGTCTCGCCCTTCTCGCCACGGGCGCGCAAGGGCGCACCGGTCGCCTGGCCGGTGTCGTGGCAGGCGCTGTCGCGGCTGAAGGACGCCCGCTCGGCGACGGTGGAGACTGCCGCCGCGCTGCTCAGGCGGCAGAAGGCCGACCCGTGGGAAGGCTATTTCGACGTCGACCAGGCGCTGCCGCTGGAGCGGCTGAAGGGGGCTTGAGCGCCCGCCCTATTTCTGTTTGGCGGGCTTTGCCGGCTTCGGCTTCAGGACGACGTTGCTCGCCATGTGCTTGTCGTCCTGCATGGTCCAGGTAATCGCGACGCGCACGCCCGGCTTCAGGCCCGGATCCTTGAAATCGGCCGGCAGGTAATAGACGATATCGGTCTTCTTCTTGCCTTTGAGCGTCAGCTCGTGCTTCGCGGCATCGAAGGTCTTCACCTTGCCGATGTCTTCCTCGGCGGAGGCGGCGCCAGCAGTCGCGACGGTCAGGGCGGCAACCAGCGTCGCCGAAGCAAAGATGCGTTTCATGCGGATCGTTCCCTAAATCACTCCGGCGGAGATCGCCGCCGGCTGTCCATGCGAGCAAGCCCGGGATGATTCGTCACCATCCGGGAGGTCTCCATCGCGCGATGATTTACGACCGATGCACGCGAGACCCAAGGGAAAAAAAGATAAATACGCAAACGGCGGAAATGCCGGGAATTTGCCGTATTCCCGTATTCGCGGCGCGCTGAAAACCGGCTTGCATCACGCGAAAGCCTGTGAGAACATAAAAAGAACATTGTGGATAAGCCGTGGCTACGGCGCCCAGCCACCGAGAAACCGGCAACGGCTGCCAAGAAACGGCGTAGGCTGGTCGAGAGATTGCGCAGCGCATCCGGAGCGGGCGACCATTCGGGCGCCAGGCGGGCGATGCGCGGGACAGGAGAAAGGTCAAAGCGATGGCGGGCAGTGTCAACAAGGTCATTCTGGTCGGGAATCTCGGCCGCGATCCGGAAGTCAGGCGGCTGAATTCCGGCGCGCCGGTGGTCAACCTGCGCATCGCGACCTCCGAGAGCTGGCGGGACAAGAATTCCGGCGAGCGCCAGGAACGCACCGAGTGGCACAACGTCGTCATCTTCAACGAGAACCTCGCCAAGGTTGCCGAGCAATATCTGCGGAAGGGCTCGAAGGTCTATGTCGAAGGCCAGCTTCAGACCCGCAAATGGCAGGACCAGAGCGGGCAGGACCGCTACACGACCGAGGTCGTGATCCAGCGCTTCCGGGGCGACCTGACGCTGCTCGACCGGGCCGGCGAGGGGGCCGGCGGCGAGCGCGGCGGTGGCGATTTCGGCCGCTCCTCGCCGATGGAGTCATCGGGTGGTGGCGGCGGCGGCCGCTCCGGCGGTTCCTACGCCGAGGAACTGGACGACGAGATCCCGTTCTAGCTGGCGCCGGCGGACAGCCCGCCACCCTCACTCCGCATCGGTTTCGCGGCTGTCTCCGAGGCGGGCGCGCCAGAAGATCGGGATCAGCGTCGCCGCGAGCCGGCCGAGCAGGCTGAGCCCGATGCCGATTGCGACGACGACGACCACGCGCTTTTCTGTCCGGCGCATGCGGTCGGTGTTGGCGGTCAGCAGGTCCTGCTCGTGGCCGCGCATCGTGGCGACCGCGTCGCGGATACGGTCCATCAGCGCCTTGCCGGAATCGTCGGCGACGATCGTCCGGGCGGCGGCGAAGCCCTCGTCGCGCCGAACCCGTATGGTCTCGTCGAGCTCGTCGAGTTTCGCCCGAGCCAGCGTGGCGATCCTGCCGGCCGTCGCGGTCTGGGCGGGGTTGTCGGCGATCAGATTGTCGAGCGCGCCCAGATCAGCCTCGAAGCGTCCGCGGGCGGTCTCGAAGGGCTCCAGGTAGGTGTCCTCGCCGGTGATCAGATAGCCGCGCTGGCCGGTCTCGAGATCCTGAAGGTCGATCATCAGGTCATCGATCGCGGTGGTCACCCGCAGCGAATGCTCGACCATTTCGCGCGTTTCGGTGACGACGCGATTGTAGCGGTAGGTGATATAGCCGCTGGCCAGCACCGCCACCACGATCGGCAGCATGCTGGCCACCGTGACCCAGGAAAACAGCCCGCGAAAAGCCTTGGGGAACCGCACTGCTCCGCCCGTGCCGGGACCTTGGACAAGGCGGATGCCGCCCGGAATGTCCGCAGTCATGCCTCGTACGGAAGGGAGTTTCGCGGTTCGATGCCGCGCCGGTCAACCAACGACCGGAGCGGAGGGCCGGTGCCGGATGCGTCAGCGGCGATTCCCGGTCCGCACGGCCAATATGCTTGACAAGCATGCTCGGCCGGCCCGAACCTTGCCGAAGACGCGGTGCCGGACTGTCGTCGGCGGGAGACATCGCGAGGGAGGCCGTCCTTGCGGGCGCGGATCGAAGCCTATCTCGAACGGCTCTACGGGTTCGCCTATGCGCTGACCCAGGACGCCGACTCCGCGCGCGACCTGGTGCAGGAATGCGCGGTCAGGGCGCTGGATGCCGGCCGCGTGCCGCGCGACGAGCCGGCCTATCGGGCGTGGCTGTTCCGCATCCTGCGCAACGCCTTCATCGACCGCTGCCGGCGAGCGGGCAAGGAGACGGAGCTCGATCCCGATCTCGACGAACCGGACGATCGCGACGCCGGCTGGTGCGGGGACAGCCGCATCATCGACGTGCTGACGATACGTTTCGCGGTCGCGCGGCTGCCTGCCCCACATCGCGAGATCATTGCCCTTGTCGATTTCGTCGGGCTCTCCTATCAGGAGGCCTCCGACGTGCTGGGCGTGGCGCAGGGGACGGTGATGAGTCGTGTTTCGCGGGCGCGCAAGGCGCTGCTGGCAGTGATGGAAGCGGACAACGTGACGCCTATCACCCGTGCGAGAGGCGGGATGCGATGACGCGCGCAGCGCCGACATGGGAGACGCTGAATGCCTATGTCGACGGGGCGCTTGCCTCCGGCGAAGCGGCGGCCGTGGCCGAGGCGGCCGGCAACGACCCGCGGATCGCCGACCAGATCGCCTGCCTTTACCGGCTGAAGGGCGTGACGCCCGAGGCGCTGCCGGCGGCTCCGGACGATCTGCGCGACCTGATCCGCGAGCGGCCGCGGCGCTCCTACAGGGGGCTGGTCGCGGCAGCGGTGCTGGCGGTGGTCGCGATCGGGGCGGCGTGGCTCTGGATGCCGGCGAAGCCCATGACGGGGCTTCCGGACGCAGCCATCGTCGCGGCGCGGGACCTCCATGACGATTGGCTCGCCAATGACAGCGGAGCGCTGTCGGAGGCGCCGCCCTCGGTGGTGATGGCGGCGCTGTCGCAGTTTCGCCGCGTGCCGGTGATCCCGGATCTCTCCAGCGCCAAGCTGACCATCGAGCGGGTGACGGTGAGCGGCCAGGCGGACGAGCATCTGCTGCAGATCGGCTATCGCGGCAACCATGGCTGCCATCTCAGTCTCTTCGTCTTTGCCGGCGGCGGGCTGCCGGAAGAGATGGAGCAGGTCAGGTTCGGCCTCGAGGAAGCCTATGGCTGGCAGGTCGACGAACTCGGCTACCTGCTTTTCGCCAAGGGCATGGACCGTGGCCGGCTGGCCTTCATCGCCCGCGAGGTCGAGGAAGCGACGCGCTCGGGTGTTCCTTTCGACGAACAGACCCGCCAGGCGCTCGCCGAGAACAAGGCGAAAAGCGCGAGCTGTGTCGCCTAGACGGCGAGGGAATAAACCGGGGGGCTCGCACGTTTCTTCCGTAATCAGCCGCGTTCGGCGCCACCGCGCCGGGCGGCAGAACGCTGGTGCACCGGCGTCAACGGAGGAGAAGACCCATGGGACATCGACTTTCGGGAAGGGGCGTTTCGCGTCGTGAATTCGGCCTGCTGGCCGGCGCCGCCGGCCTCAGCTTCGGTCTGTCGCCCGCTGCGCTGCGGACCGCGCTTGCCGAGGACGCGCCGAATGCAGCTCAGATCATCGCCGGCAAGTCGCCTGACATGATCATCCTCAATGCCCAGCTCGGTGTCATGGAGACGCCGCTCAACCTTCTCCGCCAGCACGCCCATACCCCGAAGGAAATCCTCTTCAACCGGCTGCATTACCCGCATGAGGGGGATGCGAGCTGGTATGCGACCACCGAGCCGCCCGGCGCCCCGCGCCGCGAGGACTGGCGCATTTCGATCGACGGACTGGTCGAACGGACGCGCAGCCTCAGCATCGCCGACCTGGAGGGCATGGACCAGGTGAAGCGGGTGATGGTGATCCAGTGCGCCGGCAACGGCCGCTCCTTCTACGCGGCGAAGGAAAAGGTCGCCGGCGGGCAATGGAAGAACGGCGGCATGGGCAATATCGAATGGGAAGGCGTGCCGCTGAAACCCCTGCTGGCCGATCAGGAGGTCGCGCCGAGCAGCTTCGCGCGCTGGCTGACGGCGTCGGGATGGGACCAGCCGGCGACCTTCGAAGGCTCGGACTTCGCCAAGAGCTACCCGGTGTCCGACCCGGCGCTCGACAATGCCATCCTCGCCCTGAAGATGAACGGCGAGCCGATCCCGGCGGTGCATGGCGGTCCGGTCCGGCTGATCATTCCGGGCTATTACGGCAACATGAACGTCAAGTTCCTGACGGCGCTTTCGTTTGCTGCCGAACAGTCGCCGAGCGCCTTCCAGTCGGTCGGCTACCGGATGCCGCTGGTGCCGGTGGAGCCCGGGCAGTTCGAGGCCAACGACTACACCATCTACAACAGCGTCCCGACCTACGGACAGAAGATCAAGAGCGTGATCTTCTCGCCGCTGCCGGAGGACAACGCCAAGGCCGGCGAGGTCGAGATCAGCGGCGTCGCCTTCAATGACGGGCTCGCGCAGATCACCAGCGTCGAAGTGACGGCGGATGGTGGCGCGAGCTGGATGAGCGCCGACATCAAGCCGCCGGAAAGCCCCTGGGCGTGGCATCACTGGTCGACGAAGGCGATGCTGACGTCCGGCACCAACAAACTGATGTCCCGTGCCACCGACGCGCTCGGCCGGACGCAGCCCATGGACGGGCTGACGCGATGGAACCCGCGCGGCTACGAATGGAACGGCCTCGACGTCGTCGAGATCGCGGCCTGACCGAAACGGGGAGGGCGCGCGTAGGCGCCTTCCCCGGCCTTCCCCCGATCCGATCCCCGCAACCGATGGAGTCCTGACAGGGTGCGACGGCTGGCCTGGCTGCTTTCCATCAGCCTCTTATCCGTTTCCGCGGCTCATGCCGCCGAAGACCGCTTCAACCTGCCCGAGGGACCCGGCCGCGACCTCATCTACGGCCAGTGCCGGACCTGCCACGACCTGCAGTCGGTGGTGGATTCGGCCGGCATTCCGCGCCGGGCGTGGAATGCCGTTCTCGACAACATGAAGGGTTTCGGCCTGAGGATCAGCGACGACCAGCGGGCGCGGATCCTCGACTACCTGGCGACCTATCTCGGCCCCGAACCGCCGCCCGAGCCACCTGCGGAGGCGGCGCCGACCGGTCCGTCCGACGGGGCGGTGGTGTTCAGCGACCAGTGTATCGGCTGTCACCAGGAGACCGGAGAGGGGACCGAGGATTTTCCGCCGCTTGCCGGCAACAGCGATCTCTTCCTCGCGGCCGAATTCCCGGTGAAGGTGCTGCTTCACGGCATGACCGGGCCGATCGAGGTCGGCGGCAAGACCTTCGACAGCGACATGCCGCCGTTCGAGTTCCTGTCCGACGACGAGATCGCCGCGGTGATCGGCTATGTCCGATCGAGCTGGGGCAATGATGCGCTCAACACGGACGGAATGGC
>NZ_JAGRLA010000166.1 GCF_020442045.1 Bauldia sp. | reverse complement strand
CGCCTTGCGGCGATCGCCGAAGCCCGGAGCCTTGACGGCCGCGACCTTCAGGCCGCCGCGGAGCTTGTTGACGACGAGCGTGGCGAGCGCCTCGCCCTCGACGTCCTCGGCGATGATCAGCAGCGGACGCGAGGACTGCACGACGGCCTCGAGGACCGGCAGCATCGCCTGGAGGTTGGAGAGCTTCTTCTCGTGCAGGAGGATGAAGGGATCCTCGAGCTCGGTCACCATCTTGTCGGCGTTGGTGATGAAGTAGGGGGAGAGGTAGCCGCGGTCGAACTGCATGCCCTCGACCACTTCGAGCTCGGTCTCGAGAGCCTTGGCTTCCTCGACCGTGATGACGCCCTCGTTGCCGACCTTCTGCATGGCGTTGGCGATCATGTTGCCGATCTCGCGCTCGCCATTGGCCGAAATCGTGCCGACCTGGGCGATCTCCTCGGAGGTCTTGATCTTCTTGGAGCGCTTGGAAAGGTCGCCGATCGCCTCGGAGACGGCGAGGTCGATGCCGCGCTTGAGGTCCATCGGGTTCATGCCGGCGGCAACCGCCTTGGCACCTTCCCTGACGATCGCCTCGGCGAGAACGGTCGCCGTCGTGGTGCCGTCACCGGCGATGTCGTTGGTCTTCGAAGCGACTTCGCGGACCATCTGGGCGCCCATGTTCTCGAACTTGTCCTCAAGCTCGATTTCCTTGGCGACAGTGACGCCGTCCTTGGTGATGCGGGGCGCGCCGAACGACTTGTCGAGCACGACATTGCGGCCCTTGGGGCCGAGGGTGACCTTCACCGCATCGGCGAGGATCTCGACGCCGCGCAGCATCCTGTTACGCGCGTCGGTCGAGAATTTTACGTCTTTGGCAGCCATTGCTGTCCTTCCTTCAATTCTGTCGGATTACTGTGGGTTTAAGGCGCGTGCTCAGGCGGCCTTCCGCGCGGCGGTCTTGCCTTCGATCACGCCCATGATGTCGGACTCCTTCATGATCAGGAGGTCCTCACCATTGATCTTGACCTCGGTGCCCGACCATTTGCCGAACAGGACGCGATCGCCGACCTTGACGTCGATCGGGGTCAGCTTGCCGGTCTCGTCGCGGCCACCCGGGCCGACGGCGACGATCTCGCCTTCCTGCGGCTTCTCCTTGGCGGTGTCCGGAATGATGATGCCGCCCGCGGTCTTCTCCTCGGACTCGACCCGGCGTACGACCACGCGGTCGTGTAGGGGACGGAATTTCATGGGGTTTCTCTTCCTCTATCTACATGTTTCCGGCCCCTTCCGGGGCCCGATACGGAGGCCTGTTAGCACTCTGTGACGATGAGTGCCAAACATCCGAGGCGCGATGTAGTGAGGTGCCAGACGGTTGTCAAGGCAACCGCGGCCGGGACAACGATAGCCTCCTGAACGGACCCGGGCGCGGCGTGGCGGGCGGCGTGATCCCATCACCGAGGCCATTATCGGCGTATCGGCACCGGACCTGGTCAACAGGCGTCAAAAGTATACTTAACGTCATGTTGATGTCTACCGTTTAACTCGTCGTCAATTCGAGTTGAGTATCAAGAAACAAATCGAAAAATAAAAGAACAGGCGTCGCGTCGAACATGATTAAGCAGTTCTTTCGTCTGATACATGGGAATGTCGGGACGACATTCGCGATCGCGGCGGTGCCGTTGATCGCCGTGGTCGGAGCGGCGGCCGACTATTCGGATGCCGAAGACCAGCGCGCGATCACCCAGGCGGCGCTCGATCGTGCCTCGCTGGGCGCGCGCGGCGCCATGGGCGTGCTGCCGCCGGAGGCGGTGGCCGCCGAGGCGCAACGACTCTACGGCGATGGCGTCGAGCGGCGGTTGTCCAGCCCCTCGTCCGCGGTTGTCAGCCTTGCCGACGGCAATATCGCCATCAGCACCGAGCTCCGCGTGCCGACCCGTTTTCTCAGGCTCGTCGGTTTCGACCAGTTCGCCTTCGATCTCAGGGCCGAGGCAACGGCGGCGAACAAGACCTACGAAGTCGCGCTGGTTCTCGACACGTCCGGGACCATGGCCGGATCGAAGATCCGGGCGCTTCGGCAGGCCGCGGGCGACCTGACCCGGTCGCTTTTCGCCGCGAACCGGCTCAATCCCTGGCCCGATCCGGTGCGGATCGCGGTCGTTCCCTTCGCGGCGGCCGTCAATGTCGGCGCGCAGAACGCGGACGCGCCGTGGATCGACACCAAGGCTCGGGCACCCGGTCACCTCGAGAATTTCGGCCTCTATACGACGGCCGCCGAAGGCAATCGCCTGGCGCTTTTCGACGCGCTGCCGGGTGTCGCCTGGGCCGGCTGCGTCGAGGCTCGCCCACACCCCTATGACGTTGAGGATGCGGCGCCGGACGCGGCCGAGCCGGCAACGCTCTTCGTGCCGATGTTCGCGCCCGACGAGCCGGACATGAACGGCTTCGACAACAACTATATCGCCGATGTCTCGCCGGCCTGCGGGAAGAATACGCGACCGACCAGGGCGTGGTCGGCCGACGAGGCGCAGGAAAGGCTCTGCAAGTACAAGGAGAGCACCCCGCTGCCACTCGGCAACGGCAACGGCACGGTCGTCGGCCCTAACCTGGGCTGCACGGCCGCGCCCCTGATGCCGCTCAGCAACGACCGGTCCGGCATCCTGGAGACGATCGATGCGTTGACCGCCCGCGGCACGGCAAATCTCCATGCCGGGATCATGTGGGGATGGCGGGCGCTTTCGCCGGCGCCGCCTTTTGCCGAGGGGCGTCCGGCCGACACCGCGTCCAATCGCAAGGTCATGATCGTCATGACCGGCGGCCACAACGGCTACGACTCCTACCGCAACTTCAACCGTTCGGCCTATGGCGCCTTCGGCTATGTCTCGAAGGGCCACCTCGGCACCACTTCGGCGGACCGGGAGACCGTCGTGGCGAAACTGAACGAACGCACCCTGGAAGCCTGCGCCAATGCGAAGGCCGAAGGCGGGGTGGATATCTACACGATCGCCTTCCAGGTCTCCGACCCGGCGACGGTGGACCTGCTGCGAGCCTGCGCCAGCAGCCCCGGCAAGGCCCTGGAGGCGGACAGCAACAGCGCGCTCGCCGCGACCTTCCGCGACATCGCCATCGATGTCGCGACCGAAGGCTAGGCGCTATTCGGCGACCGAGAAGGGCAGGGTCACCGTGGTCGTCTTCGGTGATCCCTCGTCCCTGAGGGTCAGCAGGAGCTGGTATTCGCCCGGTTTGAAGTCCGGCAGCGGGAATTCGATGGTCGCATGGACCTCGTGCATCTTCGACCGACCCTGCCACTGGAGCCGGCCGAAATCCTCGGACGTCGCGAGGATCAATCCGCCGGGCGTGCGGATCTGCAGATCCGCCGCGAGAGCGGAGGTGAAGCCGCCGGCTTCGGGCCTGAAGGCGAAGCCGACGGGCTCGAAATAGATGCGCAGCGTGTCGCTGTTCCGGAAGACCGAATTGCCGCGCGGGGTATAGTCGGCATAGCCCTCCACCTTGTCGGCGAAGAGCACCGTCCTGAGCTGCAGCGGCGAAGCTTCCCAGAATGCCGCCGCCGCCTTGTCAAAGGCCGACAAGGCGGCGGCGCCATATCCACGGTCGAGAAGCGTTTCGGCGAGAGTTGCCTGATCGGCGACGGGTCCGGCCTGCGCGGGCAGGAGAAAGCCGCAATAAAGTGCCGCGCAGCACGCGGCCGCGGCCATTGGCCGAAAGGCCGAAGTTGTCATATTCACCCCCAAGCAACCCACGATCATGGCCGCCGCCGCACGACCCAGGCCGCCATGATCCAATTCCGCGCGCTTTCACGCAAGGGAAGAAAGACGGATCAGGCGGAGAGGCGGTCGAGCCACGCCTGGCGCTTGCGGTAGATTGTCGAAGCGCTGATCTCAAGCGCCGCCGCGGCGCGCGGGATGTTCCCGTCGAAGGCGGCGACGGCCGCCTCGATGATCATCCGTTCCTGGTCGCGGAAGGGAAGGATCGTGTCCGGGGCGGAAGCCCGGGGCTTCGAAATTTCGCCGGTCGCGGTCGCGGGCGACGGCGGGCCGGAAAGGCCGGGCGGCAGCATGTCCGACGTTACCGCGCTGCCGTCATGCAGCACGACGATGCGGCGCACGACATTCTGGAGCTGCCGGACATTGCCCGGCCATGACGAGGCGCGGATCAATGCCGCGGCTTCCGGGTCGAACCCGTGGAAGCCGCGCCCCTCCTCTTCCGCATAGCGAGTGAGAAAGGCCTCGGCGAGCGGCAGGATATCCTCGGGACGCTCGCGCAGCGCCGGCAGGGCGATCGGCAGGACATGGAGCCGATAGAAGAGGTCGGCGCGGAAGCGTCCGGCCTCGACCTCGGCGAAGGGATCGCGATTGGTCGCCGAGACGATGCGGAGGTCGACTCGCTTCAGTTCGTTGCCGCCAACCCGTCGGAAGCTGCCGGTCTGGATGAAGCGGAGGAGCTTTGCCTGGAGGCCGAGATCCATTTCGGCCAGTTCGTCGAGGAACAGCGTGCCGCCGTCCGCCATCTCGGCCGCGCCGGCCCTGTTCTCGGAGGCGCCGGTGAAGGCGCCGCGCACGTGGCCGAAAATTTCGCTCTCCATCAGCTCCTTCGGGATCGCGCTGCAATTCAGCGCGACGAAGGGCCGGCCCTCGGGGCCGGCATGCGCATGGATCGCCTCGGCGGTGACCTCCTTGCCCGTGCCGCTTTCCCCGGTGATGAAGACCGGCGCGCTGGACGGCGCCATCCGTCGGATCTGCTCGTAGACGGCCTGCATCGCCGGCGACCGGCCGACGAAACCGGCGAAGTCGGCCGGTTCGGCCGAAGACCGAACGGCAGGGAGCGGCGGCGGTTGCGGCCGGGCGGTCGGGCCCGGGGCGCCGTTCCACGAGGAGACCGCGGCCTCGAGGCCCTGGATCAGGGCCTTGGCGCCGATCGGCTTCGGCAGGAAATCAAAGGCACCGGCCTTCACCGCGGCCAGGGCGACATTCAGTGAACCGGCGGAGCTGGTTGCGATGAGCCGCGACGTGGTTCCGGCGATCTCGGCGATATTGGCCGGTCCGCCGATCGTGTCGATATCGGCGAGGATGATCGCGCGCGACATATCGCGGCCGCTGGTCGCCGCTTCTTCCGGGCTGGCGCAGGAGAACGGCTGGTAGCGGCTGAGCGCGCTATCGGCGATCAGGCCGGCAAGCACCCTGCGCTGGACCGCATCGGAATCGACGATGACAACGTCGATCGGTTCAGGATGGTTGTCGTTCGCCACGACCGGCGACCCCCGCCTTCCGGCAACTCAATTGGCTTTCGCGTCCACTCTCGCCGAATAGGGTAAATGAAGCGTTGGCGTCGGACCGCGTCACGAAAAAAAGCGCGGGATTGGAGCGGCCGGCTTGACCGAAACCTTGCGACCCGCTAGCCGGCTCGCATGAGCAATTCCACCCATCCGTCGCGCATTCGCGGCCTTTCCGAAATCGTCGCCGACTACCGGTACATCCTTTGCGACGCATGGGGCGTCGTCCATAACGGGGTGACGGCCTATCCGGCGGCCCTCGATGCCCTGAAAAGATGCCGCCAGGCCGGGCGCAAGGTGCTGATCATCACCAACGCGCCAAGGCCGAAACAGCAGGTGATGGAACAGTTCACGCGCCTCGGCGTCGATCACGACGCCTTCGACGCCATCATCACCTCGGGCGAGGCCGCCCGCGACTATCTCGCCGCGCGCCCGGGAATACGCATCCATCACGTCGGCGAGGAGCGCGATCTCGCCATCTATGACGGGCTCGACGTGTCGATGGCGGGCGAGGAGGGGGCCGAGCTGATTTCCTGTACCGGCCTCTTCGACGATACCACCGAGACCCCGGATACCTATGCCGACGCCTTCGCGCGCTGGAAGGCACAAGGTCTGCCGCTGCTGTGCGCCAACCCCGACAAGGTGGTGGAGCGCGGCGACAAGCTGGTCTGGTGCGCCGGGGCACTGGCCGAGAGCTATGCGGGCATCGGGGGCGAAACCATCATCCTCGGCAAACCGCACCGGCCGATCTACGAGACGGCGATGGCCCGTTTCGCGGAACTCACCGGGGGACCGGTCGATGCAGGCGCGATCCTTGCGATCGGCGATGCGGCCGAGACGGACCTCCGCGGCGCCAACGACTTCGGCCTCGACGTGCTGTTCGTGACCGCCGGCATCCACGCCGAGGCCTATGGCGAGCGCGAAAACCCCGACACCGACAGGGTCAACGCCTTCCTGGAAGGCACCGGCATCGGCGCGCGCGCCTATATCCCGCATCTGACATTCTGAACGATGGCCGGCGGCGCGCGTCTTGACCAGACCCGGTCGAGCCGGCAGGTTGCCGGCCTCCCGTCTTCCGGACCCGCTTGAATGCCGGACACCCAGAACCCGCCAGTGTCCCCTGTCCGGACCCTTGCCCTGGACGACCTGCCGTCCGGTTTCGGGCCCAGCGCGGTCGCGGTCGGCAATTTCGACGGCGTCCATCGCGGTCACGCGGCCCTGATCCAGACGGCCATCGCCGAGGCGCGCCGGCAGGACGCCAGGGCGATCGTGCTGACCTTCGAGCCCCATCCGAGAACCTTCTTCCGCCCGGAGCGTCCGGTGTTCAGGATGACGCCGCCTGCCGCGAAGGCCAGGATCATGGCCGCCCTCGGCATCGATGCGATGGTGGCGGCGCGCTTCGACGCCGGTTTCTCGCAACTCGAGCCGACAGCCTTCGAGGAGGACGTCCTTGCCGGACGCCTTGCCGCCCGCCGGGTGATCGTCGGCGACGGCTTCAGGTTCGGCAAAGGCCGGGCCGGGACGATCGAGCAACTCAAGGCGGCAGGCCAGCGATTCGGCTTCGACGTCGTGGTCGTCGACCCGGTCTTCGACGAGCGGGGCGAACGAATCTCGTCATCGGCGATCCGGGAATACCTCGCCGCCGGCGACGTCACCAACGCCAACCGGTTGCTCGGCTATCGCTGGTTTGTCGTCGGCACGGTAATCCACGGCGAGGAACGCGGCCGGGAGCTCGGCTTTCCGACCGCCAATATCGCTCTGCCGGCCGACTGCGAGCTTCGCCACGGCATCTATGCTGTAACTCTGACGAGCCGCGGTGGAGAGCCGCTCGCAGGGGTTGCGAGCTATGGCCGGCGGCCGCAATTCGACAATGGGGCGCCGCTCCTCGAGGTCTTCGTCTTCGATTTCGACGGCGATCTCTATGATCAGGACGTCGTCGTCACCTTCGTTGACTGGATCAGGCCTGAGGCGACATTCGAGTCGGTCGCGGCGCTCGTCGAGACGATGCGGAATGACGCCCGGACGGCACGATCGATCATCGCGAAAGCCGGGCCTGGCGGCCCGATCGACATGCGCCTCGCCGCCGTCGGCTGAGGGGTTCGGTTGTCGGCGTCGGGGGGATCGGCTAGAGGTCTTGTCATCCCTGCCGGATTTTCGCCGGTTTCTTAACGGATTAATATCAAGGTCCGATACGGGGCGTGGTGAGGGGAATAGTCTTTGGCATGAGGCTTTTGGGGCCAGACAAATGGAAATTGGCCGGCAGCGTGTTGCTCGCCGGGCTTCTTGGCGCCTGTTCCCAGACGACCTATGGCACGGGCGTCGGGGCCGGGGCGCAGACCGTGAAGGATCTGACCGGGCTCGTCAGCTTCGGCTCCAAGGACAGCGAGCCGATTGACTACGAGCCGCGCCCGGGAATCGTCGCGCCGCCGCCGAATGCCTCGCTGCCCAAGCCGGGACAGGCGACCACCCCGGCGAACTGGCCGAAAGACCCCAACGCCAACGCCCCCCCGAAGGAGAAGGTCTACGCCTCGGACCGAAACGGGACCAAGGAGGACGTTCTGCTGGACCCGGGCTTCAAGCTGCCGAAGGCGGACCGGATCGTCTACGACGATCACAGCAAGGACAAGAACAGCGCAGAGGTCCTGATGCGCGAGATGAAGGAACAGAAGGCCGACGCCAAGACCCTGTTCGCCAAGAAGAACGCGGCGGCCGGCGGCGCCGTCGACGCAGACGGCAACCCGGTTCGCACCACCCTGACCGAGCCGCCGGCTGAATATCGGGTTCCCGATCCGGATGCGCCCGAGGAATTCATCGCCGCGAAGAACGAGAAGTGGTGGCAGGTGTTCAAGCGCAAGCCGACGGCCGCCGCGACGCCGGTCGAATCGACGACGCCGGCCGCCGACGAGGCCGCGTTGAAAGCAGCCTCGCAATAGGCCGCGAGCCGGGGTTATCGGCGGCTGGCGAAGAAGCGCCTGAGCAGGCCGGCCGATTCCATTTCCGCGATTCCACCATAGACCTCCGGCGCGTGATGGCAGGTGGGCTGGCCAAAGAATCGCGGCCCGTGCTCGACCGCGCCGCCTTTCCCGTCCGCCGCTCCGAAATAGAGCCGCCGGATGCGGGCGAAGGATATCGCGGCCGCGCACATGGCACAGGGTTCGAGAGTGACGTAGAGGTCTGCACCGGTCAGCCGCTGCGAGCCGATGGCCCGGGCGGCGGCGCGGATGACGAGGATTTCCGCATGGGCGGTCGGATCGTCGAGCTCGACGGTGCGATTGCCGTCGCGGGCGACGACCCGGCCGTCGAGCACCAGCGCCGCGCCGATCGGCACTTCGTTCCGCCCGAACGCGGCCCGCGCCTCTTCCAGCGCAACACCCATCGGATCGATTGGCGTCGACATCGACAATCCTCGCTCGCTGCCGCTACCTTTGCTATGGCTCCGCGATGAACGCAAATCCGTCCGAATCGAAGAAGGCCGAAGGCGAACGGATCGCCAAGATCCTCGCGCGGGCAGGGCTCTGCTCGCGCCGCGACGCCGAGCGCTGGATCGCCGAAGGACGCGTCGAGGTCAATGGCCGGACGCTGGCAAGCCCGGCCTTCAATGTCGGGCCGCGCGACCGGGTCGCCGTCGACGGCAAACCGTTGCCGCGCCGCGAGCGGACCCGGCTCTGGCTCTACAACAAGCCGAAGGGGCTGGTGACGACGGCGCGCGACCCGCAGGGCCGCAGGACCGTCTTCGAGGCGCTGCCCGCCGACCTGCCGCGGGTGCTTGCGGTCGGGCGGCTGGACATCAATACCGAGGGGCTGCTCCTGCTCACCAATGACGGCGGGCTGAAGCGGGCGCTCGAACTGCCGTCGACCGGCTGGCTGCGGCGCTATCGCGTTCGCGCCCATGGCGTGATCGACCAGGCGGCGCTCGACCGCCTGAAGGACGGCGTCGCGGTCGACGGCGTGCTCTATGCGGGCGTCGAGGCGGCGATTGATCGGGTACAGGGCGGCAACATCTGGATGACGATCGGCCTTCGCGAGGGCAAGAACCGCGAGATCAAGCGTATCCTCGAGCATCTCGGACTGGCGACGAACCGGCTGATCCGGATGTCCTATGGCCCGTTCCAGCTCGGCGACCTGGCGGTCGGCGCGGTCAGGGAGATTCGCGGGAGGGTCCTTCGCGACCAACTGGGCGCCAGGCTTGCCGAACAGGCCGGCGCCGACTTCGATGCGCCGCTCCGTGTTCCGGCGGTGGCCGAAAGGCCGTCGAAGCCGGCCCGAAAGCCCCATGCGCGTCGTCGGCGGTGAGTTCCGCGGCCGGCGGCTGATGGCGCCGCCGTCGAACGCGATCCGGCCGTCGAGCGACCGTCTTCGCCAGACGCTGTTCGATGTGCTCGCCCACCGCTTCGAGGATGCGGTCCGGGATGCCCGCGTGCTCGATCTCTTCGCCGGCACCGGCGCGCTTGGCATCGAGGCGATCTCGCGCGGTGCGCGATACGCGCTCTTCGTCGAGGAGGACGCCACGGCGCGGGGCCTGATCCGGTCGAATGTCGAGGCGATGGGGCTGACCGGCAAGACGCGGATCTTCCGCCGCGATGCGACCAGGCTCGGCGAGGCCGGGACGGTGGGGTCGTTTTCGCTGGTCTTCGCGGATCCGCCCTATGGCGGCGGATTGGGCGAACGGGCGCTGGCCGCCGCGCTGTCCGGCGGCTGGATGGGGGAGGGCGCGCTGGCGGTGCTCGAGGAGCGGCGCTCGGCGGAAGTGGCGCCGGTGCCGGGGCTGGACGTCGTCGATCGGCGCGATGTCGGCGATTCGCAACTGGTTTTCCTTAAGAGGATGTAATGATTCAAAGCGCCGGCCGGATGCTAGGAATGATTCGACCAGATCGCTGCCATCCGCCGCGACGCCCGTAAAACGACCCGGAAGGTTTCAAGATGTTCGCTTTCGCCCGTGCCGTGCTGCCCCTTGTTCTGATCTGGGTGATGGGGGCGGCGGCCGGCGCGGCGCCGAAGACATTCGCCGACCAGGCATCGACCTTCTGGCTCGATAACGGCTTGCAGGTGGTGGTGATCCCGGATCATCGCGCGCCGATCGTCACGCATATGGTCTGGTACAAGGTCGGCGCCGCTGACGAAATGCCCGGCAAGTCCGGTATTGCCCATTTCCTCGAGCATCTGATGTTCAAGGGCACCAGCGACCATCCCGAAGGCGAATTCTCGAAGGTCATCGCCTCGGTCGGCGGCAGCGAGAACGCCTTCACCACCGACGACTACACCGTCTATCACCAGAGCGTCGCCAAGCAGCATCTCGGCCTGATGATGGAATTCGAGGCGGACAGGATGGCCAATCTCGTCCTCGACGACGCGGCGGTGTTGCCGGAGCGGAAGGTGATCCTCGAGGAGCGGCGGTCGCGGATGGACAACGAGCCGTCCTCGCAGCTCGCCGAAGCGGTCGGCGCGGCGCTCTTCCAGAACAGCCACTACGGCATCCCGACCATCGGCTGGGCGATCGAGATGGCCGAGCTCGACCGCGATGACGCGATCGCCTTCTACGACCGCTATTACACGCCGAACAACGCCATCGTCATCGTCGCCGGCGATGTGACCGAGGACGAGGTTCGCAAGCTTGCCCAAGACACCTACGGCAAGCTTCCGCGCCGTGCCGAACCGCCGCCGCGCGTGAGACCGCGCGAGCCGGAGCCGCTTGCGGCGCGGACCGTGACGCTCGCCAATCCGCGCGTGACCCAGCCGTCGGTGCACCGCACCTTTCTCGCGCCGTCCTATGCGACGGCCGGGCCGGGCGAGGCCGCAGCGCTCGATCTCCTCGCCGACATCCTGGGATCGGGAACCACCAGCAAGCTCTATCGCCAGCTTGTCGTCGAGAAAGGCGTGGCGACGTCGTCCGGCGCCTACTACCGGTCCAGCGCGCTCGGCGATACCCGTTTCGTGCTTTACGGCGTGCCGCGCGGCGACGTCAGCCTCGACGATCTGATGGCCGACATCGATGGCGTGCTGGCCGACGTCGTCCAGAACGGAATCAGCGACGAGGACCTCGTGCGCGCCAAGCATCGGGTGACCGCCTCGGCGATCTACGCCCAGGACAACCACGCCTCGCTCGCCCGCATCTTCGGGACGGCGCTGGCCACCGGCCAGACCCTTGACGACGTCAAGAACTGGCCGGCGATGATCGACGCCGTGACCTCTGACCAGATCGTCGCCGCAGCGGCGAAATACCTGACCGCCAAGCGCTCGGTGACCGGATATCTGGTCGCTCCTCCCGCGTCCGGGCGCTCCTGACAGGAACCGAGATCATGAAGCTCGCCAAAGCCACCTTCGCCATCTGCCTGCTGCTGGCGCCGGCGCTCTTTCCCGCCGCGGCCAACGCCGTCACCATAGAGCGCGTCGTGAGCCCGAAGGGGATCGTCGCCTGGCTGGTCCAGGAGGACGCGATTCCGCTGATCGCGATGTCCTTCGCCTTCGAGGGCGGCTCGGCGCAGGACCCGGCCGACAAGCCCGGCGTCGCCAACCTGCTTTCCGGCCTCCTCGACGAGGGCGCCGGCCCTCTCGACAGCAAGGCTTTCCAGAAGGCGCTGGAAGACGATTCGATCAGCATGTCATTCGATGTCGGCCGCGATACGTTCGAGGGCTCGCTGCGCACGCTGGTCGAGAACAGGGACGAGGCCGCGCACCTCCTGAAGCTGGCGCTGACCGAGCCGCGTTTCGATCCGGAGCCGGTCGAACGGATCCGGGCGCAGATCCTGACCGGACTGAAGGCGGACCAGACCGATCCCGGCGATCTCGCGAGCCGGGCGCTGATGGCCTCGCTCTTTCCCGGTCATCCTTATGGGCGGCCGAGCGACGGGACGATCGACTCCGTCGCCTCGATCACCAGGGAGGACCTGCAGGACTATTTCAACAAGATCGTCGCCAAGGACAATCTCGCCATCGCGGTGGTCGGCGCGATCGACCCGGGAGAGCTCGCGACGCTGCTCGACGAGGTCTTCGGCGACCTGCCGGTCAAGGCCAACCGCGCCGGCGTCGCGGAGGCCGCCCCGCAGGCCGGCGGCGACACCACGATCCCGATGGCGATACCGCAGACCGTCATCCAGATCGCCGGCAAGGGACTGAAGCGCGACGATCCGGATTTCATCGCAGCGTCGGTTGCCGCCTATATCCTCGGCGGAGGCAGTTTTTCCTCGCGCCTCTACGAGGAGGTTCGCGAAAAGCGTGGCCTCGCCTATTCCGTCTATCTCGGGCTCGTTCCCCTCGACCATGCCGGACTGGTCTATGTCGGCACCTCAACCCGCGCCGATCAGGCCGACACCGTGGTCGACCTTATCGAGAGGGAGATCAGGAAATTCGCCGAGGAGGGACCGACCGAGAAGGAGCTCGCCGACGCGAAGGACTATCTGATCGGCAGCTACCCGCTGCGCTTCGACACGTCCCAGGCGATCGCCAGCCAGCTTCTTGCGATCCAGCTCGAAGGACTTGGGATCGACTACATCAACAAGCGCAACGACATGATCGCCGCCGTCACGATCGAGGACGTTCGCAAGGCCGCCGCAAGGCTCTTCACCGATGACATGACCATCGTACGCGTAGGCCAGCCGGCGACGTGAGGCCGATGGTCCCGGTGGGGGCAAACAACACGGCGCCTTGAAAAGGCGCTTGCCGAGCGTACATCATCCCCATGAAACGGGAACCGAGAATCGGCCTCGCGCTCAGCGGTGGCGGCGCCCGCGGGCTGGGCCACGTTCCGGTCCTCGAAGCGCTGGACGAGATGGGGATCCGGCCGTCCGTGATCGCCGGAACCTCGATCGGTGCGGTGGTGGGCGCCGGATATGCCGCCGGCATGACCGGCTCCGACATTTCCCGCTACGCCATCGAGATGTTCAAGAACCGCACCGACGTGCTCGGCCGGCTCTGGCAGCTTCGCCCCAAGCGCATGCGCGACCTCTTCTCCGAGGGTGGCTTCACCATCGGCCAGTTCGACGCCGAGCGGGTGATGGAGACCTTCCTGCCGCCCGGCCTGCCGAAGACCTTCGAGGACCTGACCATACCCCTCAAGGTCGTCGCGACGGACTTCTATGGCCGCAAGGAAGCCGTGCTCGATTCCGGGCAGCTCTTTCCGGCGCTGGCGGCTTCCGCCGCGATTCCGATGCTGTTTCGGCCGGTGCGCGTCGATGGCCAGGCGATGGTCGATGGCGGCGTCATCAATCCGCTTCCCTTCGATGTCGTTTCCAAGGGAGCCGACATCGTCATCGCCGTCGACATCGTCGGTGGGCCGGTCGATCGCAACGGGCGCGGCATGCCGGGCTCGCTCGAGGCGATCTACGGCGCGACGCAGCTCCTGATGCAGTCGATCATGGCGGAGAAGCTGCGCGGGCCGCATGCGCCGCAGGTCGTCGTCATCCAGCCGCCGGTCAAGGCACGGGTGCTCGATTTCATGAAGGCGGCGCAGATCATCCATGGCGCCGAGCCGGTCAAGGAAGAGGTCAAGCGGCTGGTCGACAAGCAGATGGCGCTACTTGCCAAGAACTGAGTCGTCGCCGCCCGAACCGGGCCCGCCCGCCATCGCCGGCCGGGTATCCTCCGGCGAGCGGGCCGGCCGGTCGCCAAGCCGGTCGATGATCCGGTAGGCGACCAGCACGCCCGCGATGCCGAAGGGGATTCCGCCGACGAAATACCCCGCCAGGACGCCCTGCATCCCGTAGAGATATTGGCCGGCAAGGACGAAAGGCACCGTGCCGACGATCGCGCGGCCCCAGTTGAAGAGCGTCGACAGCCGGGCATGTCCGAGATTGTTGAAGGCCGCGTTGCCGACGAAGAGACCGCCGGCGAAGGCGAAGGTGATGGCGAAATAGGTACTGAAGTCGGTGAGGAGGACGGCGCCGTTGCCCTCGAGATGGAAGGCGATGACGATCCAGTGCTGGATCAGGAAGAGGATTGCCGAGACGACGATCGAATAGACGCCGGCGACGGTGATGGCGTTGCCGAGGGTGGCGCGCACGCGGTCATAGGCCCCGGCGCCGTAATTCTGCGCGAAGATCGGGCCGACGGCCCCCGACAGCGCGAACAGGCCGCCGAAGGCGACCGGCAGGAGGCGGGAGACCACCGTCCAGCCGGCGACCGCCTGGTCGCCATAGGGGGCGATGGCCGACGTGGCATAGCCGACCCCGACCGGGGTCGCGATGTTGGTCAGGATGGCGGGGATGCCGATCGCCGCGAGCGGGCGGAAGTCACGCAGTGCGTGGACGATGGTCGGACGGGCGATCAGGTCATGCTTCACGATCAGGACGCGGAGGGCGTAGCCGACCATGACGAGGCGGGCGAGGACCGACGCGATGGCGGCTCCCGGAACGCCCCATCCGACGCCGAGGATCAGCAGCGGATCGAGGATCAGGATGGCGGCGCCATAGGCAAGCGTCGCAACCATCGACTGCCTGGCGTCGCCGACGGCGCGCAACAGCCCGACGAAGCACATGCCGAGTCCGAGCAGCGGCGTCGTCGGCAGCACGATCCACATGAAGACCGCGGCGACGGAATGCGCTTCGCCGGCCGCCCCGATCAGGGTGAGCAGCGGATTGACGAAGGGCATGGTCAGCAGCGCGCTGCCGCCACTGACGACGATCATCCAGAAGACGGCCGAACCGGCGACCTCGCGGGCATGGGACCGGTCTTCGGCGCCAAGCGCGCGGGCGACCAGCGCGGTCGCGGCAATCATCACGCCGATGGTGAGAGACGTGTAGACATAGATCAGCGCCGAGGCGTAGCCGACCGCCGCGGTCAGGCCGGGGTCGTGGAGCAGCGATATGTAGAAGAGGTTGAGGAAGTCGACGACGAAGACCGCGACGAGCCCGGCCGCGCCCGCCGCCGCCATCACCAGCACATGGCGCATCGTCGATCCCGTGACGAAACGCGCCTTCTTAGGCGGGGCGCCGGCTACGGATGACGACATGGGATGACCTGGACTGACTCACTGCGGGGCGGCCCGCGGGTCGCGGGCGCAACATATGACCCGGACGGTGGCCATGCAAATGGCGCGGTCATGCTTGCCCAAATCTGATTGGCACCATACATCACGCCGCAAGGAGCCAGCATGACCGAAATCCTCGACCAGTCCGATCTCACCGATCGCGCCGCCCATCTCGTCGAAGCCGCGAAGAAGGCCGGAGCCGATTCCGCCGACACCGTCTGTGTCAGGGGGATATCGCTCTCGGTCGACATGCGGCACGGCAAGGTCGAGGAAACCCGGCGTGCCGAAGGCGACGATTTCACGCTGCGCGCCTTCGTCGGCAGGCGGTCCGCGACCGTCTCGGCCAATGTCCTGGCCGATCCGGCGGAACTCGCGGAGCGGGCTGTCGCCATGGCCAGGGCCGCGCCGGCGGACGAATTTGCCGGCCTTGCCGACCCTGGCCTGCTGGTCAAATCCTTCGACGGGGACCTCGATCTCCTCGACGAGACGATCCCCCAGGCGGACGAACTGACCCAAGCCGCGCTCGCCGCCGAAGACGCCATGCGGGCGGTCGAGGGCGTATCCAATTCCGGTGGGGCCAGCGCCGGCTGGTCGCTCGGCGGCATGGTGCTCGCCACCTCGGACGGCTTCGCCGGCTCCTACCTTGCGTCACGCTTCAGCCTCTCGGCCTCGGCGATCGCCGGGACAGGCACCGCCATGGAACGCGACTACGACTATGCGATGCGGACCCATCGCGCCGATCTCGCCGATCCGGCGACAATCGGTCGCAAGGCCGGCGAGCGCGCGGTGCGCCGGTTGAATCCGGCGAGCTTCGCCACGGGCGGCGCCACAGTGGTCTTCGATCCGCGCGTCGCGAGCGGCCTCTTCGGCAGCCTTGCCGGCGCCACCAATGGCGCGGCCATCGCCCGCAGGACCAGCTTCCTGCGCGAGAAGTTGGGGCAGGCGATCTTCCCCGCGAATATCAACGTGACCGATGATCCTTCCCGCAAGCGCGGGCTGGCGTCGCGCCTTTTCGACGGGGAGGGCGTGCGGCCGCAGCCGCTTGATCTCGTCAAGGATGGCGTTCTCCAGGCCTGGTTCCTCGATTCGGCCTCGGCCCGCGAGCTCGGGCTCGTCACCAACGGCCATGCCGGCCGGGGCAGCGGCAACCCGTCGCCGGGCCCCACCAATCTGACGCTCGCCCCGGGCGACCAGTCGCCGGAGGATCTGCTGGCGGCGATCGGCGAGGGGCTCTACGTGACGGAAATGATCGGCCACGGCGCGAATCTCCTCACCGGCGACTACAGCCGCGGCGCTGCCGGATTTGCGATCCGCGACGGCAAGCTCGCCGAACCCGTCAGCGAAATCACCGTTGCCGGAAACCTCGGCGAGATGTTCCTCCACCTGACCGCGGCGTCGGATCTTGAATACCGCTTCTCGGTCAACGCCCCGACCGTCGCCGTCGAAGGAATGACGGTGGCGGGGCAATAGCCGGTGAATCGGTCGAGCCAGGACGATCTTGAACTCCTGAGGGCCGCCGGCGCCGAAGCCGCCGACCTCGCAATGGCCTATTTCAGGCAGGGACCGAAGGCCTGGACCAAGGACGGCGGTTCGCCGGTCAGCGAGGCCGATATCGCCGTCGACCGGAGACTGGCCGAGATCCTGACCGCCGCCCGGCCGGAATACGGATGGCTCTCCGAGGAAACCGCCGACAACCCCGAGCGCCTTGAGCGCGCGAGGGTTTTCGTCGTCGATCCGATCGATGGAACCCGCGCTTTTCTCGAGGGCGGCGACGAGTGGACGATTTCGCTGGCGATCGTTGAAGACGGCCGGCCGATAACCGCCGTGCTCATCGGGCCCGTCCTGTCGGTCAGCTACTGGGCCGTTGCCGGCGGCGGGGCATACGAGGGCGACCGGCGGCTCGCGCCCTCCGACAAGCAGGATTTCATCGGCGCGCGCTTCGCCGGTCCGCGCGCCTATATGCGGGCCGTGGAGGCGGAAACCGGAAGCCCGGCGCGGTCGCGCTATGTCGCGTCGCTTGCCTACCGGATCGCGCTGGTTGCAGGCGGCGAAATCGATGCCGCGATCGTCCGGCCAAGCGCCAGGGACTGGGACCTTGCGGCGGCCGACCTTTTGGTGCAGGAAGCCGGGGCGCGTTTGGGCGACCTCTCGGGCCAGGCGTTACGCTACAATACCCGGGACACGGGACATCCGACGCTGATCGCGTCAGCGCCGGCATTGTTCGGACGCGTGGTGGATTTGGTCGGGACGATACACAAGCGCTACGAAACCGAAGGGCGGGACGATCGACATGGCGGAATCGCAGGACGCTGAGGCGGATCGCAAGCCGCAGCTTCTTCACCTGGTTTTCGGGGGAGACCTGGAGGACATCGAAAGTATCCGGTTCACCGACCTCCACGAGCTTGATATCGTTGGAATTTACCCGAACTACGCCACCGCTTATGATGCCTGGAAGGACAAGGCGCAGTCGACCGTCGACAACGCTCGCAGGCGCTATTTCATTGTTCACCTGCATCGCCTTCTCGACCCCGAGACCGAGGTCCTGCCGGGCCGCGCAGGCAGCTAGGGCGGTTCTTCCGCTATGATTGGATTGGGCCACTGCCCGGAAGCTTCAGTCTGTTGCATCCCGCCGGTGGAAACGTATCCGCGCTCTTGCTGAGGATGCGGCAGGCGCAGATGGTCGGTACTCAGTGAAGACGATTGAACAGAACGACGCGCCCGACATTGCGACGTCCCCGGCCGAGGGCCCCCGGGCGGCACCGATGCCGGCGAAGCGCGGCGATTCCGCGAAATCCACCCTGAAACTTTCCAAAAAAGGGCGTCGGAAGCCGCGACTCTCGACAAGATTGCTGCGAAGCCGCGGTGTACAGGGGGCGATCGCAAGCGCCGCCACCGGTTATCTCCGCCTGGTCAACCGGACCAGTCCGCTTGCCTTCGATCCGCCCGATCCCTACGGCAAATACATTCATCTCGCGCCGGTCATCTTCACCATGTGGCACGGCCAACATTTCATGCTGCCTTTTGCACGGATTTTCGATTTCGATGCCCGCGTCCTCATTTCCAAGCATCATG
>NZ_JAGRLA010000021.1 GCF_020442045.1 Bauldia sp. | reverse complement strand
TAGGGCGCGTATTTGCCGACGTTGTAGGTCGGCGTCAGCATCACGTCGAATTCCTTCGAGCCGGCCGCCGAGTTCGCCAGCATCTTGTCGAAGAAATTGTCACGGCTGAAATAGAGCAGCTCGGCCTTGCTGTCGGAGGTCTCGTTGTACTTGTCGACGACCTTGCGGAGCGCCGCCTCGGCGGGACCGCCGGGCCAGGCGAGGATGGTGATGTCGGCAAGGGCGGCCGTCGACAATGCGGCGGAAAGGACCGCCGCGCCGGCCAGACCAAGAAATCGCGATATCATAGCTGAGGTCCCCCCTTATGCGAATATGATCGATATTCCTTAATTGTAGAATTGCATTCATATTAAAAGAAGTTTACCACCTTCTTGGGTCGGGTCAAGCGGAAGGCGCTGGAAGGGCGGAGGCGATGGGCGACGGCGATGCGACACCGGACGGCGGGGCGAAAAATCCCGGCGGAACGACGCCGGGATCGGGGCCGCTTATCGCTAGGGACGCCTTTGTCGGTCTCGACCGTCTCACGCATCTCGCGGCGGGTGGCGAGACGCCGATGCTGAAGAGCCACATGGCCGCCATCGAGCGCTTCATGGCCGACAAGTCGGACGGCATGGCCGGGCGCGGGCGGCTGCTCGATACGGCGACGCGGGTGCGCGAAAAGGCGGCGCGCCTCACCGCGATGGAGCCTGGCGACGTCTCGTTTCTCATCAATGCCTCCGACGGCATGATCCTCGCCGCGTCCGCCTTCAACGCCAATCCCGGCGACAACGTCGTCGTCGCTCCCGCGGATTTTCCCTCCGTCGTGCTTGCCGCCGCCGGGCCGCGGTCGCGCGGCATCGATATCCGCTGGGCGGGAAGCGGTGCGGCCGCGACCAGCGAGGACTACGCCGCGGTGGTCGATTCCCGGACGCGGGCCATCTTCGTCAGCCACGTCAGTCACCTGACGGGGGCGCGGCAGGATCTCGAGGCGCTGCGCGCCATCGCCGATTCCGTCGGCGCCCGGCTGATCGTCGACGTCTCCCACGCCCTCGGGCCGGTGCCGGTCGACGGCAGCCTTTGCGACATCCTCGTCTGCTGTTGCTACAAGTGGCTCCTCGCCGTTCACGGCTGCGGCCTGTTCTGCGTCAACCAGCGGCGCTGGCCCGAGCTTTCGCCGCCCGGCCTCGGCTGGCATTCCGTTGAGGAGCCGGATGCCCGCCTGCCGCTTGACGGCCACCGGGTCAAGTCCGGACCCGATCGCTTCGAGACCGGCAACCCGCCGCTCCTCGCGATCCACGTCCTGGAGAACGGCCTCGACCACCTGCTCGCGATTCCGCCGGAGACCCGCTTCGCCCATTGCGCGGCGCTTGGCCACCGGCTGCGCGATGGCATGATCGACCTCGGACTCGACGTGACGACGCCGGCGGAGGCGGAATTCCGGGCCGCCAATATCTGCTTCGCCGTCGACGATGCCGAGGGTGTCGAGGCGCGGTTGCGCGAACGCGACATCGTCGTTTGGGGCAGCGAGGGCCGGGTGCGGATTTCGCCCTATCTCTATAACGACGCGGGCGACGTCGACCGCTGCCTCGCCGTCCTTCCGGAGGCCCTTTGACCGCGCGGACCGCGCCGCCAGGGGAGCCGTCCGCCGCGGTGTCATTCGACGAGCTCGGCGACGTTGAACAGGCTGTCGCCCGACTGGCTGTGGGTATGGAGGCGGCGGGAAAGCACCACGCCCCCGGCCCGGAAACGGAGCTCCTCCGGCGGCTCCAGTGGCCGTTCGAGGTCGTGCATCCAGCCGGCGATGTCGCCGGCCGCGACGATATCGCCGATATCGACGGCGGGCTCGAACCAGCCTTGCCTTTCGGCATAGACGAAGAAGCTCTGCGGACCCTGGCTGATGATGCGGGTCTCGGTCTCGACGTCGCTGTCGGTCAGCAGCCGCTTCTTCGTGATGCCGAGGGCGAGAAGCAGGTTGTCGACGGCGAGCGCAGTCATCGCCATGGTGCGCGGCGTCGCCGTCGCCCCGCCGCCGAATTCGCCCGACAGGCCGATGCAGCCGGCCCTCAGCGCCGCCGCCATCGAGGTCGGCGAGTCGGGTCCGTTATCGGCGATCATCCCATAGGGCATCCGCATCGCCCCGAGCAGCGCGACCGCCTTTTCCTGGCGCGCCGGGTCCGGCATGCGCTCGATCAGCGAGCAGATCAGGTGGTCCATGCTGGTGCCGCCGGAATGGATGTCGAACAGCACATCGTGGCGCGGCAGGATATCGTGCTCGACATAATGGGCGATGCGATGGGTCGGTCCCCCGGCGGGATCGCCGGGAAAGGCACGGTTGAGGTTGCCGCCGTCGAAGGGCGAGCAGCGCTTGGCCGCCATCACAGCCGGGAGATTGGTCGCCGGCAGGATCGTCACGCTGCCGGTCACCGCCTCCGCCTCGAGCAGGCGCATGACCTTGAGAAGCGTCAGCTCCCCCTCATACTCGTCGCCGTGATTGCCGGCCATCAGCACCAGGCCCGGTCCCTCGCCATTGGCGATCCGGCAGACCGGAACCTTGATCTGGTAATAGGGAGACCGGTCGATCGAATACGGAAAGCTGATGAAACCGGTCTGCTTGCCGTCCTTGTCCCAGGCAATGTCGCAAAAGGCGCCGGTGTGCATTATGCGCGGGTCTCCGGTTGCGCCGGCACGGGCCGCGTCGCCCGCCGGGAATGGATGTGAATTGAAATCGGGAGTTGACGATGAAGATTGAAGACGGACTGCATCTGGTTCTGAGCGGCGGCGCGGGCTTCGACCTTTCCGACGCCTTTGACTGCAACGTCTTCATGATCGCGGCCGGCGACCAATGGCTGCTCTTCGATTCCGGCGCCGGGCGCAATCCGGAGCGCCTCTCCGAAATCCTCGCCGAGGACGGCATCGATCCCGCCGCGATTCGCCATCTCTTCGTCACCCATGGTCATGCCGACCATTCCGGCGGCGCCGCCGATCTCCGCGAGCGGCTGCGCCTCACGACCTATGCCGGCGCCGCGACGGCGAAGATGGTCGAGGCCGGCGACGAGGTGGCGATCAGCCTCGACCGCGCCCGCCAGGCCGGCGTCTATCCGGCCGACTACCGCTATCGCGCCTGCGCCATCGACACCGTCGTCGAGCCGGGCCGGCCGCTGGCCGTCGGCCCGGTCACCATCGAGCTGATCGAGACGCCCGGCCATTCCTTCGATCACGCCTCCTACCTGGTCACCACCCCGACGCGACGCATCCTTGTCGGCGGTGACGCCCTCTTCTGGGGCGGCAAGGTCGCCATCCAGGACATCTATGACTGCAACATCGGCGCGGTCTGCGCGACGGTCCGCACCCTCGCCGCGGTCGATTTCGACACGCTGCTGCCCGGTCACCTGAATTTCAGCCTCCGCGACGCCCGGCGCCACGCCGATGCGGCGATGGACTATGTGGCGCGGCTCGCCTGTCCGCCGTCGATCATCGTCTGACCCGCGGATGGCGGCGTCATCCATCGCGCATCGCCCCGAAGATCATCGCCGACAGGCCGCCGTCGACGGTGATCGTGCTGCCGGTCGTGTAGCGGTTCTCGTCCTCGGCGAGGAAAAGCGCCGCGGCGGCACAGTCCTCCGGAAGCCCGGGACGGGCGAGCGCCACCTCGTCGTGAAGCGACGCCGCGAGCTTCGGCTCCTCGTACTGGTCGGCTGCGTTGGGGACCCTGATCGGCCCCGGCGCGATCATGTTGGCGAGGATGCCGTAGCGAGCGAGGTCGACCGCCATCGCCCGGGTCAGCATCGCGACGCCGCCCTTGGCGGCGACATATTGCGCGGCATCCGGCTCTGACATGAAGCTGTTGACCGAGCCGATGGTGACGATCCGGCCGCCCTTGCCGGCCGCGACCATCGCCTCGGCGACCTTGCGGCAGACGCGGAAGGTGCCGGTCAGATTGACCGCGATATACCGGTCCCAGTCGTCGTCGGTGACGGTCAGGAAATTGGCGCCGCCCTTCAGCGCCGCCGCGGTGGCGAGCACGTCCGGCGGGCCGAAGACCGCCAGCGCCCTGGCGACCGCCTGGTCGGTATCGCCGCGGTCGGCGAGGTCGATCGGCACCGGGACCACCGAGGCCTCGTTCCACGCCGCCCGGTATGGCGCCTTGTCGAGCGCCGGCGCCAGGTCCATCGCCACCACCCTCGCGCCTTCGCGGGCGAAGCGGGTGGTCACCGCGCCGCCGATGCCGCCTGCCGCTCCGGTGACGATCGCGATCTTGCCGGCGAGGCGCCCCTGGGAAGCGGCGGTGGCGTCCATGAGGGGCCCCTCAGGATATCCGCTTGCCGGTTCCGGCGTCGAACAGGTGAAGCTTGCCGGCCTCGGCCGTGAACGCCGCGGATTCGCCGTTCTTCAGGCCATGTCGCCCGCGCAGCACGGCAACCATCTCCTCGCCTTCGAAGCTGGCGATGACATGCTCCTCCGGCCCGGTCGGCTCGACGATGCGGACCTCGGTGCGGAACAGGATGCCATTCTCCTGGTCGCCGCCGGCGAATGTCAGGTCCTCCGGCCGCACCCCGAGCACCGCCTCGCGGCTGGACGTGCCGCCCGCGTCGCGGCCGACGGGGATCGACTGGCCACCGGAGGTGGTAAATATTTTGCCGTCGAACTTTCCGGCGAAGAAATTCATAGCCGGCGAACCGATGAACCCGGCGACGAAGATATTATCCGGCCGGTCATAGAGCTCGATCGGGCTTCCGATCTGCTCGATATTGCCGCTCTGCATGACGACGATCTTGTCGGCCATCGTCATCGCCTCGATCTGGTCATGGGTGACGTAGATCGTCGTCGATCCGAGCCGCTGGTGCAGTTCCTTGATCTCGGCCCGCATCCTGACCCTGAGCTTGGCGTCGAGGTTGGAGAGCGGCTCGTCGAACAGGAAGACCTTGGGGTCGCGGACGATCGCCCGGCCCATCGCGACCCGCTGCCGCTGACCGCCGGAAAGCTGGCGCGGAAGCCGCTGGAGCAGCGATTCGAGCTTGAGGATCTCGGCCGAACGCCGCACCCGGCTGGCGATCTCGTTCCGCGCGACGCCGGCCAGCCGCAGCGCGAATCCCATGTTCCGCTCGACGCTCATATGCGGGTAGAGCGCGTAATTCTGGAAGACCATCGCGATGTCGCGGTCCTTCGGCGGATCGAGATTGACCAGCTTGTCGCCAATGCGGATTTCGCCGGAGGTGACGTCCTCGAGGCCGGCGACCATCCTCAGCAGCGTGGACTTGCCGCATCCCGACGGCCCGACCAGGGTGACGAATTCGCCATTCTCTATGACGATGTCGACGCCGTGCAGAACCTCGATGTCACCGAAAGACTTGCGCAGCTCCTTGACGACAACACTGGCCATAAAGACATCCCCCGGCACCAAACTGGCTTGTCCCGGACCACCCGGTCCGGCCGATGCGATCCGGGTATTGACCCGGAACCGGAAAATGATAGCCTTCCGCCCGAACGAACGCAATTACATTACAATGGAACTCCCGGCTGCGACGCCCGGATCGACACCACGCTGCCGGAAGGCGCATTTTTCAGGAAAACGACGGGGAACCCATGGGGCAGCAGGTGCATCTCGACGGGACGGACAGCAAGCCGGGTGAAGCGGCGCCGTACCGGAGGCTTCGCGAGCTCGGAATCACGCTGCCGCCGGCGCCGAAGCCGGTCGCCAATTTCGTCACGTCGGTCCGCGACGGCGATTACCTGTTTCTGTCGGGCCAGGGGCCGCTGGAGCCGACCGGCGTCGAGCATCACGGCAAGGTGGGGGCCGGCGTCACCATCGAGGACGCCTATCGGCACGCCCGCGTCACCGCGATCAACCTCCTCGCGGTTATCCACGATTCCCTCGGGTCGCTCGACAAGGTGCGGCGGGTGGTCAAGGTGCTCGGAATGGTCAATGCCGACCCCGGCTTCGACAGCCATCCCAAGGTGATCGACGGATGCTCCGACCTCCTGCTGGCGGTCTTCGGCGAGGAGATAGGCCGCCACGCCCGCTCGGCGGTCGGCATGGGCTCGCTGCCCAACCAGATCACGGTCGAGATCGAGGCGATCGTCGCCGTCCGCGACTGAATCCGGCGCGGCCGGCGGGACCGGGCCTCAGGGATCGCGCCAGCCGAGCGCGGTTTCGATCCGCTCCGAGCCCCGGCGGACCGCCCCGGCGTAATAGTCGCGCTTTTCAACCACCTTGTGCTCCGGCAGCACGATCGAGATCGTCGCCACGCACTGCCCCGTCCGGTCGCAGATCGGCGAGGCGACGCAGGAGACGAGGAAGTCGGTCTCGCTGATCTGGATGCAGAGCCGGTCTTGGAGCGCCTGCCGGGCCAGCCCGGAAAGGAGCGCCGGATCGGTCTCCGCCCGCTCGGTCGGCGACATCTTCGCGCTTTGCCGGAAGATCTCGAGCCGCTCCTTGTCGGGCAGGTGGCCGACCAGAAGCCGGCCGGAGGCCGTCCAGTTGAGCGGCACCCGCGTGCCGACCTCCGACGTCACCCGGAAATGCCCGGGGCCGTCGGCCATGGCGAGCACCACCATCCGGTCGCCGTCGCGGCCGCAGATCTGCACCGTCTCGCCGACCTCCCGGCAAAGCTCGTGCATCTCGTGCGTCGCCCGGCCGAGAAAATCGAGCGAATGCGCATAGGCCAGGCCGTAATGGTAGAGCCGCGGCCCGAGCCATACCGTCTTGTCGCCGCGATTGCTGAGGAGATCACGGGCGATCAGGTCGTCGATGATCGCGTAGGTGGTCGACAGCGGGGCGCCGATCGCCTTGGCGATCGCATAGGCCGTCCAGGGTTTCTCGGTCTGGTAGAGATAGTCGAGAATCTGCAAGGCACGGTCGATGCCGCTGACCCGCGTGCGGCGGGGAGCGGGGTCGGGAGACGGCGCGTCGCCGACGGCTGGGACGGTCTCGGAAACCAGGGTATTCATGCTCTTTGACAGCCTTCCGCGCCGTCGCGACGGGATGGCTGCTGCATCGTCGGGCGGCTTAATTGTTTCGTAGCAGTGGAATAGTGCTGCCCCCGGACCACGTCAAGTCAGGAGATCGCCTCGTCCACCATCCGCGGATCGATATCCTCGAAGATACGCTTCAGCCGGGGCACCAGCAGCCGCATCTCCCCTTCGGCCACCCCGGCATAGCCCATCAGCAGACCGGACATCGATGGTTTGCCGGCAAAGTAAACCGAGAGCGGTGCCAGGTTGATGCCCGCGGCGGCGGCCCGGTCGACCACGGCATGGTCGTCGATCGGCGCCCGGAACGGCGCCGCGAGCTGGATGCCGGTACGGCCGTCGATCGGGGCGAGCCACGGCCCGAGATGGTCGTCGAGCAGCGTCAGGAAGACCGCCCGGCGGCGGCCGTACAGGCGTCGCATCCTGTTGAGATGACGGAAGAAATAGCCCTGTTCGATGAAATCGGCGAGGGCCGCCTGGAGGACCAGGGGCGCGAACTGCCCGGTATTGCTGATCGCCGGCTTGATCCGGTCGGCGAGGTCAGGCGGCAACACGATGAAACCGAGCCGGATCGCCGGGAACAGCGTCTTCGAGAAGGTCCCGACATAGATCACGCGCGGATTGTCGGTCAGCCCCTGCATCGATGGCAGCGGCTGGCCACGGAAGGTGTATTCGCCATCGAAATCGTCCTCGATGACCCAGGAATTGGCGGCGCGGGCGACCTCGAGCACCGCCAGCCGCTGTTCGAGCGGCATGGTGATGCCGAGCGGATGCTGGCAGGACGGCGTCAGGTAGATCAGCCGCGGCGGTGATTTGGGATCGGCCGGAACCCGCCAGCCGTCACGATCCACCGTCAGCGGCGAAAGCCGCGCGCCGGCGCCGAGGAAGGCAGCCCGCGCGCCGAGATAGCCGGGCTCCTCCATCCATACCGTGTCGCCTTCCGCCAGCAGCAGCCGGGCCAGCAGGTCCAGCGCCGCCTGGCCACCGGTGGTGACGACGATCTGCTCCGGCGAGCACCGCACCCGCCGCATCGCCGAGAGAAAGCTCGCGATCACGTCCCGAAGCTCCGGATGGCCGGAAATATAGTGATAGCCAAACAGGTCCTCGCCGCCGAAGCGCGCCCGCCGCGACAGCAGCCGGCTCCACGTCTTGAACGGGAATTCGGCCAGCTCCGGCGTCCCGGGATGGAAGGCGGTGCGTCCCGGGAAGGTCCGTACCCGCGGCTGCGCGGTCATCAGCTCGCCCCGCCTGGACAGCTCGGCACGGGCGCCTGCCGGCGCCGGCCCGCTCGGCTGGGCGACCGGCACGGCCGCCGAGACATGGGTGCCCGATCCGCGGCGGCTCTCCAGCAAGCCCTCCGCCGCGAGCTGGTCGAGCGCCGCGATGACGGTGTTCCGCGAGATCGCCAGCTCGCCGGCAAAGGCACGGATCGAGGGCAGCCGCGTCCCCGCCGGCACGGCGCCTTCCAGGATCAGCTCGCGAAGCTGGTCGCAGAGCTGGCGGTGCAGCGGCGCGCCGTTTTTGGGCCTCAGCGCGACGAGGTCGAGCGGATAGCTGAGCTGATTTGAAACTGTACCCATCCGATTCTGGGAAAATGGCCCTGTCTGTGGGAACAACGTTAGCCATAGCCTGTCCGGTGTCAAAGCGTGCTTGAAACCGGGGGCGGCTCTTGGCAGTGACAGACCTTCGTTTCGCGTTGATCGGAGCCGGCTTCATCGGCCGCATCCACGGTCTCGCGCTCCAGGCGGTAAACCACGTCTTCGCGGACGCCCCGCGCGCCGTAGCGACGCTCCTCGTCGATCAGGACGCGGCCCTTGCCGAGCGCCAGGCCACCCAGCTCGGCTTCGCCGGATGGAGCACCGACTGGCGGGCCGCCCTCGACCGTGTCGACGCCGTCATCATCGCCGTACCGAGCTTCATGCATCGCGAGATCGCGCTTGCCGCTCTCGATGCCGGCAAGCACGTCCTGTGCGAAAAGCCGGTCGGCCGCTCGGCCGCCGAAGCCGGGGAGATTGCCGCCGCGGCCGCCAGGTCGGCGGTCACCAACGGCGTCGGCTTCACCTACCTCCGCGCGCCGATGGTGCGCCATGCCGCCGCGATCGTCGCCTCGGGCGTGCTTGGCAAGCCGGTCAGCTTCCGCGGCTGGCATGCCGAGGATTACCTCGCCGACCCTGAGGCGCCCTTCTCGTGGCGCCTCGACGCCGGCCTCGCCGGGCGGAGCGGCGCCCTCGGCGATCTCGGCTGGCACATCATCTCGATCGCCCGGCAGCTCTGCGGCCCGGTCGTGGCTCTGAACGGCCTCGCCGAGACCCGCTACGCGAAACGCGCGACGGGCAGGCCGGGCGAGCCGCCGCGCAGCGTCGAGAACGAGGACTGGGCCGGCATGCTCACCCGTTTCGAGACCGGTGCGGTCGGCAGCATCGAGGCGAGCCGAATCGCCCATGGCCGCAAGATGGATATCGGCTTCGACCTGACCTGCGAGCAGGGCGGCATCGCCTTTCACGGCGAGCGCGCCAACGAGCTCGCGCTCTACCGCCACGGTGAGGAGGCCGCGCAGCAGGGCTTCAAGACGGTGCGAATCGACGGCGCCCATCCCGATTACGCCGCCTTCCTCCCCGCGCCCGCCCATGGCCTCGGCTTCAACGACCTCAAGACGATCGAGCTTCACGGCTTCCTGCTCGCCATCGCCGCGGGACGCAATCTCGACCCCGACCTCGACGAGGCCTGCCGCATCGCCCGCGTCTGCGAGGCGGTGCTCGATTCGTCGGTCCGCGGTGCCCGGATCGAACAGCCGGAGGCCGGCCATTCCATTGGATCTCATAAGGAAACCGTTGTCGCATGACCGTCCGGATCGGCATCAACCCCATTACCTGGACGAATGACGACGTCCCCGACCTCGGCGGCGAGACGCCGCTCGAGACCTGCCTCGCCGAAACCGCCGAGGCCGGCTATCTCGGCACCGAGCTCGGCGGCAAGTTTCCCCGCGACCCCGAGGTCCTCGGCCCAATCCTCGACGGCTACGGCCTGAAGCTCGTCGCCGGCTGGTGGGACGGCCGCATCCTGGAACGCGAGATGGCGGCCGAATTCGACGCGCTTCTCCCGCATCTCACCCTCCATCGCGACCTCGGCGCCAGCCATGTCGTCTACGCCGACACCTCGGCCGGCCGGCATGACGGCATCTGGCGGCCGATTTCCGACCGCCCGAAGCTCGATGACAGCGCCTGGCCCGCCTATGGCCGCAAGCTCACCGCGCTCGCCGAGCGCATGCATGACTTCGGCGTCGGCATGGCCTTCCACCATCACATGGGGACCATCGTCGAGACCAACGCGGAGACCGAGCGGCTGATGGCGGTGACCGGCGAGGCCGTCGGCCTGCTCTTCGATACCGGCCACAGCGCCTTTTCCGGCGGCGACCCGCTGGCGCTGCTCGACGCCACGATCGGCCGCATCGTCCATGTCCACTGCAAGGATGCCCGGCCCGACAAGCTCGCCCGCGCCCGCGCCGGGGACATGAGCTTCATGGACGCCGTCCTCGACGGCATCTTCACCGTGCCGGGCGACGGAAGCATCGACTATCCGGCAATCCTTCGCCGGCTAAGCGATGCCGGCTACGAGGGCTGGCTCGTCGTCGAGGCCGAGCAGGATCCGCGCAAGGCCCACCCGCTGACCTATGCCCGCATGGGTTACGAGAACCTGCTGGGGATGGCGCGGGACGCGGGCTTCACCGTCGAGACCCGGCCGGAGGCGGCGGCATGATTCGGATCGGACGGGAAGCCGGACACGAAAAACCGGGAACGGCAAGGAAGCTCGGGACTGCGATTGAGGATTTCACATCGTCCGGCCTGACCGGCAACCGGCCGCCGGCACCGGACGCCATTCAAACCAGAGAGAGGGGAAGACCATGAAGACATTTGCACGGACTGCCCTGGCGGGCATGCTGGCACTCGGTGCCGTATCGACGGCGGCCTATGCGGACGGACTGAAGGACATGAAGGACGTCAAGATCTCCTTCGTCGTCCATGGCTCGGCATCCGATCCCTACTGGTCGGTGGTCAAGCGCGGCGTCGACGATGCGGCGGCGCTGACCGGCGCCCAGATCGACTACTACAACCCGCAGGTCTTCGACGTCGTCGAGCAGGCCCGCCTGCTCGATGCCGCGATCGCCGCCCAGCCCGACGGCATCGCCGTATCGATCGCCGACGCGAACGCCATGAAGGCCGGCGTCGAGAAGGCCGTCGCCGCGGGGATCCCCGTCATTGTCCTCGATTCAGGCGAAGATCCCGGCTACGAGTTCGGCGCCAACGGCTACGTCGGTACGGTGTCGGAATACGATTCAGGCGTGAAGGCCGGCAAGCTCCTGGCCAAGAATGGCATCCTCAAGGTCATCTGCATCAACCACGAGGTCGGCAATGTCAGTCTCGATCAGCGCTGCGACGGCCTGAACGACGGTCTCAAGGACGCCGGCGGCGGCACCGACGTGGTCGCCGTCACGCCCGATCCGGCCGACATCACCCGCCGCACCGAGGCTTATCTCTCGTCGCATCCGGACGTCCAGGCCGTCTTCGCCATGGGCGCCGGCGCCGCCAACCCGCTCATCCCCTATTTCAAGGACCACGAGCTGTTCGGCAAGATCGGCCTCTACACCTTCGACATCAGCCCGGAGGTGCTCGACTCGATCATCGCCGGCGAGATGGGCTTTGGCATGGATGCCCAGCAATACCTGATGGGCTTCCTGCCGGCGCTTTACCTCGTCGAGATGGCCACCAACGGCATCATGCCGATCAACTCGACCTATACCGGCCCGCTCTTCGTCGACACGCCCGAGAAGGCGACCGCGATCCTGACCCTGGCCAAGCAGGGCATCCGCTGACGGTGCATGTCGGGAGGTCGCCCGCCGGCGGCCTCCCGGTGCGTTGAGAAACGGCCCGGCGGCGACACCCGTCGCCGTCGGGCGCTCATTCGGAACCAGCAGACAAACGCGCTACAATCAACGGCGCCGAGCAGCAGGGACTTCTTATGGCAGGGACGGATTCTGTCGCGATCAGCAGCAAGCGGCACGGCGCGACAGACGAACGCATCGCCCGGACGGGCTGGCTGACCAGGCTGTTGCGACGGCCGGAAGCCGGCGCGGCGAGCGGCCTCATCGCCACCATCGTCATCTTCGCCCTCCTGCCGGGAGCCGGCGCGCTCTATTCGCTGCAGGGGTCGATGACCTTCCTGACGCTGTCGGCCGAGCTCGGCATCATCGCCACCGCGGCGGCGCTCCTCATCATCGCCGGCGAGTTCGACCTTTCCGTCGGCTCGATGATCGGCTTTGCCGGCATCGTCATCGGGCTCACCGTCCGCTATCTCGATTTCCCGCTCTGGGGCGGCATCCTCTCCGCCTTCGCCACCGCGGTGGTCGTCGGCTATTTCAACGGCCTTATCGTCGTCCGCACCCGGCTGCCTTCCTTCATCGTCACCCTCGCCTCGCTCTTCATCCTCCGCGGCCTGTCGATCGCGGTCACCCGTGCCGTCACCGGCCGCACCCAGATCCCCTATATCCTCGACGAGATCCCCGATCCTGGCACCGCGAAGCTCTTCAACGGCGAGGTCTTTACCGGCTTCTTCCACTGGATGGGGGAGATGGGATGGATCGCCACCCGCAGCGACGGGACGCCGCTCGTCGGCGGCGTGCCGATGTCGATCGTCTGGTGGATCGGCGTCACGGCAGTCGCCAGCTACATCCTCACCCAGACCCGCTTCGGCAACTGGATCTACGCTTCGGGCGGCGATGCCGACGTCGCCCGCAACGTCGGCGTGCCGGTCTCGCGGGTCAAGATCATCCTCTTCATCGGCACCGCCTGCGCCGCCACGCTTCTCGCCACCATCCAGGTCACCGAGGCCGGTTCCGCCGATACGCTGCGCGGCCTGCTCAAGGAGTTCGAGGCGATCATCGCCGCGGTGATCGGCGGCGTATTGCTGACCGGCGGCTACGGCACGGTGATCGGCGCCATGTTCGGCGCCCTGATCTTCGGCCTCGTCCAGATGGGTATCTTCTTCACCGGCATCGATACCGACTGGTTCAAGGTCTTCCTCGGCATCGTCATCCTCGTCGCCGTGCTGGTCAACAACTACATCCGCGCCAAGGCGCTCGGCGAAAGGACGGCACGATGATCGCTCCGGCCATGGCACTGCGCGGCGTCACCAAGCGCTTCGGCTCGGTCATCGCGCTTCGCGACGTCGATATCGAGGTCCGGCCCGGCGAGGTCCACTGCCTGCTCGGCGACAACGGCGCCGGCAAGTCGACCCTGATCAAGATCCTTTCCGGGGTCTTCCGGCCGACCGCCGGCGAGATCCTCATCGACGGCGGGCCGGTCGTCTTCCGCAATCCCCGCGACGCCCAGGAGCGCGGCATCGCCACCGTCTTCCAGGACCTCGGGATGATCCCCCTGATGAGCATCTCGCGGAACTTCTTCCTCGGCCGGGAGCCGCTCAAAGGCATCTTCCCCTTCCGCCGCTTCGACAAGGACCAGGCCAATACGGTCGCCCGCGCGGCGATGGCCGATATCGGCATTGACGTTCGCGACCCGACCCAGGCGGTCGGCACCCTGTCGGGCGGCGAGCGCCAGTCGGTCGCCATCGCCCGCGCCATCCATTTCGGCGCCAAGGTGCTGATCCTCGACGAGCCGACCTCGGCGCTCGGCGTCCACCAGGCGGCGATGGTGCTGAAATTCGTCATCGAGGCGCGGCTGCGCGGCCTCGCCGTGATCTTCATCAGCCACAACATCCACCACGCCTACCCGGTCGGCGATGTCTTCACCCTGCTCAATCGCGGCCAGAACCAGGGCACCTACCGCAAGTCGGAGATCTCCCGCGAGGAGGTCATGCAGATCATGTCCGGTGGCGAGGACCTGCGATCGCTCGAAGCCGAGATCGAGGGGCTGCTCTCGGCCATCGCCGAGAAGGAAAGCACTCAACCGGCGGCGACGGCCTGATGCGCGCGGCAATCGTCGGTTCGGGCTACATCGCCCGCGTCCATGCCCGCCTCATCGCCGGGCTCGGTGGCGAGGTGGTCGGCGTCTGCAGCCGGACGCTCTCCGGCGCTGAAGCGATGGGCGTCGGCCAGGCCTACGACAATCTCGACGCGATGCTGCGGGACGAGAAGCCGGATGTCGTCCATGTCTGCTCGCCGAACAGCTTCCATGCGGAACAGGCGATCGCCGCCTTCGAGGCCGGTGCCCATGTGTTGTGCGAAAAGCCGATGGCGACCTCGTCCGACGACTGCCGGCGGATGATCGACGCCGCCGGCCGGGCGGGCAAGGTCGGCGCCATCGCCTATTGCTATCGCGGCTACCCGGCCGTTCGCGAATTGCGCCGCATGGTCCTTTCCGGCGACTTCGGGGCGCTGTGGCGGGTCACCGGCCTCTATCTCTCGCAGGACGTCTGCGATCCGGACAAATATGTCTGGCATTTCTCGCCGGGCCTTTGCGGGCCGGCTTTCGCCCTGTTCGACTATGGCGTCCACTGGCTGGACCTCGTCCAGTTCGTCACCGGCCAGCCAATCACCGGGATCATCGCGACCTTCAATACCCGCCGCCCGGACCGCGTCTGGCGCGGCCGCCCCGGCGAGGGCGCGAAGCCGCGAGGCCGCGCCGTCGACGGTGGCGTCGCCGTCGACTTCGCGCTGGAGGACCAGGCCGACATCATGCTCCGCCTCAGCGGCGGAGCATCGGGCACGGCGACCATCATGGCCTTGTCGCCCGGCAACCCCAACCACATCGCGCTTTCCGTCGATGGCGCGGCCGGCGGCTTCGACTGGCTGCAGGAACAGCCGAACAGCTTCGTCGAACGCCGCCCGGGCCGGAAGATCGTCCGCGATCGCGACCCCGACCGGCTCGGTCCGGACGATCGCTGGACCGCCTCGGTCCCCGCCGGCCATCCGGAGGGCTACCCCGACGCCTTCCGCAACGTCATCGCTGAATCCTGGCGGGGGATGCGTGGCGAGACCGACAACTTCCCGACATTCGGCGCCGGGCTGCGCGGCATCGCCATTGTCGAGGCGGCGGTGACCAGCGCCACGGAGCGCCGGCCGGTCGACGTCGCGGTTCCCGACGCCGATTTCGCCCGCGACTACCCGGCTTCCTGACCGAATCCCCCGCCGGCCGTCCCGGCCCCTGAAATTGTCGTAAGCCGGCGAAGCGGCTATCCTCGCTCCGCCATATGGCCCCATCCTTGCACCTCGCCAGGGGCCATGTCGTGGCAGGCATGACGCACTTTTTTGGCAACGCGGCCGCCGCACGAAGCGCGCCCGCCCTGGAGGGGATGATACGATCATGCAGAAGACGCTTTCGAACTGGATGCCGGCCACGCGCCGCGCGTTTCTCGGGCTGGCGGCCGCGGCTTTCGCCGCTTTCGGCCTTGCCGGCCAGGCGCCCGCCCTGGCGGAGGGCAGCATCAAGGTCGCCGCGATCTACACCGTCCCGGTCGAGCAGCAGTGGGTCAGCCGCATCCACAAGGCGCTGACCGCCGCCAGGGAACGCGGCGATATCGAATACGTCTATTCCGAAAACGTCGCCAATACCGACTATGAGCGCGTCATGCGCGAATATGCCGAGCAGGGCAACGACCTGATCATCGGCGAGGCGTTCAGCGTCGAGCGCGCCGCCCGCAACGTCGCCGCCGACTATCCCGATATCGCCTTCCTGATGGGCTCTTCCTTCGGCCCGAGCCAGCCGAATTTCGCCGTCTTCGACAACTTCATCCACGAGCCGAGCTACCTCACCGGCATGATCGCCGGCGCCGCGACCGAGTCGAACATCATCGGCATGGTCGGCGGCTACGCCATCCCCGAGGTCAACCGGCTGATGAATGCCTTCATGGAAGGCGCGCTGTCGGTCAATCCCGACGTCAAGTTCCTCGTCACCTTCATCAACTCCTGGTACGACCCGCCCAAGGCCAAGGAATCGGCCTTCGCGATGATCGATAGCGGCGCCGACAT
>NZ_JAGRLA010000165.1 GCF_020442045.1 Bauldia sp. | reverse complement strand
GCCGCCAACGACAAGATCAACGTCACCGACGAGATAGGCTCCTTCAAGCACGGCGGGGTGCTGGCCAACGACGACGATCCCGACATCAAAGACGTCTTCGCGGTGACGGCGGTCGGCGCGATCGGCGCGGCGGCGGCGGGCCCCGGAACGGTGCTGCCACCCGAGTATGTGCCGCAGTCGCCAGGGAGCGCGAGCTTCAAGCCGGACAGCGTGACGGTCGATTTCAATCCCTATTTCAAGTTCCTTGCCGCTGGCGAGAGCGTCACATTCAACGTGCCCTACACGATGAGCGACGGGCATGGCGGCTTTTCGACGGCAATCATCGTCACCACGATAACCGGCACCCCGACCAAGACATTCGTCGGCACGAAGAAAGCCGACCAGATGCTCGGCGAAAACGACAAGGACAAGATGTTCGGCGACAAGGGCAACGACGTCATTTTCGCCCGTGCCGGAAAAGACAAGGTCTATGGCGACAAGGGCAACGATACGCTGGTCGCAGGGCTCGGCAAGGACAAGCAGTTCGGGGGCAAGGGCAAGGACACCTTCGGCTTCACGGACATTGCCGATTCCGGACCGAAAGGCCCCCAGCGGGACAAGGTCTTCGATTTCACCAAGGCCGATACCATCGACCTTTCCGCGATCGACGCCAAGACGAGCAGCGTCGTCGACGATCCCTTCAAGTTCATCGGCAAGAAAGGCTTCCATGGCAAGGAAGGCGAGCTTCGCTATGACGTGAAGAAGGGCAACGTCATCATTTCCGCCGACGTCGACGGCAACGGCAAAGCGGACTTCTCGCTCCAGCTCCTGCATGTGACGAAGGTAACGGGCGGAGACTTCGACCTGTAGCGGCCCGGTCAATATCTCCGGCACCGCGCCTCCTGGAGGCCCGGTGCCGAATGTGCCCATCTGGATCTCATCAGACGTCATCGCCGCCCCCTCCGGCAGACCGACCGCGCGCCAAGGGTCGCTCCTGGCGCGCGAAATCCGCGACCTTCGCCGCCTAAACCGAACGGCTTGCGTAGAACGATATGTCGTTATAACGTCATTATGTCAATTTCGACCCTGAGGGAGATCTGAAATGCGTGCCCGTACCTTCACAGGAGCCGCCGTCGCCGCGGCAACCCTGCTCTTCGCGGGGACTGCCCTGGCTGAACCGGTAACCATCTCGTTTCTGACCCACTGGCCGCCGGAGACCGTCGCCAAGCTCGAGGCCGCCGCCGAAAAGTACAAGGAAGCCAATCCCGACGTCTCGGTGGCGGTACGGGCGGTGCCGTTCGGCGACCTGCTCACCACCCTTCGCTCGCAGGGCGGCGGCGCGGGCGGCGCCACCATCGCCGGCATCTACGATCTCTGGCTCCCCGAGCTTGTGCGCGACGGCCTCGTCGCGCCGGTGCCGGACACGATGGCGAGCGGCGTCAGGGAAGCCTGGCCGGCTGGCGTCGTCGCCGCGGCGAGCGTCGGGGGAACGCTCTATGGCTTCCCGAACGAGATCGACGTCTATGCCCTGAACTACAACAAGAAGCTGTTCGAGGAAGCCGGGATCGCCGCGCCGCCCAAGACCTGGGACGCGTTCCTCGACGCCGCCGCCAAGCTGACCAAGAAGGACGGCGACACGACCACCCAGCAGGGCTTCGGCATGATCAACTCCTGGGCGGCGGGCGTCGTGCATCCCTTCGCCTCGCTGCTCGCCTCGAACGGCGGCGAGCTGATCGCCGACGGCAAGCCGGCCCTCGACAGCGAACCGGCGACCCAGACCTTCGAGCTCTATGAGAAGCTGATCAAGGAGGGCTATTCCAACCCGCATATGGCGACCGCCGACGCCAACACCACCGGCCCCTTCCTCGACAACTTCGTCTCGGGCAAGACCGGCATGATCATCATGGCCAACTGGTGGGAAAGCGCGCTGAAGGCCGGCATGGGCGACAATTTCTCCGACATCGCCACGGCGCCGATCCCGGTCGGGCCCTCGGGCGACAAGCCGCGGTCGATCTCCTATTCGTGGATGACGATCGTCAACGCCAACGCCTCGGATGCCGAGAAGGCCGCTGCCTTCGGCTTCCTCGACTGGCTGAACGGGCTGGAATCGGGCCCCGATGGCGCGAGCGCCATGGGCGACATCCTCGTCTCGATGGGCATCCTGCCGTCGCGGACGTCCGACGTCGCCGCCTTCGGCGATCGGCTCGCCACGCCGTTCCTCGCCGGCTATGTCGATGTCCTCGCCGATGCGCGGCCCTTCCCGGTCGTGCTCGGCGGGCAGGAATTCACCGAGGCGCTGCAGATGCAGCTCGAGGCGATCCAGTTCGGCCAGGCGTCTGCCGCGGATGCCCAGTCCAGCGCCCAGGCCGACGCGGTCGAGATCCTCGAGCGCGCGGCGCGCTGAGGCGATAACGCAAATCCGGCCGGCGGTGACCCGCCGGCCGCCTTCCTCGAAGACGGGACCGCATGCGCCGATACCTTCCCATCGTCGGGCTTCTCGGGCCAAGCGGCGCCCTGATCCTCGTCTTCATCATGGTGCCGATCGCGCTGACGCTATGGCTTTCCGTCCACCAATGGTCGACCCAGACCGGCTTCGATACCGCGAGCTTCGTCGGCCTCCGGAATTTCGAGGACCTGTTCGGGCCGACGTCGGTCGGACGCGATTTCCGCCGCGCCTTCGTCAACACCGCGGTCTATTCGGGCCTGTCGATCGCGATCATCCTGCCGCTTTCGGTGCTGTTCGGGCTGCTCGTCTACCAGACCCGCGTCCGGGGCGGGGAGGTGCTGCGGACCATCCTCTTCTCGACCTATATGGTGCCGTCGATCGCGGTGGCGCTGGTGTGGTCGAAGCTCTATTCGCCGACCGAGGGACCGTTCAACCAGATGCTCGGCTGGATCGGCATCGGGCCGCAGTCGTGGCTGTCGTCTCCCGACACCGCGCTGCAGTCGCTGGTCTATCTCAACGTCTGGCAGCAGGTCGGCTACTTCACCGTGCTGATCGTCGCCGGGCTGACGCAGATTCCGGAAGTGGTCTACGACGCCGCCAAGGTCGACGGCGCCAATCCATGGCAGACCTTCTGGCGGATCACCCTGCCGCTCCTGAAGCGGGCGCTGCTCTTTTCCGCCGTCATCTGCCTGATCAACGCGGTGCAGGTCTTCGAGCCGGTGGTGCTGATCACCCAGGGCGGGCCGGTCGGCTCGACCAATGTGCTGACCTTCCATATCCGCCGGGTCGGCATCGAGCGGGCCCAGGGCGGGCTCGGGTCGGCCATGGCGGTGATGCTGCTGCTGACCCTCGTGGTCACCGTCGTGGCGCTCTTCGCCCTGGCCCGGAGGACCAACGACGAATGATCGCCGCGGCTGCCACCACCGCCGGCGCCGCGCGGCGCCTCGTCCGTCCCGAGCGTCCCTTCGGATGGTCGGAAGCGGCGCTGGTCCTGCTGATCATCGTCGTTGCCGTCGCCGCCGCCTTCCCACTGGCCTGGATGGTGCTGTCGAGCCTCAAGACGCCGGCCGAGACGATGCAGACGCCGCCGGTGTGGTTCCCGGCGACGCCGTCGCTCGACGCCTATGACGAGGTCTCGGGCGTGATCACCGCCGGGCGCTCCTTCCTCAATTCGGCGATCATCGCGACGCTCACCACCGGCGGCATCATCGTCACCAGCCTGATGGCCGGCTACGCCTTCGCCAAGTACCGGTTTGCGGGGCGCGGGCTGATCTTCGGCCTGATGATCGCCACCATGTTCCTGCCGCCGATCGTGACGCTGATCCCGCTCTACCGGCTGGTCTCCTCGATCGGGCTCGACGGCAGCCTCGCCGGCGTCATCGTTCCGAACCTCGCCAATGCCTTCGGCATCTTCCTGCTCCGCCAGTTCATCATCGGCGTTCCGGACGAGCTGATCGAGGCGGCGCGGATCGACGGCGCTTCTGAGCTCAGGATCGTCTTCCAGATCGTCGCGCCGGCCATCGCCCCGGCGATCGCCGCCCTGGCGCTCTTCGCCTTTGTCTATCACTGGAACAGCTATCTCTGGCCGCTGACCATCCTGCAGGGCAATGGCGACGCCTATCCGATCGTCCTCTCGCTGTCGCGGCTGCTCAGCTACAATCGCGGCGCGATGAATACCGGCCTGGTGATGGCCGGCGCGACCATGGCGGTGCTGCCGCCGCTGGTGCTCTTCGCCTTCCTGCAGCGCTTCTTCGTCGCCAGCATGGTGAGCGCGGGGGTCAAGGGATGAGCCGGGTGCTGGCCATCGACCTTGGCGGGACGCGGCTTCGCGCGGCGCTCGCCGATGCCGTTGGCCCCGTCGATATCGAGGAGCTCGGTTCCTGGCCGGCCCCGGAGGGCCTCGACGCCTTCGCCGCGAAGCTCGGCGCGCTGCGCGCCGAGGCCGGACCGGTCGCCGGGCTCGGGATCGCGGTGCCGGGCCTCGTCGAAGGCAGCCGCTGCCGGTGGATACCGAACCTCCCATGGCTCGACGGCGTCGACCTGGCGGAGCTGGTGCCCGACCTCACGGTGGCGGTCGGCAACGACGCCCAGTTCGCCCTCGTCGCCGAGGCGGCGCATGGCGCGGCGGCGATGCTGCGCAACGCCGTGCTGCTGGCGGTCGGCACCGGGATCGGCTCGGCGGTGCTGGCCGAAGGACGGATCGTGCGCGGCGCCCATGGCGGCGCCTGTTCCTATGGCTGGGCGACCGCCGATCCCGATGACGCGGGCGAGGACCGCAGCGGCTGGCTGGAGCGGGCCGCCGCCGGCCGCGCCCTCGACGCGCTCGCCGGGGAGCTCGGGCTCGCCGATGGCGCAGCATTGATGCAGGCGGCGCGGAACGGCAACGCGGCGGCGCTCGAGGCCCTCGACGGCCCGGCGGCCGCGCTCGGCGCGGCGATCGCCTCGGCCGTCGCGCTCCTCGATCCCGAGGCGGTGCTGCTTGCCGGCGGCGTCGCGGAGGCGGCCGACGTCCTCGTCCCGAAAATTCGGGCGGCCGCATCGCGCCATCTGCCGCGCCATCTCCGCGATCCCGAAATCCGGGTTGGCACCTTCGGCAGCCGGGCCGGCATCGTCGGCGCCGCGGTCGCCGGAGCGGCGGGACGCGAATGGTGGAGGATCCGATGACCGAAACGAGCCTTCCGCAACTGGACCGGCGGAAGCCGGAGCCGCTGTGGCACCAGGTCGAGCAGGCGATCCGCGAAAGGATCGAGAGCGGCGAATGGCCGACCGGCAGCCGCATCCCGGCCGAGGACCGCCTCTGCGACATGCTCGGCGTCAGCCGCATCACCGTGCGCCACGCGATCCGCAACCTCGAGGAATCGGGGCTGCTGCGGCGCGAGCATGGCCGGGGGACCTTCGTGCGGAGCGCCGCCGCGGTCAGCGCCGGTACGCGCGACCTGACCAGCTTCACCGCCGAGATGTCGCGGCTTGGCCTCGTCGCCGATTCGCGGGTGCTGGCGGCCGAGACCGTTCCGGCCAAGGCCGATATCGCCGCCGCGCTGGCGATCGAGGAAGGCGCGCCGGTCGTCCGTATCCGCCGGCTGCGCATGGGCGGCAGCGAGGCGATCGGCGTACAGACGACCCATATCCCGGCGGACCGAATCCCCGGCTTCCTCGACGATGCGCCGTTGGAGGGGTCGCTCTACGCGCTGCTCAAGGCGCGCTACGGTATCACGCCGGACGAGGCGCACGAGGTCTATCGCGTGACGCTGGTCGACGAGGACCATGCGCCGCTTCTCGAAGTCGCCGCGGGGTCTCCGGCCTTCGTCATCGAGCGGGTCAGTTCCGACGACGACGGCCCCTTCGAATTCACCATCTCGCTGATGCGCGGCGATCTCTACGAGATCCGCGCGACGCTCCGTTCATGATCCATTCCAGTCCAACAGGAGAATCCAAGTGTCTGACCTCTATACCGGCCGCCTTGTCGAATTGATCGCCAAGGCATCGAGCGTCAATGCCGAAGCTTTCGAGGCGGTCTCCGCGCGGCTTGCCGACACTCTGGAGAATGGCGGCCTGATCCATCTCTACGGCTCGGGCCATTCGGTGCTGCCCTGCCAGGAGGCCTTCCCGCGCTATGGCAGCTATATCGGCTTCAACCCGCTGACCGACCCGCGGGTGATGTGGCACAACGTGCTCGGGCCGGGCGGCGTCCGCGAGCTGCTGTGGCTCGAGCGGACCGAGAAATACGCCGAGAAATACCTCGACCAGCAGCCGCTGAATGCCGGCGACTCGATCGTCATCTTCGGCCATAGCGGCCGCAACGCCTCCGGCATCGACACGGCGCTCTATGCCAAGGAGCGGGGCATCTTCGTCGTCGCGGTGACGAGCAGGAACAACCTCGACAAGCCGGCGACCCATTCCTCGGGCAAGCGGCTCGCCGATGCCGCCGACATGGTGATCGACACCTGCGCCCCGATCGAGGACGCGATCGTGCCGATCGAGGGATGGAGCCGCCCGGTCTCCGGGTCATCCACCGTGCTGGCGATGATCATGATGCATGAGCTGATCGCCCGCACCGCGCAGGCGCTCGCCAATCGCGGCATCGAGCTGCCGGTCTTCGCCTCGCCGACGATCGAGGGCGTGACGCTGCACGACACCGACATCATCTACGGCGCCTATCGCGAGCAGCTGATCAAGGCGCAGGAGAAACACCTGCCGGCCTACCAGGCGAAGATGAAGGGAGGATAGCGGCTGCCATCGGGCGGAAGGGCAAGGCCCCTCGATGGCGTCGCGAGGCCAGGGCCGGCCGGAAGCAATGCCCTTCTTGCCGAGCTGTTATCGCGGCCTCGCCGGCAGGAAGGCGGCCCGTGCCTCCCGGACAATATCGTCGAGGAAGGACGCCACTGCCGCCACGCGTCGGGCGGCCCGCATGTTTTCGTGCCAAACAGTCCAGTAAGTGCGTTGCGCGACGAGTTCCGGAAAGAGGCGAACCAGACCCGGCTGGCCGAAGGCCATGAAATCGTGAAGGGCTCCAATGCCGCCACCGGCCTTGACCACCTCCAATTGGCCCATCGCCGTCGTGACCTCGAAGGCGGATCGCCAGTCGCGCAGGAACTCATTCGCGTATTGGAGCTCGGCCGAGTAGACCAGGTCATCGACATATCCCACCTTCGCATGCATCGCGAGGTCGTCCGGCGTATCCGGGCGGCCGACGCGGGCGAGGTAATCTTCGCTGGCATAGAGGCCGATCGTATAGTCCGTCAGGCGACGGACCCGGAGCCGCCCCCGGTCCGGACGGCCGACCATCACCGCGAGATCCGCCTCCCGCTGGGAGAGGGAGAAGCTGCGGGTGATCGGCACCAGCTGGATATGCAGCTCGGGATAGGTGTCCCGCAGCCTGCCGAGGCGCGGCGCCAGGAAGGCGCTCCCGAACCCGTCCGGTGCGCCGATCCGGATCGTGCCGGCATAGACGTTCTCCGAGCCCTGCAGGCGGGAGGCGGCGCCGAGGATTTCCTCTTCCATCCGCTCGGCCGCACCGAATACCTCCTGTCCCGCCCCGGTGAGGGTGCAGCCCCGGGTCGTGCGGTCCATGAGCCGCGTGCCGACCGATGCCTCGAGGGCCGCGACCCGGCGGCTGAGGAGGGCCTGACTGACGCCGAGGCGGCGCGAAGCCCCGAGCATCTGCCCTTCACGCGCGACGGCCAGGAAATAGCGGGCATCGTCCCAGTTCATTCATACATTCTTGCATAACGGTTAGGCATCTCGGAGTATTTATATGCATTTTCGTCTGTGGCAAGGCTCCCTCTGACAAACCCGAGGGAGGCTCCCGATGAGCGACATCGCACATTTCATCGACAACCAGCGCGTGGCGGGATCGTCCGGCCGCAGCCAGCCGGTCTTCAACCCTGCGACCGGCCAGCAGTCCGGCACCGTGGCGCTTGCCAGCCGGGACGAAGTGGGCAAGGCCGTCGCCTCCGCCCATGCGGCCTGGCGGGCCTGGGCCAGGACGCCGGCTCTTCGGCGCGCCCGTATCCTCGACCGGTTCAAGACGATCCTCTGGCAGCGCGCGGATGAGCTGGCGGAGGCGATCTCGAACGAGCACGGCAAGACCCACGACGACGCCAAGGGCGAGGTGACCCGCGGCCTCGAAGTGGTCGAATTCGCCGTCGGCGCGCCGCATCTCCTGAAGGGAGAGATCACCGAGAATGTCGGCACCGCGGTCGACAGCCATTCCCTGCGACAGCCGCTCGGCGTCGTGGCTGGAATTACCCCGTTCAATTTCCCGGCCATGGTGCCGATGTGGATGTTTCCCGTCGCGCTGGCCTGCGGCAACTGCTTCATCCTGAAGCCGTCGGAGCGCGATCCCTCCGCCTCGCTGCTCATCGCCGAGTGGCTGGCCGAGGCGGGGCTGCCCGCCGGCGTTTTCAATGTCATCCAGGGCGACAAGGAAGCGGTCGACGCGTTGCTTGCGCACCCCGACGTCAAGGCGGTGAGCTTCGTCGGATCGACCCCGATCGCCAGGTACATCTACGAGACCGGGACAAGCAACGGAAAGCGCGTGCAGGCGCTCGGCGGGGCCAAGAATCACATGGTGATTCTGCCCGACGCCGATCTCGACATGGCAGCCAACGCACTGATGGGCGCGGCCTACGGCTCGGCGGGCGAGCGCTGCATGGCCATCTCGGTCGCCGTCCCGGTGACCGACAGGATCGCCGATGCCCTGATCGAGAAGCTGGTCCCGAAGATCGAAGCGCTCAAGGTCGGGCCGGCCTCCGACCGCTCGTCCGACATGGGGCCGGTCGTTACCGAGGCCGCGAAGGAAAGGATTCTCGGCTATATCGACAGGGGCGAGGCGGATGGAGCGAAGATCGTCGTCGACGGACGGACCTACCGGGCCCCGCAGGGCTACGAGGACGGCTACTTCGTCGGACCGACGCTGATCGACAACGTCACTCCGGAGATGACGATCTGGAAGGACGAGATTTTCGGACCGGTTCTCTCGGTCGTTCGTCGCAAGGACTACGCCTCCGCGGTCGAACTCATCGATCGGCACGACTATGCCAACGGGGTCGCGATCTTCACCCGCGATGGCGACGCGGCGCGAACATTCGCGCACGACATCGAGGTCGGCATGGTCGGCGTCAATGTCCCGATCCCGGTGCCGATGGCCTTCCACTCCTTCGGCGGCTGGAAGCAGTCGCTGTTCGGCGACCATCACATGCACGGGCCCGAAGGCGTGCGCTTCTACACCCGCCTCAAGACCATCACCACGCGATGGCCATCCGGAGTGCGGACCGATCCGGAATTCGTCATGCCGACGATGGGGTAGGCGATCCCTCGTCGACCGGAGCCCCGACTTCGGGGGCCTTGCAGGCACGAAACCGCCGGGGCGAGCGCGCCTCGGCCGCGGCGGGACATGTGCTCAAACCGATGAGACGAAGCCTCCGTTCGCGCGCGGGGCCGGCCCGCCTCGGCTGGCTTGAGGCCGTCGAAGGCAGGCCGGCCCGGATCGAGCCTCCACACCCAAGCCGGCGAACCGGACCGCGCGATCGAGGAAATCGGGAAAAGGCAGGTTCGGTGCCGTGCGTTGGTTCGGCGGCGAAGGAATATCCTATCGGTCAGGCATCACGCGTCATGATCCACTCGACCTCGGGCGCCGGTACGAAACGCCATTTCCTGAGGGGGCCGGCCATGACGTTGAGGTAGTACATCTCGAAACCATAGGGCGCGCCGCAGGGGTGATGGCCGCGTGGGACGAGGACGACGTCGCCGTCGGCGACCGCCATGGTCTCGTCGAGCTGCCGGTCGTCTGTGTAGACGCGCTGGATGCCAAAGCCCGAAGACGGGTTCAGGCGGTGGTAGTAGGTTTCCTCGAGATAGGTGATGCGCGGGAAGTCGTCCTCGTCGTGCCGATGGCTCGGATAGGACGACCAGTGACCTGCGGGCGTAAACACCTCGGTCACGAGCAGGCTGTCGCAGAAATCCTCGTTTTCCATCGCGATGTTATTGATGTAGCGGGTATTCGCGCCCTTTCCCCGCTCCAAGAGCGTAATCCCGTCCGGACCAATCCTGCGGGCTTCGTGCCCTCCGCGTCCCGGGGCTGAACAGACGGCGATGGTGCAGTCCGTGACGGCTTCGGCATTCCAGCCGGTTCCGTTCGGCAGATACAGGCAATGCGGCGGCGTCTTCTCGAAGAGGTTCATCCGCTCGCCGAGCACGCCCCATTCCCGGCCGGCACCAGCGATGCGCGCCAAGCCTTCGATCATCACCAAGATCGATTCGTCTCCACCGGTGACCTCGGCGGCTGTCTCGCCCTTGCGCAGCCGGTGGAGAGAGAATCCGACATAGCGCCAGCCAGCCGATTGCGGGGTAATCTGGTGAACCTTGCCGTGGTCGCCGAAAGGCTTTCTCAACAGTCCGGCCATGCAGCTTCTCCAGCGCGCATCGATTGGTGTCAGTTGAACGTCCGCTGCAGAGCTGCGTTGGCGTTGTAGCGTCCGCGCGCTTCCTCCAGTCGCTCGGGACCACCCGCCTGAGGCACGGCTACATCCCACCAGTGGCCACCCACGCCGGTGCCAGGCGCCGCGTCCGTGTCGATCACGATGACGGTGGGAATATTCCTGCCTCGCGCCGCGACGATTTCGGCTTCGAGAGCGGCGATGTCGCCTGCCTTCACGGCCACGGCACCCATTGACCTGGCATGGGACACGAAGTCGATCTCGGGCTGCGTTTCGACGCGGGCATCCCTGTAGAGATTATTGAATTCGGCGCCGCCGCATTCGATCTGCAGCCGGTTGATGCAGCCATAGCCGCGGTTGTCCGTCAGAACGACGGTAAACGGAACGCGTCTCATGACCGCTGTCGCGAGCTCCGAATTCGCCATCATGTAGGAACCGTCCCCGACGAAGCAGATGACCTCCTTCGCGGGCGAGGCGAGCTTGATACCCATGGCGCCGGCAAGTTCGTAGCCCATACAGGAATTGCCATATTCCATGTGATACCCGCCCCTGCTCGCCTGCCAGAGGACCTGAAGCGCGCCCGGCATCGTTCCCGCTGCGCACATGGCGACGGTATCGTCGCGGGCGACACGCTGGACTGCTCCGATCACCTGGGCATCCGTCGGCAGCGCATTGGTATTCGGTTCGGGAGCGGCTGTGACCCTCGCCACCTCCGCGAGCCAATCCGACCGGGCCGAGGGATCGCAGGCGTCGAACCGCAGATCGCCGAGCGCCTCGGAAAGGCGGTCAAGGGCCACCCTGGCGTCGGCCACCAGCGGTACTGCGAGGTGCTTCTGTGCGTCGTAGGGATGCAGATTGATCGAGATGATCCGACGGCTGGCATTCTCGAACAGGGTCCACGACCCGGTAGTGAAATCCTGGAACCGCGTGCCAACGCCGATTACCAGATCCGCCTCCCTGCAGAGATCGTTCGCGCAGCCGGATCCGGTCACCCCTGGTGACCCGAAATTAAGTGGATGGGTTGCGGCCAAGCCACCCTTTCCTGCCTGGGTCTCGACCAAGGGGATATTGTGCCGCTCGGCGAATCCGGCGAGCTGGTCCTCGGCCCGCGCATAGAGCACGCCGCCGCCCGCGACGATGACCGGCCTTGACGACTGCGCGATCATCGCGGCGACGTCCGAGACCTCCCGGGCATCGGGCTCGGGCCGGCGAATCCGCCAAGTCTTCGGCACAAAGAAGTCGGCGGGATAGTCGTACATCTCGGCCTGAACGTCCTGGCAGAAGGCAATAACGGCAGGACCCGCGTTCTGCGGATCGGTCATCATCCCCATCGCGCGCGGAAGAGCGGTCAGAAGGTGCTCGGGACGACTGATGCGATCGAAGTAGCGAGCGACGGGGCGGAAACAGTCGTTGGCCGAGACAGTCCCGTCGTCGAAAGCCTCAATCTGCTGCAGCACCGGGTCCGGGCGCCGATTCGCGAACACGTCGCCCGCGATCAGCAGAACCGGCAGGCGATTGACGTGCGCGACCGCCGCCGCGGTGACCATGTTGGTCGCGCCTGGGCCGATCGACGATGTCACCGCCATCGCCCGTCTCCGCCGCATCGTCTTGGCATAGGCGATTGCCGCATGAGCCATGGTTTGCTCATTCTGTCCGCGCCATGTCGGCAATGCATCGCCAATTCCGTGGAGAGCCTCGCCAATGCCGGCGACGTTTCCGTGTCCGAAGATGGCCCAGACGCCTTCGATGAATCGTTCGCCATCGTCCGTCATCTGGACGCTCAGCCACTTCACCATGGCCTGCGCCGCGGTCAGGTTGATCGTTTGAGTCATGCAACTTCCTCCCGCGCGCACGCGCGCGCCTCGTCCCAAACGCGGCACAGCCGCGTGAATTTCCTCTCCATCGCCGCCACGGCTTCGTCGTCGGAAATTCGGCCTGCCATCCATTCGCGGGCGGCTTCCGCGAAGATCGTGCGCCCCACCGCGAAACCCTTGACCAGCGGCTCCCTCGCGGCGAGGGAGAAGCTCGCGGCGAGTTCCTCTTCGGGCGCGTCCAGCCCCAGCACGACAATGCCCCGGGTCCTGTGGTCGTTGCGTTCGATCGCCTCGACAACGTTGGCCCAGGCAAGCGTTGTCCTGAACGGCTCCAGCTTCCACCAGTCCGGATAGACACCAAGATCGTAGAAGCGCTGGATCACCCGCGCCGTGGTTGTGTCGTCGATCGGGCCGACCTTGGAAGGGATGACCTCCAAAAGGAACTCAAGCTTGTTGCGCCGGCAGGCGTGGAAGAGCCGGAAGATGACATCTTCCTGCGCAGCCCACATTTCCTGCTCGTCGTCGGGGTGGCAGAAGCACAGGCACTTCACCACCTGATCGCGGGGCCATTCCCGTAGCCCCCCGTAGTCGGGGCCAATCTCCGGTTCCAGTGTCAACGGGCGAGACCCCGGCATCTCGACCGGCCGGCCGATCCATAGTCCAGTGCCTTCCGCCGCGCTGAGCGCGTCTCGTCCGAGCCTTTCGTCGCAGAGGATGCCATGGCCGCCGCGGCGACCTTGGACGCGCAGCGCCGCTTCGAGGCAGAGCCTCTTGAAATGTCCGATCTTTTCCGGACCGGCGCCGGGTATCGCCTCCATCTGGCTTCGATGATCGAAGGCAAAGACCCGCATCGTCGACCAGTCGCCGTGTCGATTTGTTGCCCAGTGCACTTGCTCCAGCTCGACATCATTGCGGATGTCCGGCCGGACGATCCCCCGCTCGAAAAAGAACGTCAGCTCCTCCCAACTCGGATAGGCAGGCGTACAGCCGTGCCGGCTGACAGCCAAGGCGCCGCAGGCATTGGCGTATTTGAGGGTCGTCGGCCAGTCCTCGCCGTCGAGCCAGCCCTTCAGAAGGCCCGACATGAAGCCGTCGCCGGCGCCAAGCACGTTGAATACGTCGACCGGGAAGCCGGGCCCCGACTGGCCGTCTTCGAGGCGAGCGGGAATCTCGCCGGTAATCGCCACCGCGCCCATTGGGCCGAGCTTGCAGATCAGCGCTGCATCCGAGGCGGCACGGACGGAGGCGAGGGCCTTGAGCGTGTCGGTGGAGCCGCCGGCAATGTGAAATTCCTCTTCGGTTCCGACAATCAGGTCGAAGAGGTGAAGGTGCGATTGAAGCTTTGCGGTAACGGCCTCGCTTTCGACGAAGCGGCTCTCGCCGTCCCCGTGGCCGGCAACGCCCCAGAGGTTCGGTCGATAGTCAATGTCGAGAGCCGTCCGGCTCCCGTGCTTCCGAGCAAGTTCCAGAGCCTTGACCACCGCCTCCTCGGTGCGAGGGTGGCTCAGATGCGTGCCGGTTGCGACGACCGCGCGTCCGGAAGCGATGAGGGACTCGTCGATGTCCTCCCTGCTGAGCGCCATGTCGGCACAGTTTTCCCGGTAGAAGATCAGTGGGAATTGTCGCTGGTCGCGAATGCCGAGCAGCACCAGCGCGGTGAGCCGGTCGGGGTCGGTCTTCACGCCGCGCACGTCCACTCCGTGCCGCCGCAACTCCTCGCGGATGAAGCGGCCCATGTGTTCGTCTCCGACGCGGGTGATCAGAGCCGACTTCATCCCCAGCCGCGCCGTCCCGCATGCCATATTGGTCGGCGAGCCGCCGATATACTTATCGAACGAGCCCATGTCCTCCAGCCGGCCACCGACCTGGGAACCATACAGGTCCACGCCAGCACGGCCGATCGTGATAACGTCGAGTTCCTTTTCCAAGGTGATGCCCTCAGGGTTCAATCTCGTTCAGAAGGCGCGCGGCCTGCCGCCGCACCGCCCCGTCCAGGATGCATTCGAATGGCGGCAGATGCGGGCTGCGGACGGCGTCCATTCCCCGGCAGCCGGGTGGTGCGCAGGCGATCGTGATGGTCTGTTGCATCTCAGGATCGCTTGACACCTAGCGAATGATGGCGGCCTGCAGGGCGTCGATCGAAGAGCGGATGCCTGCCTCGGTGGACATGGTGAAATCCTCCATCTCCAGCGAGACCCATCCGTCATAGCCCATCATGCCGACCACCGAGAAAAACTCCTTCCACCACTGGAGGTCATGACCCGCCCCGACCGCAACGTAGTTCCACGTGCGGTTTGCCACGTCGGTCACGTCGCGGAGTTCCAGCAAGCCATCGACGTCCGCGCGCACGCGTTCGATGCGAGTATCCTTGCCGTGGCAATGGTGGATCGCATCACCGAGTGCCCGCGCCGAAGCGATGGGGTCGGCGCCCATCCACATCAGGTGGCTCGGATCGAGGTTCATCCCGACTTTGGAACCGACCTCATTTCTGAGGCGGAACAGGGTTTCCGGATTCCAGACGAGCATTGCGGAGAAATTCTCGAGCGCGTATTTCTCGACGCCCACCTCGTCCGCGAGCTTTACAAGGTCGTGCCACAGAGGAAACGCGCGGTCTTCCCATTGATAGCGGTCACGCTCGGGCATTTCGTCCGGCCAGGACTTTGTGTACACGAGCCAGTTGGGGACCATGTCGCCGGGAGCGGCTTCGGGCAGGCCCGACATGGTGACGATCTTGGCAACGCCGATCTCGCCCGCAAGGCGGATCGTGTCTCTCATTTCCTTGAGGTGCCGCTTGCCCATCTCGCCGGGATCGAGCGGGTTGGCGGAGCAGTTCAGGGCCGCGATCCGTAGTCCTCTCGCTTCGATCTCCTTCAATTTCCGCTTCAGCAGATTCCTGTCGGCGAGTAGCTCGTCGGCCCTGAAATGCGGACCGCGTGACCAGCCGCCACCGGTCATTTCGACTCCCTCGACGCCCAGCGCGACACACTTGTCGAGCATGTCGGTGAACGGCAGGTCGCCCATCACGTCGGTGCAAATGGAAAGCTTCATCTTAGTCGCTCCACAAAGGGGCTATCCGTAGGTGACCCAGGCGGCGCCGGCGTCCGCCGACCGCACGCAGTTCTCGAGCCAGCGCACGCCTTCGGTTCCGGCGGCGATGCCAGGGTAGTGATGGGTTTTCAGGAATTCCTCTTCGCCGCGCTTCTTCGCGTCGATGGCCTCAGCGATCCAAAGGTAGATGTTCGCCCAGCTGTCACCGAGCCCTTCGGTATGAAGGGCGCCCATCCGATCGACATCCAGGCTTTCCTGCTCGAGGTAAGGCATCCCGTGGCACAAGATGCGGGAAGGCTCGCCCTGCACCTCGTAGATGAGTTGGTCGGGGTGAGCGTCCGACCACGAAAGCGATGCCCTGCTGCCGGTGAAGCGGTAGCGCTGCGACCCCATATTTCCGGCGTCCACCGACGACACCCAAAGGCGTCCGCGCGCGCCATTGTCGTAGTGCATCAGAACGGTGGCGTGGTCCTCCAGCGGTTCGCGGGAGGGAATGAACGCCTTGCGGTCGCAGAGCAGGCGCTCGATCTTGAGATGCGGCAGCACCACTTCGGACAGGTAGAAGAGATGCGTGCCGATGTCGCCGAGCACGAAGGTCGGTCCCGCGGTCCGGGGATTGGTCCGCCACCTGACCGCCTCGGGCGCTCCCACATCGTCGCCGGCGTTGAAGCCGTGCGTATAGGCCATGTCGACGAGGCGGATATCGCCGAGCATCCCCTTCTTCACCATCGCCGCCATCTGACGGACGAGGGGATGGCCGGTGAAGCCGTAGGTAACGCCGACGATCAGGTCCTTCCGCCTGGCCAGGGCCGCAATCTCCTCGCACTCGGCAACGGTGAAGAAGAGCGGCTTCTCACAGATCACGTGGAGCCCGGCCTCGAGGCTCGCCGTGGCGATCTCATAGTGTGTGAAGTTGGGCGTCGCGATCGAGACGACCTCGATGCCGTCGACACGATCGGCCTCACCGGCGATGAGATCCTGATAGCTGGCGTAGCAGCGGTCGGGAGCGACGCCTATGCGTTCGCCGAAATCGCGGCCGCGGGCGGCATCGAGGTCGAAGGCGCCGGCGAGCAGCCGGTAGGTGCCATCGCGCAATGCGCCTGTGCGGTGCTTGTAGCCGACCTGCCCGGTGCGGCCACCGCCGACCATGCCCCAGCGCAGGGGGCTGGCGATCTTTCGTTCTCCATTGATCATGAATGACCGGTCCTTGAGATATCTCCGCCCTATTCGGCGGCGAGCGCTTGCGGAGTGTCGTAGAATCCGGGCTTGTCGATCATCTCGATGCGCTCGTAGCCGCCGCTTGCGACCGCACGAAGCGCCGCATCGGCGGTGAGAGTCGCGGCATACCCGTCCCAGGCGGTCGGTCCGGTCGCGGTTCCCGCCGAGGCCGCCGCGATCCACTCGCGGAATTCCTGGTCGTAGGCTTCGATGAAGCGTTCGCGCCAATCGGCTGGTATCGACTGCCTGACGCCGTTCACGTCGGAAACGACGGTCGCGGGACGGTTCGGCAACGCCGCGACGCCCTGTTCGCAGCTGACTTCGCCACGGATGTCGTAGCCGTAGCCGATGTTGACCGATATCTCGACGTCAACGATCGCACCATGCGCCATATGCAGAAGGACGAAGTGTGGATCGCGCAGATCGGAGCCCTGGCGCGACCGGCGCGGCAGGCGGACCTCGACACCGACGATCTCGTCGGAGAGCAGCCAGCGCGAGATGTCGGCATCGTGTACCAGCGTGTCGTTGAGGGGCATTTCAGATGTGTAGAGACCGGGTGGCACGGAGGCGTTGCGATGGGCCGAGTGGAACATCAGGGGGGCGCCGAGCGAGCCGCCGTCGATCACCGTCTTCAGCCTGCGGTAGTCCGCATCGAAGCGGCGCATGAAGCCAACCTGCACCAGTCGACGCCCGCCAGCGACCTCGGCTTCGATGACGCGCAGCGCGGCGGCCTCCGATGTCACCATCGGCTTCTCGCAGAATGTCGGCTTGCTCGCGGCGATGCATTCGAGCAACTGCTCCTCGTGGGCAGGCCCCCAGGAGCAGATCACAACGGCTTGCACCGCGTCCGAATGGATCAATGACTGGGGAGTATCGAAGACCCTCGCGCCTTCCGGCGCGGCGCCGGCAGCGCGCTTTCGGTCGAGGTCGCTGACACCGACGATCTCGACGCCGGCCAGAACCCGCGTCAGGCGGCGGATATGATCTTGACCGATCATACCCGTGCCGATGACACCGACTTTCAGCGTCATCTTGCCCCCCGGTGCTTGTCGACAAAGCGCTGCATCTCCGAGCGCATGAACCTGCCGGACTCGTCGGCCTTCTCCTCCCATGCGAAAACGCATGAGGTCATGATGCCGTCGAATCCGATCTCGTCGAGGGTTGCGAAGAAATCATCCCAGGGAACTTCACCCTGACCGATATTGAGGTGCTGGTGCACGCGCGCCGTCGAGCCCGGGGGATTGACGATGTAGCGGAGACCCGACGACGCCTTGTGATTGAAGGTGTCCGCGACATGCACATGCGCCAGAACATCGGCGCATTCCCGCAGCATCGCGACCGTGTCGTCGCCGAAATAGAATGTGTGGGGCGTGCAGTAGAGGAACTTGACCCGCGGACTGTTGACCGTGCGAATAAGGTCGACCGACGGCTGAAGTGTTTCGACCCAATCCTCGGGATGGGGCTCGATATGCAGGTTGATGCCTTCCTTCTCGAAGATCGGCACCAGCTCTTCCATGGATCGCCACCACGCGTCCTCGCAAGCCTCGATCATGGAGCCGGTGTGGCAGCAGTAGCAGGTCCCCTTGTCGGGGTGCGGACCACGGCCGAATTCCGAGTTCATCGTGTCGACGCCCATCTCGACGGCGATCTCGATGGCGCGCTTCCAGTGGCGCACGGCCGCGTTGCGCTCGTCCTCGTCGTTCGAGGCCCAGCGATACATGGGCAGCAGGGAGGCGATGCCGACATTTGCGTCAGACAAAGCCTTCTTGAAGCGCTTGATGCGATCAGGGAAGACACGCGGCGCCTTGAACCACTCAAGGAAGTCGGAGCGCGGGCTGAGTTCGATCCATTCATAGCCGAGCTCTGCCACCTTGGACGGCAGCGCCTCGAGAGAGAAATGGCGGTGCATGAACGGGTCGAGGGCGATCTTCATTGCGGTTTTCCCTGGTTTCTTGTTGAACGGCGCACACGCATATGCGCTATCGAACGGGATGGCCCGAGGCTCGTTGGATGTCAGGGCGCGGGCGGCGGTGGGCGTCCTTCGTGCGTGTCCTCATAGGATTCGATCGAGGCTTCGAGATCGGCCATCGTTTCGCCGCCGGCCATGAGGTCCGTGATTTCCTCCCGGGTCTTCTCGCCCCTGCGGAAGTCGGCGGCAATCGCGCCGCGGATGAGCACCGCGAAATGATCGCCGACGGCCATCGCGTGCATGACCTGGTGGGTTATGAAAATCACGGCCAGGCCGCGCCGCTTCGCTTCGTTGATGATGCGCAGGACGTGGGACGCCTGCTTGACACCGAGCGCCGCCGTCGGTTCGTCGAGAATAAGCACGCGGGCACCGAAGTGCACCGCCCGGGCGATCGCGAGGGATTGGCGCTCGCCACCGGAAAGGCCACCGACCAGCCGGTCTCCGTCTTCGATCCGGGTGATGCCGAAATCGCGCACGGCCCTGACCGCGATCTCGTTGGCTTTCGCGCGGTCAAAGATCTTGAACGGACCCCAGCCCCTGGTCGGCTCGACGCCGACGAAGAAGCTGCGACCGATGCTCATCAGCGCGAAGGTGCCGCCGAACTGGTGAACGGTCGAGATGCCCATCTCCTGCGCGTCGCGCGGGCGGTTGAAGCGCACGTCCTTGCCGTCCATCAGGATCTTCCCGGCGGTCGGCTTGAAGACTCCGCACAGCGTCTTGATCAGCGTCGACTTGCCGGCACCATTGTCGCCGAGCAGGCACAGCACTTCGCCGGCGTGGACCTTGAGGTTGATGTCCATCAGCACATCGATCGGCCCGAATGACTTGTCGACATGCTCGAGTTCGAGAATGGGAGTCTGATCAGCCATGTCTGGACCTCACTTCTTTTTCCTCGGCGCGTAGGCGAGCGCCATTTTCCGGAAGGTGTTGTTCATCAGCACGGCCGCGATCAGCATCACCCCGATGATCAGGTTCGACCAGTTTCGGTCGATGTCGGTGAAGTAGATGCCCTGGTTGACGATGGCGAAGGTGATCGCGCCAAAGAAGATGCCGATGATCGAGCCGAAGCCGCCGGTAAGCAGCACGCCGCCCACCACGACCGAGACGATCACATTGAAGATGTAGTTCATGCCGCCGGATACCTGCGCCGAGTTGAAGACGATGGCGCCGCACATGCCGACGAAGGCGGCCGCGGTCGAGGACATCACGAACAACATGATCTTCAGGCGGTTGGTCGGGATGCCGGCGTTGCGGGCGCTTGTCTCGTCGCCGCCGAGGGCGAATACCCAGTTGCCCCAGGGCGATACGTGCAGGAACAGGGCGAAGAGCGCGGTCAGGCCCAGCCACCAGAAGACGATGACCTGGTACTTGTTGGCGATGAGGTGGCCGAAGACCGTCTTGGCCCAGTCTGGCGCGTCGAGCGGCACCGAGGCCGCCCCGGTGAGCAGCATCGAGCCGGAGAGCACCACGCCTTGCACCGCCACCAGCGACCCCAGGGTGATGATCAGCGAGGGCACTGTGGTGTGGGTCGCAAGATAGCCGTTGAACAGGCCCACCGCCACGCCGAAGCCGAGCGCTCCAAGGATGCCGACGACGATCGGCAGTTCGTAATAGCCCGACAGTATGGCGACCGTCATGGACCCCGCCGGGATCATCGAACCGATCGAGATGTCGAGCTCGCCAGCGATCATCAGGAGCCCGACGGGCAGGGCGACGATGCCGAGGTTGGCGGCGAAGTTCAGCCAGCTCGCCGCACCGACGAGATTGCCAACATCGACATGCCCGATGATCACATAGAAGGCGACCACGAGGACGAGGCTGAGCACGGAGCCCATTTCCGGGCGGCGCAGGAGTGATCGGAAAGAAAAGCCGTTCATCTGACCGCCCTCAGTTTTTTCTGCCGCTGGCATAGGACAGGGCAAGCGCCCGGAACCTGTCGTTCGACATGACGGCAAACAGCAGGAGGGCACCGATGATGATGCTGCCGAAGTTGGGGTCCAGGCCCGAGAAGAAGATCCCCTGGTTCACGATCGCGAAGGTCAGCGTGCCGATCACGATGCCGATCACCGATCCGGCGCCGCCGGTCAGCAGGACGCCGCCGATCACCACGCACATGATCGAGTCGAAGATGAAGCCTCTGCCCGCCGCGACCTGTGCGGCGTTGAAGGTCATTACCTGGCTGACGCCGACGAATGCCGCGGCGAAGCCCGACAGCATGTAGAGCTGGATAGTGAGCCGGTTCGTCGGAATACCGGCGTTTCGCGCGCTCTCGCGGTCTCCGCCCAAGGCGAACACGCCGTTGCCCCAAGGCGAGATATGCAACAGGAAGAAGACCACGGCGATGAAGACGGCCCACCACAGGATCGACACCTGGAACATGTTGCCGATGAGCTGTCCGAAGATCGCCTTGGTCAATGGATCGGGGACGAGGAATACCCCGGTGCTGCCGTGGATCAGGACCGTGAGGCCGAGCGTCAGGCCCATGACGCCGAACATCGTGCCGATCGTGATGATGAGGGAAGGGATGCCGGTGCGGGTTACGAGAAGGCCGTTGACATAGCCGACGAGAATGCCGACGGCGAGCCCGGCGAGGATGGCGACGCCGACCGGGGCGCCGAAGTCCCCGGCGACGATGGCGAGCGTCAGCGACGAGGCCGGGACGACGGCGCCGACCGACATGTCGAGCTCACCGGCGATCATCAGAAGACCAACGGCCAGCGCGATTATGCCGACTTCAGACCCGAAGTTCAGGAAGCTGGAGAACCCGGGCGCACCCCGGAAATTCCCGCCGCCCATGATCGCGAAGAACACGTAGACGACGATCAGCCCGATGAATGACCCCATCTCGGGTCGACGGACCAACTGACCGAGCGATAAACCCCGATCCGTCAAACTGCTGCTGGTATCCGACATGGCTGCCCCTTCGACACGCGCCTGCGTGGAGAATCCCTGTCAAAAGATCGGAGACGGCGACGGCCGCCCGAACGCTCGGGCGGCCCTCTTCTTCGATGCTTATCGGGTGCCGGCCTTTGCGCCGGCCAAGGTCGCGTCGATGTTGGACGCGTCGACGACACCCGGACCCGTCAGGATCTCGCGTGTGGGGATGTTCAGCCCGTAGTTGATCCAGCCATTCAGGATCGACACGGCATAGAAGCCCTGCTGATAGCCCTGCTGATCGACCGCGCAGGCTTGGGTGCCGGCCTGGATCTGGGACAGGATCGCTTCGTCGAAGTTGATGCCGCAAAGCTGGACCTGGCCGGCCTTGCCGGCCTGGGCGATGCCCTGGACGATCCCGACCGCGTCGAGGTTCGCGGTCGCGAAGGCCGCATCGATATCCGGGTTCTGCAGCAGGTAGGCACGGATCGCCTGGGCCACGGCCGTCACGTTGCCTTCGGCGGTCGCCGGCAGCGGCAGGACGTCGCCGGTCGCGCCCTTGTTGGCGAGGCCATCGGCGAAGCCGCGGCAATAGTCTTCGATGTTGGCCGCGCCAGGCAGCGAGTTGACGCAGACGCCGCGCTTGGCGCCATGCTCGGCGACATATTCACCGCCGGCGACGCCAGCCTTGTAATCGACCGCACCGACGTAGTTCATCGCGCCGAGACGATCAGCCGCCTCGATGCCGCCGGCGTTGTAGACGATGAACGGAATGCCCGCATCGCGCACCGCGTTGAAGGCCGGGTCCATCGCTTCCGGCACCCAGTCCGGAGCGACGATGCCGTCGGCCCCCTGGTCGATTGCCTGGCGGATGAGCTCGGCCGCGTCGACGCCCAGATTGTCGTAATTCTGCGGCCCGAGCCAGGTGACGGAGCCGCCCTGGGCTTCGACCACGATACCAGCATCCTCGGCGCCTTTCTTGACGATCCCCCAGAACGGGTCGTCCGGCTTGCCACCCACGACGAAGATCTTCGCGCCCTCGGCAGCAGCAGCGTTAGCGGCAAACGCGAACGCTGTGGCGCAAAGGCCTGTCTTGATCCAGTTGTTCATTCCCATGAGATCTCTCCTCCCGCGCCCCGCCCCTTGGCAGGGCCTCTAAGCGGGAGGATCGATATCAAAGACTTGATCATTCTGAAATACATGAATAGCATGATTTGTACTTTTTATTTCATTTAGTATCATTCACTATGAGATAAAACGGGTCGGAGAAATGATAATGCGTCGGCCGACGATTGCCGATCTCGCCGAAGCGGCGGGCGTCTCTGTGTCCACGGTCAACAGGATTCTCGGCGGCACTGCCGGGGTCCGGGGCACGACCATGCAGCGTGTCCAGAACGCGGCGGAGCAGATCGGATTCTACGGCGCCGGTACAATCGAGGATCGCTTGAAGAAGGCCAAGCCGAACTATCGGCTCGGGTTCCTGCTCCAGCAATCAAGCCGGGAGCTCTATCAGCTTTTCGGTAGAAAGATTGTCGAGGCATGCCGCGGTCGCCGTGACGAGGTCGTCGATCCCCTCGTCGATTTCGTGGATATTCTCGCCCCGGAAAACATCGCCGATCGTCTTCTCGCGCTGGGCGAAGAGTGCGACGCGGTATCGGTCATTGCCGCGGATCACCCGGTGATCGGACAGGCAATTCGCTCGCTGAGGGAAAAGGGCACGCCGGTCGTTACATACATCACGGATCAGTCCGCTCCGGAAAGGGCCGCCTATGTCGGTGCAGACAACTGGAAACTGGGGCGAACGGTGGCATGGTTGATCGCTCAGATGACACACGGTCCGGGGCGGGTCGCCGTGTTCATCGGAAACCACCGCTACCAGTGCCAGGATGTCGCCGATGCCAGCATGCGGTCTTATCTTCGCGAACACAGCCCTCGACTCTCGGTCGATGACAGCTGTCCCACCCACGAGGAGGCGGAACGGGCCTTTCAGATGGTGACAAATCTCCTTCAGACCTCGGACGATCTGGTGGGACTCGTGATTCTCGGGGGCGGAATTACCGGTGTCCTGCGGGCGCTCAGGCGATCGTCGGAAAGCCGCCGAAAAGGCGTGCGGCTGATATGTCGGGACATAGGCCCGGAAACGCGGAAAGGGCTTTCCGAGGGACTGATCACGGCGGCTCTCTGCCATCCTCTCGAGGCGACCTCGAACCTCCTCGTGCAGACCATGATCAACGTCGCCGAGGAAGATGCGCCAGGCACCACCTTGCAACGCACGGTTCCCTTCGAAATCGTGACCCCCGAAAGCATCTGAGATGCCTTTCGGCCCTGCCATACTGGTCGCGACCGCATCAGCTCCCGCGCCATCCGCAGGCTGCCGAGAAAGCAGGCTATGACGGCTGAACAACGCAGCAAACCGTCCCTTGGACGTGCCGCGTCCTGAAACGGCGCAAGAGCCGCCGTCTTCCGGCTAGTGGCCAGGCGGCCTCCATGCCCGGCTGGCCGTGAATCCGTGAATGGTCCGCAATTGTCACCATCCAGGGCACGACCGCGGCGAGGGCAAGGCCAGCGATCGGCGCCAGCAACAGGGCAAAGGCAGCGCCCTTGCCGGGCTTCCGCGGCCCTTGTCCGTTGGGTCGATAAGATACTGAAAGGAGTTGGCGCACCTCGAAGGAGAAAGTTCGAACACTCTCTTCGAAGCGCTGGCTGAATGGGAGCGTCATCTCGCACAGCTAGACCCTAGTCAGGGTCTGCGGTGCGGCCATGACGACCCTACGCCATAAATTCCATAAATCGGCGATAGCAAAGGCGCTTAAGTACCCGCCGCCCTTCTCCATCCGCTTCACTTTTGAAGAGAGGGCGCGGCTGGATTCCGAGCGGGGCAACAAGCCCCTGAGCGCATATATTCGCGAACGGCTATTCGGCGACGATGCTGCGCCGCGCAAAAAGCGCGGCAACAGTCCGGTCAAAGACACCGAAGCCCTGGGCCGCGTCCTCGGGGCCTTGGGGCAGTCTCGGTTATCGTCGAACCTGAACCAGCTCGCCAAGGCCGTGAACACCGGCTCCCTGCCGGTTACGCCGGAAACCGAAGCCGATCTAAAAGAAGCCTGCCGCGAGGTCGCTAACCTGCGGGCGGACCTGCTGCGCGCGCTCGGCAAATCGCCGGGGGACGGGCCATGATTCTGAAGGCCAAAGAGCGCGGCGATGGAGGGCAGCTCGCCCGCTACCTGCTGGCTATGCGCGACAACGAGCATGTCGAGCTGCACGACGTGCGCGGCTTTGTCAGTGATGATCTGCGCGGCGCTTTCAGCGAGGCCGATGCCATCGCCTCGGGCACGCGCTGCAAGAACCACCTGTTCTCTATGAGCCTGAACCCGCCGGAAGGCGCGAAGGTGAGCGTCGAGGCGTTTGAACGGGCCATCGGCGAGATAGAAAAGAAGCTCGGCCTGGAAAACCAGCCGCGCGCCATCGTCTTTCACGAAAAGGACGGGCGGCGGCATGCCCATGCGGTCTGGTCGCGAATCGACGCGCAGCGCATGCGCGCGATCAATATGCCCCACTACAAGGCCAAGCTTCGGGATGTGTCCCGCAAGCTCTACCTCGAACATGGCTGGGACATACCGCGCGGCTTGCAGGATCGCAGCCTGCGCGACCCGCTGAATTTCACGCACGTAGAGTGGCAACAGGCCAAACGTGCCGGACTCGATCCTCGCGAGATCAAGGCCGTCTTTCAGCAATGCTGGGAGACATCCGACAACAAGGCGTCGTTCGAACGGGCGCTCAAGGAGCGCGGTTTCTGGCTCGCCAAGGGCGACAAGCGCGGCTTCGTCGCCATCGACTATCGCGGCGAGGTCTATTCGCTCTCGCGCTATGCCGGAGTGAAGACCAAGGACATCGAAGCAAGGCTCGGTGATCGCGAGCGCCTACGTTCGGTCGATGAGACCAAGGCCGAAATCGCGGGCGGGATGAGCCAGAAGCTTGAAGCCTTCATCAAGGACGCCGAACGCGACGCGAAACAACGGCTTGCGGTGATGGCATTCCGCAAGACCGAGCTGGTGGGCCGTCACCAAGACGAGCGCCAGAAGCTCTGGGCGGCTCTCGAACGGCGATGGGAGGCAGAGACGAAGCGGCGGGCGCAGCGGCTGCCGAAAGGCTTTTCGGGCATCTGGCACCGCCTGACGGGCCAATATTCCAAGGTGAAAGCTCAGAACGAGCATGAAGCGCTCGAAGCCTACCGCCGCGACCGTGCGGAGAAAGACGCCCTGATCTTCAAGCAGCTCGAAGAGCGGCAAACGCTACAGCGCGACATCAAAGCGCAGCGCGCTATCGCGCAAGAGGAATTGATGCAGTTGCGCGAAGATGTAGCGAACTACCGGAATCTGGATCGCTACGACCGCTATCATCGGCGCGGACGCGACCGCGACAAGGATGATGATGAGAAGCAGCGCAAGCGGACGCGCGACCAGCGCCCGCGCCGCCGCCGAGGCTTTGAGCCATGATGGAAAAGTGAGGGGGCGCTTATGCGCCGCCCTCGGTTTCAGGATTTGGCGTATCTTCCAGCGGTGCCCGCAGGACGATCCGGCCATTGATCGGGCAAGTCTCAAGCTGGAGCGTGTAGCCCTTGCCGTCCTTGTGCGCCCAAGCCGCACCGACCTTGTTCCAATAGGACTTCTCGCCTTTCTGCGTGACGTGCCAAGCCAGATACTCGGGGGCTTTGGGGGCCTGGGTATTGGTGTTTTCGCGTGCCATGATCTCATCTCCTTTGTTTGGGGTGGCTTGCTAACGCCCTCCCGTCAGGCCGAAGGCAAAGGCTCGGGATTCATGGTCAACACGGCTGGCGCAGCCAGGTGGTGCGGGCAGGCCATTGAAGAACGAGCCGCATTCGGTCAGGGATTTCGGGTGTCCTCATGCAAGCCCGCCCCTACAAGGGAAGTGAGAACGGCACGGGACAGAAAATCCACCGGCTGCCCAAGGCCATCCGCTTCCGATCGGAACTGCCGCACATTGCCAGCTCTTCAAAGGCGATATTCCGCATCTGGGACAGACATCTGCGTGGCGCTTGCGCGCCTTGAGAAGGCAGGCAAACGCGCTTGAACCGCCTCCACCGATCAATCCCGTGATTAATCCCGCTGTGCCTTGAAGATGACCGCCTCGAACCGCGACGGCGTTCCATGCGCATCCCCTATTCGCTTTCAAAAGTCAGCCCGAACCATCAGCGCCTTCATGGGCCGATGATGATGTGTGCGGGGCCGAAAGGCCCTGAGCGGTTCGGGGCCTCCTTGAAACCAAGGAGGATACGATGAAACTTGTCTCACGTTTCGAAGCGGCATCCCGCAGCACCGCAGAATTGCACGGTCTGCTCGGAGAGGCGCAACGCGCGTTCGCCTGCGCCGCTCGCGGATCACAAGAGCGCCGCGATGCGTTGGCGACGATCCGCAATATCGAAGATGAGCTGGCGATACGTCCGCCAGGTCTCTGAACCTGATGCGGCTGGCCCCTCGGCCAGCCGCGAATTTTTCTGCCTGTCAGAACAAGGTCAGTTGCGCCCCGCTCCAGCCGGTGCGCTTGGCCTCGTGGTCGAGCCAAGCGGTGACGAAGGCGACCGCGCCGCCGTGATCCGCCACGGTTCCGGCGGGCATGAAATGCGAGCGGTAGCCGGTTTCGGTGACGGGCAGCGGTGCCCTGCTTCCCGTCAGCAGTTCGATATGATCCACCAGTCCGAATTTGTCGGGCGTGTAGGTGATCTCCACCGCCACGCCGCGCCATGTGATGCTGTGCTTGTCCATTGCCAAACCCTCCGCAGGTGCGGAGCCGCCGCTTACGCGGCGACTCCTT
>NZ_JAGRLA010000164.1 GCF_020442045.1 Bauldia sp. | reverse complement strand
ATGCGATGGTGCTGACCATGATCGGCTATTCGAAGCGCAAGATGGGCGATGTCGACGAGGGCATCGCCTACTACCACAAGGCGCTCGCCATCCAGCCGGACAACGTGCTGACCCGCGAATATCTCGGTGAAGGCTATGTGATGATGGGCCGGTTCGACCTTGCCCAGGCCGAGCTCGACCAGATCGGCGTGATCTGCGGCGTCGATTGCGAGGAATATCGCGACCTGAAGGCGGCCATCGCCGGCGATCCCGACTGGTAATCGCCCCGGACAATTGGTAGCGGGAATCGCGGGAAAGCAGACGGTTAACTGGACGGGGAAGGCAAAGCCGGGGGTCGACGGCTTACCTTCCCCGCCAGGTGTCGCTGACTACGCACAACCTGAAGGCCAGCGTAGCCCGGTAGTGGCAAACGGCTTGCCAGAGGCCCTTCCCCAAGCACTGGTAGCGGGTCGGGCAATGATCGCAATTTATTGAAATTATTAAGACTTCAGTAACCGGCCGTGCAACGCAATCTGCAAAATTCTTCGCAAATTGCAACGATTGGCATGGGTCGAAATCAGCCCCGCGCCGGCCTCGGATCGCTGGCCAGCCAGTGGTCGAGAAAACCTTCCAGGAAATTCTTCGTCTTCCAGTCATGAAGCGCGCGGCCAAGAAAATGCTCCGCCGCCCCCTGGGCGCCGGGTTGCGGCGCCCGCTCGCTCGATCTCAGCGTCCATCGGCCGACCATCGCGTTGGTCAGCTCGATATGAAACTGGATCGCAAAGGCCGACTTTCCGAAGGAAAAAGCCTGGTTGCGAAACTTTTCGCCGGTGGCCAGCAGCACGGCCTCGTCGGGCAGGTCGAATCCCTCGCGATGGAAGTGGTGGACCTGATCGGGCCAGTCCATCAGCCGCCGGCCGGCCTCGGTCGGCCAGATCGGATAGTAGCCGACCTCGACGCTGCCATCGGCATTCGCCGTCACCGCGGCGCCGAGATGGCGGGCCATCAGTTGCGCCCCGAGACAGAGGCCGAGGAAGGGCGCACCCTCCTTCAGCGGCACCTCGATCCAGTCCGTCTCCCGTTTGATGTAGTCGTCCGGGTCGTTGGCACTCATCGGACCGCCGAAAATCACCGCTCCGGCATGGTCGACGAGCGAATCAGGCAGCGGATCACCGAAACGGGGACGCCGGATATCGAGCTGGTAGCCGCGCTCCACCAGCCGCAATCCGACACGTCCCGGCGTTGAATGCTCCTGGTGGAGAACGATGAGGATCCGTGAGCGATCAGCCGGCGTCATCGGGGCGGAGAGACTGTTTCAGCCTGATGCGCGCCTGCGAGGATACCCCGAGCAGCTCGGCCGCCCGCCACACCAGATTGTCTTCGAATTCGTGGACATTACCATCGGCAAAGACCAGTTCCCACATCATTCCGACGATGCGTTCGCGATCCTTCACGTCGAGCTGCTGCTTGAGCACGCTGGTAAAGCCGTAGAGATCGACCGCCTCCTTGTCGGCGGCTTCGGCCTCCGCCATCAACTCCTCGACATCGTCGTCGTCGAGCGCGAAGCGGTGCTTGAGGATATCGTGGAGCTTCGCCTTTTCCTCGGCCGAGACCTCGCCGTCGATGGCGATGACATGGAAGAGAAGCGCCGCCGCCGCCAGGCGATAGCGCTCTTCGCCCATTGGTTCCGGCTGCTTTTCGCCCGTCAGATCCGACAGGAACTGCTTGAACGCTGACAACATGGGATTCTCCGTCACCAAATCCGATGGTAGCCGTCGGGCGGGTGAAGGACCAGTGACCATAAACGAAACCGCCGGCCACTGGCCGGCGGTGTCATCCAGGATTTTTCGAAGCAAAACAGAGGCTTGGTAAAATCTTTCGCCCGATCACAAAAGCCGGACCGATAACTTCCATCTACACCGAGAATTACAACTACGTTCCCCAACCCAAACGCACAGCCTCAAATCAGAGGGTGCGGACGATGCGTCTCCAAATGGCGACGAATCATCGTCTGTAAATAAATCTATAAAAACCGCTTCCTCCCGACAAGCGGAAAAATCGCACCGGCATTCCGATTGGTAAACGCCTGTGAAAAACCCGGATGACGCGCCGGATCAGATGCGCTCCGCGACGCAGAATGGCCCACCCTGGTTGAGATCGACGCGGTCGTCTCCCGACACGCCGTCATCGGCGGCGAGAACCTCCTCCGCGTAGTCCTCCGACCGGTCCTGCGGCTTGTAGCCGAGGCGGAACGCATTGCCGTTGTCCCACCAGGCACGCGCGTTATCCGACATGCCGTAGACGATCTCGTGACGTATCCCCGGATGCTCCAGCCCGATGCGGACGAGCTGGACGAGATCGCGCGGGCTCAGCCAGATCGCCAGCCGCCGCCGGTCGACCGGCCGCTCCCCGACATGGCCGATCCGGATGCTGAGCACCTCGGCTCCGTATTTATGACCGTAGAGGGCGCCAAGCGCCTCGCCGAATGCCTTGCTGAGCCCGTAGCGGCTGTCCGGCCGGACCTGTCCATCGACGCCGATGGTTTCGGACCGCGGGTAGAAGCCGACGGCGTGATTGCTCGAGGCGAAGACGATCCGCCGGACCCCTTCGAGCCGGGCCGCCTCGAAGAGGTTGTAGCAGCCGGCGATGTTGGCGGCCTGGATCGTCTCCCAGTCCGCTTCCACGGAATAGCCGCCGAGATGCACGATGCCGTCGACGCCGGCCACGGCCTTGCGCAGCGCTTCCATGTCGTCGAGATCGGCATCCATCACCTCCTCTTCCGGGACGGGATCGGGAACCGGTCGCCGGTCCGAAAGCCGGAGCCTGTATTCGGCGCGCAGCAACGGCCTGATCAGGGTCGCGACTCCGCCTGCCGCGCCGGTGAGGAGAACAGTCTTCATCCCGATTTCGCTCCCTGGCATGAGGATCATGCCGGCCAATATCATGCACCTTCTTATTGTCCGATGCAGCGCCTGTGCTAGGGCGACCAGGGTTGTACGACAACTTCAAGGGACAGGAAACAGCACCTGCCAGAGTCGTGCGGCCTATGCAACGGGAGGGCCGGCATGTTTGAGATGACCCGCTTCCCGGTCGCCGTCGTCGGCCCGGTCGTGGACGAGTTCAATGCGTCCCACCTGCCGTATTTCTTCCGCAGCCGCGATCCCATGTATAACGTGGTCGACGGAGAGATAGGCACCGGGCTTCCGGCCAGGCTGGAGGAAGCGTGGATCGGCCTCGGCTAGGAATTTCGCATTGACCGCTTCTTCGCCCCCAGGATCCGAAACGGGCCGAGCCCAGCCCAACCTGACCAGCACGCTCACCGCCCGGCTTGCCGACGAGATCGTGGCCGGCAAGTTGCCGCCGCACACCCGGCTGCCGACGGAGCGGTCCCTGATGGAAACCTATGGCGTGAGCCGGACGGTGGTCCGCGAAGCGATCGCGGCGCTTCGCGCCGACGGACTCGTGGAGACCCGCCAGGGCTCCGGCGCCTACGTCGCCGCCGAGATTCGCAACCGCCCCTTCCGGATCGACCCGAAGGGACTCAAGTCGGTCAAGCAGGTCCTCGACGTGATGGAGCTGCGGCTCTGCGTCGAGGTCGAGGCCGCGGGCATCGCCGCCAGGCAGCGATCGAAAGCCGACATAGCCCGGATGAGAAAGGTCAGCCGCGCCATGGCTCGCGCAATCGCCAACGGCGACCCGGCGGTCGACCTCGATTTCGAGCTCCACACCGTGATCGGCACGACGACCGGAAATCCCTATTTCTCGTCCTTCCTCGAGTTCATCGGCGGAATCATCATCCCGCGGCGGACGATTCTCATCGACGATCACGAGCATGGCGGCACGCCTTATCTGGCGCGCATACAGGCGCAGCACGAAGCGATCATCGCGGCGATCGCCAAGGGCGACGCCGGCGCCGCACGCCGGGCGATGCGCAGGCATCTCGCCGAGGGCCGCGACCGCTATCGCCGGCTGGTCAGCAAGGACCCGGACGAGGCCTGACGCGGGACGCAGCGGGGCTATTTCGCCAGGCGCCGGATATCGGCCGCCGTCAGCGGCGCCGGGCGCCCGGTCGTCGACCGCATCCTGACGAAGCGCCGTTCCCGGCCGGAAACGAGAATCGACTCCATGATCTCGACGATATGCGCCGCGAGCCGGCCCGAGCAGCGCGGCTCCCGGTCCCGGCTGACGGCATCGACCAGGTCGGCCACTCCGGCCATCCGGTAATTTGCGCGCTTCGGCACACCCGGTCGGGGCGACCAGTTGGCGGCACCGAAGGGCAGCGAAGCGGTGTCCGTCTCGACATAGTCGCCGTCGTTCCGCGAGCAGGAAACCACGCCGCTGAAGAAATTCGGATCGGGCACCAGCATCGTGCCCTCGGTGCCGTAGATCTCGATCGGATTGGCGTGGCCGTGCTTCCACACGTCCCAGCTGGCGCCGATCGTCACCTGTGCGCCGGAACGGAACTCCAGGAGAGCGTTGATGCTGGTCGGCGTCGTCACCCTGATCCGCTTTCCCTTCATCGGCCCGTCGGCGGAAACGATCCGCTCGGCGAACCCCTTGCCGGCCATCGCAGCGACCGACTTCACGGGCCCGAGGAGATTGACGAGGGTGGCGAGATAATAGGGACCGATGTCGAATATCGGCCCGCCGCCCGGCCGGAAGAAGAAGGTCGGGCTCGGATGCCAGTGCTCCATGCCATGGTTGAGGACATGGGCCGTCCCGCCGACCACCTCGCCGACCGCCCCCTTGTCGAGAAGCCTGCGCGCGGTCTGGCCGGCGGCGCCGAGGAAGGTGTCCGGCGCGGCGCCGAGCTTCAGGCCGCGCCTGTCCGCCTCGGCAACGAGCTTCCGCGCTTCCTTGTAGGTGAGGGCCAGCGGTTTTTCCGTATAGGCGTGCTTGCCGGCGCTGAGGATCTCGAGGTTGACGGCATAATGTGCATCGGGAACCGTGAGGTTGATGACCGCATCGATCTCCGCATCCTTGAGAAGCGCATCGACCGACAGCGCCCGCACCGAATATTGCTCCGCCTTCGCCTTTGCAGATGCGGGCGCGATATCGGCGCAGGCAACGATCTCGACTCCCCTGAACAGCGGCGCAAGCTCGAAATAGGTGTCCGAGATGACGCCGCAGCCGATGATGCCGATTGCTGCTCGTTTTGCCATTTCGCGCCCCGCCTATTCGCCGACCAGGCCGGTGAGGAACCGGAAGGAATTCTCGGCGAAGCTCCGCCAGTCCGACGGCGCGTCATGCTCGAGGACGAGAAGGTCGGTGCCCGCGGCTTCGATCGCCGGCAGGAGCGCCCGCCAGTCGACGGTGCCGGCCCCGACATCGGTCCAGCCATCGTCCTCGGTGACGCCTTCCGGCGCGAGGTCCTTGACGTGGAAGGCGGCGAGCTTGCCCTGGAAGCGCGAAAGCTCCGCCGCGACGTCGCGATCGGCCCGGACGATCCAGCCGATATCGGCTTCCCACATGACATCCGGACCGGCGAGCAGGTGATCGATCGGGCGCGTGTTGTCGGACAGCACCGCATATTCAAAGGCGTGATTATGCCAGGCGAATTTCAGGCCCGATTCGCGGAGCGCCGCGGCGTGCTCCTGGAGCCTCGCACCGAGGGCCTGCCAGCCATCGGCGTCGTCGGGCCGCTGGTCCGGCAGCAGAAAGGGTGTCACGACCGTCTCGAGACCGAGTGTCCGCGCGACGTCGACGACCGCCGCGCGATCCGCGTCGAGATCGGCCAGCCCGATATGGGCGCTCGGGCAGGCAAGGCCGACGGCATCGAGCTTCTTTCGCAGGCCCGCCGGATCGTCGCCATAGGCGCCGCCATAGGGCTCCACCGCGTCGAAACCGATGGCCGCCAATGTCTCGAGCTGTGCCTCGACGGGAGGAAAGCTGCGCGCGCTGTAGAGCTGGAACGATATCCGGTAGTCGGTCATCACAAATCCGATCTGTTGGTCTAGAGGCGGACGCCGGTCCCGGCGTCGAAGACAGAAGCCTGGTCCGGGTGGAAATGGCCGGCGACGGTGTCGCCAACCGTGTATTCGTCGTCCGGGCCGATCCGCACCGAGACGGTGTCGCTGCCGACCGTGCCCCATAGCAGGCTGTCGGCGCCCATCGGATCGATCAGGTGGATATCGATCGGAACCTGCGACGGCGCGGCGGCGGCGTCGGCCAGGACGATCTGCTCCGGGCGGATGCCGAGCACGACGGCCCTGCCCTCGACCGGCGCGGCGGCGAAGTCGTAGCCGGCAAGCCCGGTCGTCACATCGCCGATCCTGATGGCTGGCGCCCCGTCGACGATGGTCAGCGTCCCCTCGAGGAAATTCATCGCCGGAGAGCCGACGAAACCGGCAACGAAGCGATTGACCGGCCGGCGATAGATTTCCTTCGGCGCCGCCAGCTGCTGGATCACGCCGCCATGCATGACCGCGATCCGGTCGGCCAGCGTCAGCGCCTCGATCTGGTCATGGGTGACGTAGATCATCGTCGAGTTGAGCTGGTTATGCAGCTTCTTGAGCTCGACCCTGAGCTCGGTCCTCAGCTTGGCGTCGAGATTCGACAGCGGCTCGTCGAACAGGAAGACATCGACATCGCGGACAAGGGCGCGGCCGATGGCGACGCGCTGGCGCTGGCCGCCCGAGAGCTCCGCCGGCCGACGGCCGAGCAATGGCTTGATCTGCAGCAGGTCCGCGGTCCGGTCGACCCGGCGGGCGATTTCGTCCTTCGGCATGCGCGCAACCCGGAGGCCGAAGGTGAGATTTCCCTCCGCCGTCATCCGCGGGTAGAGCGCATAGGACTGGAACACCATGCCGATGCCGCGATCCTTCGGCTCTTCCCAGGTGACGTTCTTGCCGCCGATCCAGACCTGGCCGGCGTCGACGTCGAGCAGGCCGGCAACGGCGTTGAGCAATGTCGACTTGCCGCAGCCGGAGGGGCCGAGCAGGACGATGAACTCGCCCTGATCGACCTCGAGGTCGAGATCACGGAGGACGTTGAGGGAGCCGAAGGAGACTCCGAGCTTCTTTATCGAGACACTTGCCATCCTCTACCCCTTGACGGCGCCGGCCGCGATGCCGCGCACGAACCACCGTCCGGAAATGAAGTAGACGGCAAGCGGAACGGCCGCCGTCAGGATCGTGGCGGCCATGTTGACGTTGTATTCGCGAACGCCGGTGGTGGTGTTGACGATGTTGTTGAGCTGCACCGTCATCGGCCAGTTCGAGCGGCCGGCGAAGACCACGCCGAACAGGAAGTCGTTCCAGATGCCGGTTACCTGGAGGATCACCGCGACCGTTGTGATCGGCACCGACATCGGCACCATGATGCGGAAGAAGATCTGCCAGAAGCCGGCGCCGTCGACGCGGCCGGCCTTGAACAGCTCGATCGGCACCGACGCATAGTAGTTGCGGAAGAGCAGCGTCAGGATCGGCATGCCGAAGATGGTGTGGACGATGACGATGGCAGCCAACGTCGAATAGAGCCCCGCTTCCCGCGCGGCGATGATCAGCGGGTAGATGACCACCTGGTAGGGGACGAAGGCACCGAAGACGAGCAGGCCGAAGAAGAGATTGGCACCCTTGTAGCGCCAGAAGGACAGGGCATAGCCGTTGATCGAGGCGATGATGATCGAGACGACGACGCTCGGAATGGTGATCTTCAGCGAATTGAGGAAGCCGGGATGGAGCCCGTTGCAATCCCGCCCGGTGCAGGCGTTCAGCCAGGCATCGACCCATGGCTGGAACGTCACCTCCCCCGGCAGGCTGAACAAATGGCCGAGCCGGATCTCCGGCATGGTTTTCAGCGAGGTGACGATCATCACGTAGAGCGGGATCAGGAAGAACAACGCCGAGATAACCAGAAAGCCATAGATGCCGAGGCGGGCCGGCGAGAAGCGGCGCGGTTTCACGCCGCCCGGCTGGGTTCCCCAGCGGGCTTCCGCTTCGGTGTCGGTGAGGGTCATATCGCCGGCGCTCATGGCGTCGCTCCCATGGCGGCGCGCCGCCTGCGGCGCCACATGGCGAGCCCGCCAAAGGCGAGCACCACCAGGATCGGCAGCAGCATCATCGTCGCCGCCGCCATGCCCTGACCGACATTCTGGCTGCTGCTGATCATCTGGATGACGTATACGGCCGGCATCTGGGTGGCGATTCCGGGCCCGCCGCCGGTCATCGCGACGATCAGGTCATAGACCCTGACAACGCCGACGCATTGCAGGACGAAGGCGGTGGCCAGCGCACCGCGGATCATCGGCAGGGCGATAAAGAGGTAGACCCGCCAGGTCGGGATGCCATCGACCCTGGCCGCCTTCCATATCTCCGAATCGACGCCACGCAATCCGGCGAGCAGGATAGCCATCGTCACGCCCGACCCCTGCCAGATGCCGGCGATCACCAGCCCGTAGATGGCAGTCTCGGGATCGACCAGCGGCGAGAAATGAAAACTCGTCCATCCCCAGCCATGGAGGGTCTGCTCGATGCCGAGATTGGGATCGAGCATCCACTGCCAGATCAGGCCGGTGACGATCAGCGACATGGCGAAGGGATAGAGAAAGATCGACCGCAAGACCGCTTCCTGCCGAATCCGCTGATCCATGAAGACCGCCAGCAGATAGCCGAAGACCAGGCTGAAGACGATGAGCAGGACGCCGTAGATCCAGATGTTGTTGACCGCGACCAGCCAACGATCGCTTGACCAGAGACGGCGGTACTGGTCCAGGCCGACGAGGTTGTTGTTGGGGAACAGCTTCGAGCTGGTAAACGACCAGTAGAAGGTGAAGGCTATGCCAATCACATAGACGCCGACCGCAACGGCGATCATCGGCAAGGTCCCGATGACCGCCTGGATCTTCCATCGTCGCCGTCGCGCTTCCGCCATGCCAAATTCCCATCCCCAGCCTGTCGCCGGTCCCGACCCCCGACCGTCCCGGACAAGCCGGTCGGTCCGCCCCGTCGCCAAATGTGTGAGGCACGCAATACCGGTGCCGTCACGAAGCGTGAGGCGATCCGGATGCCCGTTTCCCGACGACGTGAAAAGGGGTGCCGCCCAGATGTTGGACGGCACCCATGCCCCGGCTGTCCGCCTAGCTCGCGTTCTTGAATATCTCGACCCAACGGGCCTGGGCGTCTTCCGCAGACATCGAGTCTTCCGACCAGTACTGCGTGATGAGCGCGTTCAGCTCGTTGTTGGTGTCCTCGGTAATGAAACGCTGCACGCCGGTGGCGATCTTGGCGGGGTCCTCCACCGCCTTCAGCGCCTTCTGCATGCAGGGATCGGCGGACGCCATGTCGACGTCGCCACGGACCGGCATCGAGCCTTTCTTGTTGTTGAAGGCGACCTGCACCTCGGGGCTGATGATCAGCTCGGCAAGGCGCTTCTGCGCTGCCTCGACCTCGGGATCATCCTGCTTGAAGAAGACGAACACGTCGCCGTCGGTGCTGACAATCGGATGCGCCTCGTTCAGGCCGATGATGCAGCCGAAATCCTCGACGCCGGTCATCCCGGCCGCCGCGAATTCGCCACGGGCCCAGTCGCCCATGATCTGCAGGCCCGCCTTGCCGGTGATGACCATGTTGGTGGTGTCGTTCCAGTTGCGGTTGGCGTAGCCCTCGTCGGTATATTGCTTGAGCGCCTTGAAGTTGGTCAGCGCCCTCAGCATGTCGGCACCGCCGGCGATGTCGGTGTCCTTGTCGCCATACATCTTGTCGCGCTGCTCGATGCCAAGGCTGGCGAGCAGGATCTGGTCGAAGGCGCCGCGAATCTGCCAGCCATTGCCGTCACCGCCGATCGCCATCGGGATGATGCCCGCTTCCTGCAGCTTGGGCGCCATCGCGACGAACTCGTCGAAGCTGGTCGGCTCGTCAAGGCCGGCCTTGGTGAAGGCGTCCTTGGAGTACCAGCCCCAGGGCCAGGAATGGATATTCACCGGCACGCAATACCAGTGCCCATCGACCAGGCAGGCGCTCTGAATCTGCTGCGGACGGATCACCTCGGCCCAGTTGCCGGCCTCCGCGATGTCGTCGAGCTGGAGCAGCAGGCCGCCGCTGATCAGTTCCTCGTATTGGCGCCCCGGATTGAACTGCGCCGCACCGGGCGGGTCGCCGAGAAGGACGCGCCGCATGATCGTCGCGCGGGCGGTCTCGCCGAGGGCGATGGCGCTGTCGACCCAGTGGTCGCCGGCGCCGTCATTGTCGAAAGCCTTGGCGAATTCGTTCACGGCGGCCGATTCGCCCTTCGAGGTCCACCAATGAATGACCTCGAGATCCGTGGCCATCGCCGGTCCGCTGACCAGGGCGGCCAAAGCACTCGCCCCGAGCAATCTCGTGACAAAAGACTTCATTCCCTTCCTCCCTTTTATAAAACGCAAGCGTTCTTTTGCAGTGCACCATGGCGATTCAGGAACATCTCTTCGATATTCCTCACCTGTAATCGTTTACATCAACAGTAGGCAAAGATGATCGCTTGTCAACTCCTTGGACCGACTCAATTTCCCTAAGTTGAAAACGTTTACATGAATTCACTGCTCGGGCAAACTGCCGGTCACCGTCGCCGACGAGAAATGATATACGGGGGCGCGGAAGCGGCTGGAAAATTGCGGAAAATCATGACGAAGCGAAACGGAATCGCCAAAGCCCGACCGTCGCGACGCGCGACGATTCTCGACGTCGCGAGGCGCGCGGAGGTCTCCACCGCGACCGTCAGCCGGACATTGACGGATCCGGACCGGGTCGCCGAACCGACCCTGAGTCGGGTGATCGCGGCGATCAGAGAGACCGGCTACACGCCGAACGCGACCGCCCGCAATCTACGGGCGCAATCGACCAAGATGGTGCTTTGCCTGCTGCCCGGCCTCGGCCATTCGTTCTGGAATGTCATCATCGACGCGGTCGAGGAGGTGCTCACCAACCAGGGCTATGGCGTGATCTTCGGCGATACCCGCAACGACCCCGTCCGCGAGGCGCATTACGACAGGATTGTCCGGGCCGGCCAGGTCGACGGCGTCCTGCTGTTCAACGGCCGGCTTCCCGGAACCGATTTTCTTCAACTCAACAGCAAGATGCCGATCACCCTGATCTCGAACGACATCCCCTCGAGCGGCCTGCCTGTCTTCGAGGTCGCGAATCGCGATGCGGCGCGGGCGATGACGGCGTATCTGATCGCCGTCGGCCATCGCCGCGTCGCACATATTACCGGCCCCAAGGGCAACGTCGAAACCGGCGAGCGGATAACGGGCTATTGCGACGGGCTGGGCGCCGCCGGCATCTCCGTCGACGACAGCCTGATCTGGCCGGGGGCCTTCAATTTCACCGCCGGAACAGACGCGGCCCGGCGTTTCCTCAAGCTCGGAGCCGACAGGCCGACGGCGATCTTCGCCGCCAGCGACGAAATGGCCATCGGCTTCATCAAGGGAGTCAAGGATGCCGGAATTCGCGTACCCGCCGACGTATCCGTGGCCGGCTTCGACGGCATCGAATATTCCGCCAACTTCGATCCCGCCCTGACTACGATGATCCAGCCGCGCACCGAGATGGGCCTGCTCGGCGCGGAGAATCTGGTGGCGCGGATGTCGGGCCGGCCGGCCGACCTGCAGGGAGCCCGCCTGCCCTGCTCGCTGGCCATCCGCGAAAGCGTGGCACCGCTCGATACGCCACGCCGAAGGACGGCCGCCCGCCGCTCCCGGCGGACCGGGCACGTCGAGGACGGTTCGGCAGCGCCCGCTCCGGGCGATTAAGGGGCCGCCGCCGTCAGCCGGTACCGATCGTCATCCCCACGAGAACCCCGGCGATGACGACATAGGTCAGCTGATGGATGAGCTGATCCGCCCCGATCGCCCACCAGAATCTGGCATCAGCGACCTCGTAGCCCGCATGCCGGATGAAGTTCGCCTTCGCCCAGTCGGTGTGATAGTGGACCAGGAATTCCACGACGACGATGCCCGCGCCAAGGAGGAAGGTCGGCGTCACCGCGACAAAGGCGAAAAGCGTGCCCGCCGCCTGGATGCCGGAATGCAGGATTCCGCCGGGATGACCGTAGGTCCCCTTATTCTTCAGCTGATAGCGCGTCTGCAAGGGGTAGTCGCAGATGAAGTGCTTGACCTCCAGTATGGTCAGCACCGCCAACAGCGCACCAAACGGATTGGTCAACGCAGGAACCCCCAGATTCTCAGCCCCCGATACGCCGCCGGGATACGCTGCCAGCCCGCAGGCGGCTCCGATATGACGTCCGTCACACAACCCTACCCCAGCGTCGCATCCGCGCCATCCCATTCCATCGGCGGCGGGATCTCCCGACACGTTGCGATACGGCTGCGATAGAGACTGTAGAGCGTCAGCAGCCTTTCGATGCGGAAGGCGAGGCATTGCGTCAGCGCCGCCGCCGCCCCATCCCAGTCCCGGTCGCGGTAGCAGCCGATCATCGCCGCATGCACGGGCGCCAGGCGATCGAAGACCTGCTCCGCCTCTTCGATCGCCCCGGCAATCACGAAGATGCGGATCGGCCGGCTTCGTCCCCTGACCCGGATCAGGTCGAGCTCGAGCACCTGCGGTTCCCGCATCCGCGCAACCGTGGTTTCGTCGACCACGACGCCGGCGCCGTAGAACTCCGACAGCCGCTGCAGATGTTCGGCGAGGTCAACACTTTCGCCGAGCGCGAGATAGCCCGAGCGCTCACCCGCGCCGACACGGCCGACACAGCAGTTGCCCGTCGCAATGCCGATACCAACGGTTGCCCTGGCCGCCTCGCCGCGATCCAGGTGCCGTATCCCGGCCTGGATCGCCGCCGCTGCCCGACAGGCGTTGGTGGCATGCAACTCGTCGTCGAGCGGCGCGTTCCAGACGGCGATCAGCGAATCCCCCTTGCTCGACGACAACATGCCGTGGTTGCGATGGATCGCATCGGCCAGGGGCGCGTTGAACCAATTGACGAAGGAGACGAGGTCCTTGGCCTCGAAGTGTTCCGCGATCGCGCCGAAATGCCTGATCGCGCAATGCATCAGCGTCACTTCCCGCGTCTCGCCATCAAGCACCAGCCGATCCGGATGCCTGAGCACCGCGTCGACCATGGCCGGCGCCATCGAACCGCCGAAGGCCGCCCGGGCTTCGGCTCGCCGCATTTCCAGCCGGTGGTGAAGATACAGGGCGGTCAGCGCCGCGAGGACCCAGAGCGACAGGACCGGCCAGGTGGGATCGAAAACCAGACCGAAGTCGCGATAGGCGAACCAGCCGGCCGCGGCAATGCCGGCCACCACGACCAGCCCGGCAGCCACCGCGACGACCAGCTTCAGCCGCGGGAGAAGCCAGGCCAGCAGAAGACCGAACAGGATCACGACCCCGATCTCGATCGCGACGGCGTCGCCGAGCCGGGTCACCGTCCGCCCGGAGAGGATGTGTTCGATGGCTTCCGCCTGGAACTCGACCCTCGCGATCGACCGTTCCAGCGGCGTCGCCACGAAGTCGCCGACGCCGGCGGCCGTGAGGCCGATGGCGACGATCCGGCCCTCGATTGCCTCCGAAACATCGTCGCCCTCGAGGACTCGCCAGGCCGGGATATAGGCCTCGGGATTGGACGGCCGCAGATCCAGGCGCATGCCGCCATCGGGATCGGTGGGCATCGAGATGTCGCCCACCGTGATGCGGGACAGGCCCGGCGGCCGGGCAAGCGCCGGGAGGCCCTCGCCGTCCGAGGCCTCGAGCAGATAGGCATCCGAGCCCTGGGCAACGCGCAGGACCTCGAGGCCCAGCGCCGGCAGGATACGGGCGCCTACCCGCGACACGAGCGGCAGGCGATGGAGGAGGCCGTCCTGCTCCGACAAGGGTGCCGTCGCGCCGAGCCCGGTCGCCACCCCGTCGAGGACCGACCCGTTGGCCTCGACATTGGCGAAGGAGGGAATGAAGGGAAGGGCATCCGCACCGCTCACCGAGACCGTGGCCTTGAGATCGGGGACCGGATCGTCGGTCGGGAGGTTCGTGGGCGCGAGCGCCAGCACCACCGGCGCCGAGGCGACGGCCTCCGCGAAGACCGAACCGGTGTCGCCGCTGCTCGGAAAGAGAATGTCGAAGGCGACGACCGCGGGGCCCTGCGCCGTCACGTTGCGCAGCAGCTTCGCCATGACCTCATCCGGCCACGGCCACTGGCCGATCCGCTCCAGCGACTGGTCGTCGATCGCGACGATGCGGACCGGCGTATTGACGTTATAGGATGCGGGCTGAAGCCGCTGATAGGTGTCGAAGGCGATGGAACGGAGCGCCTGGAGGGAGAACGGGTCGGCGACCCGCAGCAGCACCGCGCCGGCCAGAACCGCCACGACGAGAAGCGGATATAACCACCCCGTCCGGATTTTCATCCACCAGCCCTGACATCATCCCGCCCCGGCATGCCGAAGGAGTATCGCGGCCGGGCGCCAGCGCTTCAACCGCTTTCGATGCGCGGCCGTCCGGGATAGGGATAGGTTCGCCGGGGCGGAATCCTATTCGATGCGGGAAACGGAGAGACCGGGAATGGCCACCATCAGCAAACTCGAAAGCGCCTGTATCGTCGCCGGCGGCGGCCCGGCTGGCGTGATGCTCGGCTTCCTGCTCGCCCGGGCCGGCGTCGACGTCATCGTCATGGAAAAGCACGCCGACTTCTTTCGCGATTTCCGTGGCGACACGATCCACCCCTCGACGCTGCAACTCATGCACGAGCTCGGGCTGCTCGATGCGTTTCTCAAGCTGCCGCATCAGGAGGCACATCACTTCGGCCTGAACCTCGGCGGGACGGTCATCGGCGCCGACTTCACCGAGCTGCCGACGGTCTGCAAATACATAGCGCTCATGCCGCAATGGGACTTCCTGAATTTCCTCGCCGGGCAGGGCAAACGCTACCCCGGCTTCCGCTTGCTGATGAGCACCGAGGTCACCGACCTCATCGAGGAAGACGATCGCGTCGTCGGCGTCCGTGCGACCGGACCGGATGGCGACGTGGAAGCCCGCGCGCCCCTTGTCGCCGGAACCGATGGCCGCCATTCGACCACGCGGGACCGCGCCGGCTTCGAGGTCGAGAGCCTCGGTGCGCCGATGGATGTTCTGTGGATGCGGCTTCCCCGCAAGCCGGAGGAGGCGGATGAGCCGGCGCTGATCGCGGCGGCCGGACGGATCCTCGTGCTGATCAACCGGGGCGACTATTGGCAATGCGCCTACCTGATCCCCAAGGGCGGCTATGACGAGCTGAAGACAAAGGGCCTCGCCGCGTTCCGCGGCGAGCTTGCCGCCATCGCGCCGTTTTCAAGCGACCGGATCGACACGCTCCAGGATTGGGATCAGATCAAGCTGCTGACGGTCGCCGTCGACCGCCTCCGCCAATGGTACCGGCCCGGTCTCCTGTGCATCGGCGACGCCGCCCATGCCATGTCGCCGATCGGCGGCGTCGGCGTCAATCTCGCCGTCCAGGACGCGGTGGCGACGGCCAATCTCCTCGCCGCCCCGCTCAAGGCCGGCACCGTGCAGCTCTCCGACCTCGAGGCGGTCCAGGAGCGGCGCGCTTTTCCGGCGCGGATGACGCAGCGTTTCCAGATTCTCGCCCAGGACAACATCATCCAGCAGGCCCTCGACAAGCAGGCTGATTTCCATCCGCCGCTCTTGGCGAGGATTGGCGGCCGTATCCCGACCGTCCAGCGCCTGATGGGACGCCTGATCGGCCTCGGCGTCAGGCCGGAGCACATCCACACGCCGGACATGCTGGCATCCGATACGCCGGCAAGATAACAAGCCGACGCGCCGCGCGGCCTGCTTTTCGAGTGCATCATCCGCGGCGCCTCGCCGGGTGCGGGCGTCTGGATGGCCGAAGACCTGAAAGGCTAGCGCCTGAGGAGGAAGCGCCGGATCCGTGCGCCGATCGCGTCGGCGCTGGCATCGGCCCCGGCGGCGATCCGGTCGAGCTCGGTCTGACGCTGGGCAAGCACGGCGCTGAACTTGTCGATCAGTTCCGGCGCCTGGCGGAACATCTCCTCGAACGTCACCTTGGTGATCTCGAGCGCCGTCACCTCGTCGCGGGCGACCGCGGTCGCGGTACGCCGCATGCCGGTCAGCAGCGACATCTCGCCGACGATCTCGCCAACCCCGAGCGTCGCCACGCCATGCTCGCCGCCCCGCTTGTCCTGGAGGGAGACGGTCACGTGACCATTGACGATCGCATACATCGCGTCCCCGAAGTCGCCTTCGGCAAGCACAACGGCACGCGGCGGATAGATGACCAGATGGCACTGGGCGGCGAGATGCGCGAGCTGGCGCGCATCGAGCGTCTCGCCGAATAATGGAATCTTGGCGAGTATTCCGCCCGGATTGAATGCTTCCATTACCATCCTCTAGCCCGTCCCGGTGCCGCCACGAACATCGCTCATGAAGAGATATACCGGCACGGCTTGCCGGCGCAAAGGCTCCATCTGCCGAGATCTCCGCCGAGAGGGCCGATTCGCCTATCCGTTGACGACGTTGCGCGGTTTTCCGGCCCAAAAGGTCTCGATATTGTCGATCGTCCGGTCGGCAAGCACCTGGCTCGCCTCGCGGCTTGCCCAGGCGACATGGGGCGTCAGGATGAAGTTCGGGAATTTGAGCAACGCCATCAGGGCGTGATCGGCGGGCGGCGGTTCCCGGCTCGCGACATCGAAGCCCGCCCCCGATATCCGGCCACTCTCCAGCGCGTCGCCAAGCGCGACTTCGTCGACCAGGCCGCCGCGCGCGGTGTTGATCAGGATCGGGTGCCGCTCCATCAGCGCGAATTCCGCCGCTCCGATCATGCCCTTCGTGCCTGCCGTCAGCGGAACGTGGAGCGTGATGATATCGCTGCGGCGAAGAACGTCGCCGAATGCCGCATGGCCGTCCCCGGCCCCCTCCCCCTTGCGGCCGGCGAAAAGCACATTCATCCGAAGCGCGCGGGCAATGTCGGCGACGGCCTGGCCGAGGGCGCCGCGGCCGATGATTCCGATCGTCGAACCCGCCAGATCGCCGATCGGGTGGTCGAAGAAACAGAATTGCGTGGCGGTCTGCCACCGGCCCCGGCGCACAGAATCATGATAGGCGAAGAGACTGCGCCGGAGGGCAAAGATCAGGGCAAAGACATGCTCCGGTACCGTGGTGCGCGCATAGTCGCGAACGTTGGAGACGACGATGCCGCGCGCCGAGCAGGTGTCGAGATCGACAATGTCGGTTCCGGTCGCCGCGACGGCGATCATGCGGAGTCTGGCGGCTGTGTCGATCGCACCGGCGCGAACCGGCACCTTGTTGGTGATGACGATGTCGGCACTGGCGATCCGCCCGCCGACCTCTTCCGGCGAGGTCTCCTCGAAGGAGACCATCCGGTGCGGGAAATCCGGAGCCCGCATCACCGTATCCGGCGGCAACGAGCCGCGATCGAGAAAGACGATAACCGCGGGCGGTCGTGAATCGTTCGTTTCCATGCGGCGAAGCTATCATCCGCGGCACGGCGGCCACAATTCACCGATCGTTCGCGGTATAGAATCGCTATGCTTCTGGCAGCGACGGCTCGACGAACCCGGAAGGATCGATGACCGGCCTCGAGATAAGACCAGCATCGCGCGATGACCTTGCGATCATGACCGACTGGGCGGCGGCCGAAGGCTGGAATCCCGGCCACCACGATGCCGACGCCTTCCATCCCGCCGACCCGGAGGGATTCCTCATCGGCTGGAAGAACGGCAAGCCGGTATCCTGCATCTCGGTCGTGGGCTACGACGACACATACGGCTTTCTCGGATTCTATATCGTCGACCCCGACCATCGCGGACAGGGCCATGGCCTGGCGACCTGGAACGCCGGGATGGCGCGACTCGGCGATCGCACGATCGGCCTCGACGGCGTCGTCGACCAGCAGGCGAATTACGCGAAATCCGGATTCGTGCTGGCGGAGCGCAACATCCGCTTCTCCGGCGTCCCGTCCGTCGGCGCGCCCGGCGACCATCCGATCGTCGTGCTGGACGGCATGTCGCCATCCCTGGCGGATTATGACGCGGCGATGATGCCCGCCCGCCGGGCGGATTTTCTCCGCCACTGGATCAATCCCGACCACCGGCACACGCTCGGCTATGTCAGGGACGGCCGGATCCGCGGATATGGCACGATCCGTCCCTGCCGCGAGGGCTACAAGATCGGCCCCCTCTTCGCCGATACGCCGGAGATCGCGGAAGCCCTCTTCAATCGCCTCGTCGCCACGTCGAACGGCGAGCCGGTATCGATCGACGTCCCGGAACCGAATACCGCCGGCGTCGCGCTTGCCACGCGCCACGGCCTGACGCCATCCTTCGAGACGGCGCGGATGTATCGCGGCACGCCGCCGTCCGTGCCACTGAACGACATCTACGGCATAACCAGCTTTGAACTCGGATGACGGGCAACGCGCCCGCAAGGGGAGGAAACGCCGGCATGACCAATGACGAAGCACGATCGCCGAACACGATCGCCGTTCCGAAGCGGGGCGCCGTCTGCCTCGCCAACGACCATGCCGGCTATCCGCTCAAGGCCTTCGTCGCCGATCTGCTCGCCGAATATTGCGACACGGTGATCGACGTCGGCGCCAATTCGCCCGAGCCGGTCGACTTCCCCGACGTCACCCGCAAGGCGGTGGCGATGCTCACCGACGGCACGGTCGAACGCGTCATCCTCGTCTGCGGCACCGGCGCCGGCGCCTGTATCGCCGCGAACAAGATCCCGGGCATCCGCGCCGCGGTCGCGCACGACACCTTCGTGGCGCGTCAGGCCGTCGAGCACGACAACGTCAACACGCTGTGCATCGGCGCCTGGATCATCGGACCGCAGATCGCGGCCGACGTCATCCGCACCTTCCTTGCGTCCGACTTCAGCACCGAGGAACATTTCCGCCGCCGGGTCGACAAGCTCGCCGAACTGGAAAGGCAGGCGGCCGCCGGCACCTAGCCCTCGTCGGGCTGCTCGTCGAGCCGGTCGGTCGCCGGAGGCGGCGTCCGTGACAGGGCGGAAATCTCTCGCCGCAGCTCCGGCGTCATGTCGACGTCGACCGAATCCAGCGACGGCACCAGCTGCTCGACGCTGCGCGCCCCGATGATCGGACAGGTGATCGCGGGATGCGCGCCGACCCAGGCGACCGCGAGACTGACCGGATGAAAGCCCCGCTCGCGGGCAAAATTCGCGAACGAGCCTGCGACGTCGCGCGTCCAGTCTTCCCGGTAGCGGCTCTTGTACATGGGGTCGGTGACGAGCCGGCTTCCGGAAGCGTCCCCATCGGCGCTTGTATATTTGCCGGTCAGGAGACCGCCGCCGAGCGGGCTATACGGCATGACCGCAAGCTTCTCCGCCAGGGCCAGTGGTAGGATCTCGGCCTCCGCCTGGCGCTTGACGAGGTTGTACATCGGCTGGAGGACGTCGAAGCGCGGCCAGCCCCGGCGCTCCGAGATGCCGAGCCCCTTGGCGACCTGCCAGGCAGCGTAGTTGCTGGCGCCGAGGTAGAGCACCTTGCCGTCGCGGAAGAGCTTCTCGAGCGCCCGCAAGGTCTCCTCGAGCGGCACCCTCGCGTCCCATTGATGCATGAAGAGAATATCGAGGCGGTCGGTACCCAGCCGCTTGAGACTCGCCTCCACCGCGGTCGCGATATGCCGGCGATTGGCGCCGCCGCCGTTGATGTCGTCGCTCATCGGGTTGAAGCATTTCGAGGAGATGATCAGGTTGTCCCGCTCTCCCGCGATCAGCCGGCCGAGTATCTCCTCTGAACGCCCCATCGAATAGGCATCCGCGGTGTCGAAGAAATTGATGCCGCGATTCCGGCACGCCGCGTAGAGCCGGCCGGACTCGGCTTCGTCGGCGTCGCCGCCGAATGACATGGTGCCGAAGCACAGTTGCGAGACCTGGACGCCGGTGCTGCCGAATGGCCTGTAGTCCATCTGTCGTCTTCTTCCCTGTTTGCCGGCATCACCCGCAACACCGTCGCCGTCGGTGGCGACCGCGAAGATGGTCAGCGCCGCTTGAAGATTGAAAAAGGCTTCTTGGCCGGAGTTTCCGCCCGGTTGTTGCCGCTGCGCGAACTCAGGCCAGGCAGGGGACCGCCCGGCCTGTAGTCGTCAAACTTCCGCTTGGCGCCGAACAGCCCGAAGCGCTTCTCGCTGCCGTCGACTTCGAGAATACCCGAAAGATTCCCGTAGCGGGCATAGAACATCGCCTGCCTGACACCCGGGCCGAAGATGCCCTTGACGCCGACCTCGACCGGCTCGGCCTTCGCCATGGCATAGGGGATCACGATCTCCTTCGGCTCGACCTTGATCGTGGCGTCGCCCCGGATGTTCTTCAGGCTCAGGATCCGGTCGAGCCACTTCTGCTCCTTGCGATGCGAATCGAAGAAGCTTGCCAGCGGGCGGGCATCGGCCATCTGGAAGGTGCCGGTCATGTCGAGGTTCATCGGCTTCCTCCAGACCACCTTGCCCTTGCCGATATCGACCCGTCCGCTCCAGTCGTTGGTCGCCAGCCCGCCGACGACGCGGACGGCGCTGAGGGCAAGCGAAGAACCGCTGATAATGAAGGTCTTGTCCTTGGCCGAGCCACCGCCGATCGGCACGTCGAGCGCGATGACGCCCGAGATGCGGTCGCCCCCGACATCCGCCTCGACCCGCGAGGTCTTCATCTTGACGAATCCGGTGGCGCTCTCCTCGCTCATGTCGAGCTTCGCCGAAAGGTCGGCGGTGCCGCCGAGAATCCGCACCGGGGAGCTCTTCGGCAGGTAGGCGTTATAGGCGGCCATATCGGTGATCCTGGCCGACGGGACATTCATCTCGACGGACTTGACCGATCCGCCGTCCTTCAGCGAGACGCCCTTGGCGGTGGCGACGACCGCGAGCGTCATGTCGTCGACCACCGCGGCCTTTTCGTCCTGCAGCCGGAACGACGCCTTGGAGAGATTGGCGTCGAGCCGCATATCGGGATCCTCGCCGCCCTTCTCGACGACGATGTCGAAGCCGCCGTCGCCGGTCGCCACATAGTCGAGGATCTCGACACGGAAATCCGTGGTCGGCATCTTCACCGACGATCCCTCGACGAGGAATCCAGACTGGACCTTCACGTCCGCCGAGACCTCGGCCGAATTGTAGATCGCCAGCGAATAGGGGTTCTTGAAGAACTGATTGACCCAGTTGAGGTCGGAGACCGACAGGGTTGCCTTGAGCTCGCCGTCGACGCTCGCCAGCATCGCCTTGAGGTCCCGGTCGTGGAAGAGGCTCCAGAAGCCGACAAAGCCCTCGCCGGCGTCGGATTGGTCGGGCAGATCGAAGCGCGCCACGCCCTCGATGATCGCGAGATGGGTCTGCCAGGGGGCGGAATCCTTGCTCTCCTTGACCTTGATCCGGGAATCGTCGAGGTCGAGGTGGCTGCCGGTGATATCGACCCTGGCAATCTGGTCATCGGTCTCGCCCTTGGCCTTGATGACGAAATCGAGGCCGGTCTCGAAGGAATCCTCCCGGAGCTTCACCTCGGCGTCCTCCGAATGGAGCGTCAGGTCGAAATCCAGGCTTGCCGCGGCGAACTCGGCATGGCCATCGAGGGAGCCGCTGCCGCCGAGCACCTGCGCGTGCCACTTGTCCGGGACATAGCGCTGATAGACGCTGATGTCGGGGACCGAGACCTTGGGAATGGTCATGGCGACCCGGCGCGGCACCTTCTCCTTGATGGCGCCGGGCAGCAGCCGCGTGGTGCGATCGACCTCGATGGCGAGATCGGTTCCGGTGAAAAGCGTTTCATTCTCCGGCTGCCGGTAGGCACTGAGCTTGCTGAAACGGAAATTGGCATTGAGCGTATCGGCGGTTGCTTCGTCGACCTTCGCCGTGACGGTGCCGTCGCCGTCGACCGAGTAAGGCGCGAGATCGACCTTCACCTGCCCGGCGGCGATCTCCACGTCGGTACCCGGCCTGAGGTCGCCTTTGGAGAAGGCGACATGGCCCTTGACGCCCCCCTTGCCGCCGAGATTGAGGCCGCTGACCCTCTTGAGGAGAATGTCGAGGAAGGCGAGGTCGTCGACCGGCAGGTCGATATCGGCATCGAGCGACAGGAAGGCGAGCAACTTGAAGCCGCGGTTGTCCTGCGGCAGGTAGCTGGCGACGTTGAAGGTGCCCTTGATCGACCCGGTCTCGGTGACTGTCCTGCCGGCGATGGTCAGAGTCTTGATGGCGACATCGGCCGAGCCGTCATTAACCTCGAGGGGACCGTTGAGATTCTGCTTGGCGACCGAGGCGGTCGCCTCACCGGCGAGCGTCATCCGCACCGGACCGAGCCAGACGTCGTTGTTGTCGCCGTCAATGCGGGCGAGATCGTAGACCAGCTTCCAGCCGGGCGTCTGGGACGGTACGGGTTCCGCCGGAGAATTCGGATCGCGCCCCTCGATGGTCGGATAGAAGGGGCGGAGCGCCGTGTCGTCGAGGTCCGGGTTCGGTCGCGGGCGGAAGCGAAGCGAGACGTCGGCCGAGACCACGTCGTAGAGATGGATCGTCTTGGCGAAGAGCGGCAGGATGCCGAAGGACAGGGAAGCCGACGGCGCCGACAGCTCGAACTGCTGGGCCCAGGACTGTCCGTTGAGGACGAGGCCGGTGGCATGGACACGGAACGGAATCCAGCTCCACGCGCGCTCCCAGTGATAGGTGATGCGCTCGGGACGCATCTGGTTGAGATAGGCCTGGGTCGCCGGCAGGTTGAGGACCACGTTGATCGCGGCGAGATACACAACCTCGACGACCGCCAGAATCACGACAATGCGGATAAGCCACCGTTTCATCCGGCAATCACCTGACCACAAACCACTGGATCGGGGTTGATGTCACGGACATGCCGCCGTTGGCAAGTTCACCATCGCTCACGCTTCATCCCGATCCGCATCCGGACGGCCGGACGCCCGGACGCCCGTGACCCAGAGGAGGACACTCCGGGACGGCGCAGTCTCGCCATATTGAGGAGGATCAATGATATCGATGGCGACATCGTGGTCCATTTGACGCCAGTCGAAATCACTCCTGGCAGGATTTCCTTTCACGTCCTCACGCTCGGGCCGCAGGATGGCCTGGAAACGATGCGGATAGCCCAGATAGCGCCTCTGTTCGAAAGCGTCCCGCCGAAGCTCTACGGGGGGACGGAGCGGATCGTCTCCTACCTCACCGAGGAGCTGGTGCGGCTCGGCCACGACATCGTCCTCTTCGCGAGTGGCGATTCGGAAACCATGGCCGAGCTTGTCTCCTGCAGCCCGGCCGCCCTTCGCCTCGATCCCGAGGTCGAGGACCCGATTCCCCATTACATGGTCATGCTCGAGCGGGTTCGCCGCCGTGCCGCCGGGTTCGATATCCTGCATTTCCATATCGACAATCTGCATTATCCACTCGTTCGCGCCATGGCCCGCCCCTCGGTGACGACCATGCACGGGCGGATGGACCTGCCGGACTATCCGCCGCTCTTCGCCGAATTCGACGAGATGCCCCTGGTCTCGATATCGGACGGGCAGCGACGGGGCGTCGACGCGAACTGGGTAGCGACGGTCCATCACGGCATCCCGAAGTCGCTTTACCGGCTCGGCTCCGGTGACGGCGGCTACCTCGCCTTCCTCGGCCGGATATCGCCCGAGAAAGGTGTCGACCGGGCGATCGAGATCGCGAAACAGGCCGGCATTCCGCTGAAGATCGCGGCAAAGATCGGCGTCGGGGATCGACCTTATTTCGAAACCACCATCGCGCCGCTGCTCGACCAGCCGCATGTCGACTTCATCGGGGAAATCGGCGAGGACCGGAAGCAGGACTTCCTCGGCCGGGCGGCCGCGATGCTCTTCCCGATCGACTGGCCAGAGCCCTTCGGCCTCGTCATGATCGAATCGATGGCCTGCGGCACACCGGTTATCGGCTGGCCCTGCGGATCGGTTCCCGAGGTGATCGACGACGGGATCACCGGCTTCATCGTCGACGATATCGAATCCGCCGTCGATGCCGTTGCCATGACCGCTTCGCTCGATCGACACCTGGTGCGGCGGCGCTTTGAGAAGCGATTCACCGCGGCGCGGATGGCGACCGACTATCTCAAGGTCTACGAGGCATTGACCGAGGAGCGTGGTGGCGGAAAGCTACCCGCCCAGGCATTGCTGTCGTTGCATGCGGCATAGCCAAGGACAACGGGAATCGGGCTGCCGCCACCCGCGGCGGAGATGAAAGCCATGGTCGGATGACGCAACCGGTAGCCGGCGATCCCGCGGAAGAGTGGGCCGACAGCGAGGTGGAGCCGGCACTTCAGTTTTACATTCCCGCGACGTCCTCGATCCAGGAAAGGCGGCCGAGGACGCTGAAACATGGCGATACCTTCGGCGTTTTCGACCACTACGGCAACATTCTCTCCGCCAATGGCAGTCCGGAGGGACTGTTCCATCGCGATACCCGCTATCTCTCCGAACTGCGCCTCGTCATCAATGGTCGCCGGCCGCTGCTCCTCAGTTCGACGGTCCTCGACAACAATGCGTTGATGACCGCCGACCTCACCAACCCGGATTTCTTCGACGGCAACACGCTTGTCCTGCCGAAGGACACGATCCACATCATCCGCTCCAAATTCCTCTGGAACGCCGGCTGTCACGAACGGCTTGGCGTCCACAATTTCGGCGGCAATACCCAGCGCCTGCGCCTTGCGCTTCTCTTCGCCGCCGATTTCGCCGACATCTTCGAGATTCGCGGCCATGAGCGGCAGGCACGCGGCAGCACCGATGTCGAGGTCGGGCCGGACCGGGTGGTCTTCGGATATCTCGGCCTCGACCGCGTTGCCCGGCACACCTCGATGCGCTTCGACCCGGCGCCGTCGCGGATCGATGCCCGGCACGTCGTCTTCGACCTCGAACTGCGGCCCGGCGAACGGACGTCCGTCTTCAGCCTCGTCTATTGCGAGGAGGGTGAGGTCCGCGAGGATCCGCGAACCCGCTGGTTCTCGGGATCGATGCGCGAGGCGCGCCGGGCGCTTCGCGCAGCGATGGGTCGCGGAGCCTCGATCGAGACATCGAACGAGGTCTTCAACGAGGTCCTCGGCCGGTCGGTCGCCGACCTGCATATGCTGGTCACCGACACCGGATACGGCCCCTACCCCTATGCCGGCATTCCGTGGTTCAGCACGGCATTCGGCCGCGACGCCATCATCACCGCAATGGAGATGCTGTGGATCGACCCCGCCATGGCCAGGGGCGTCCTGGATTATCTGGCGGCGACCCAGGCGACCGAAACCGACCCCGCTGCCGAAGCCGAGCCGGGAAAGATCCTCCACGAAGCCCGTTTCGGCGAGATGGCCGGTCTCGGCGAGGTTCCGTTCGCACGCTATTACGGATCGGTCGACAGCACGCCGCTCTTCGTCCTCCTCGCCGGCCTCTATTTCGAGCGAACCGGCGACCTGGACACGGCCGCGAGGCTATGGCCGCATATCGAAGCCGCCCTCGCCTGGATCAAGGCCAATGCCCGGGGCGGCAGGAGCGGCTTCACGGTCTATCACCGCGACGACAGCAAGGGGCTGGCCAACCAGGGCTGGAAGGATTCCGCCGATTCCACCTACCACGCGGACGGCATCGACGCGGCCGGCGCGATCGCCCTTTGTGAGGTGCAGGGATATGTCTACGCGGCCAGGCGCCAAGCCGCGAATATCGCCGCCGCCCTTGGGCATGGCCAGCGCGCCAGGGAACTGCTTCGCGATGCCAAGCGCCTCAAGGCGCGGTTCGAAACCGCCTTCTGGTGCGAGGATATCGGCACCTATGCGATGGCGATCGACGGTACGGGCCGGCCATGCGCCATACGCTCTTCCAACGCCGGCCAGTTGCTCTTCACCGGAATCGTCGAGGAGGAGCGGGCCGGCCAGGTTGCCGACCAGTTGATGAGCCAGACCTTCTTCTCGGGATGGGGCATCCGGACGATCGCCGATTCCGAGGCCCGCCACAACCCGATGTCCTATCACAACGGATCGGTCTGGCCCCATGACAACGCGCTGATCGGATTCGGCCTTGCGCGGCACGGCTTCAAGGACCACCTGTCGCGGCTCTTCGCCGGGATGTTCGACGCGGCGACCTATATGGACCTCCGCCGTCTCCCTGAGCTTTTCTGCGGTTTCAGGCGGGTGGCCGGCAAGGGGCCGACATTCTATCCGGTGGCCTGCGCGCCGCAGGCCTGGGCCAGCGCCACGCCCTTCGCTCTCCTGCAGGCAAGCCTCGGGATCGAGATCGACTGCATCGAAAACACCGTGCATTTCCGCCAGCCCCGGCTGCCGCCCTTCATCGACGAGGTGAATATCAGGTCGCTGGCTGTCGGCGGCAGCCGGCTCGACATCCTGCTGCGGCGCTATGGCACCGACGTATCGGTCAACGTCCTGAACCGCGATGGCGATGCGCGGGTCGACGTCACCCTCTAGGTCTAGCCCGCATATCCGGCCGATCGCGGGATGAAGAGGACGATATCCGGGAACAGCACGATGACCAGCAGGGCAATGACGAGGGTCAGGATGAAGGCCCAGGATTCCCTGATCAGCTCGGCCAGCGGAATCCGCGACACGCCGCTGATCAGGAACAGCAACTCGCCATAAGGCGGTGTGATCAAACCGATCATCATGTCGATCACGACAACGACGCCGAAATGCACCGGATCGACATCGAGCGCGCGAACCGACGGCATCAGGATCGGCACCATGACCAGGAGCATCAGCAACGTGTCGAGCACCGCGCCGAGGATCAGGAACAGGACCGAGACCAGAAGCAGGAAGGCGACCGGAGTGAGCCCGAGCCCGATGATCCAGTTGCCGAGTTCATCGGGTATCCGCTCGCTCGCCACGACGTAGTTGATGAACAGCGCGCCGATGACGGTGATCGCGACGATCGCCGTCGCCCGCGCCGAGCCGAGCAGCGAGGCGTAGAGCGACCGCGGGTTCATCTCGCGATAGACGAAGGCAAGCAGCAGCGCATAGGCTGCCGCAACCGCCGCGGCTTCGGTCGGTGTCACGGCTCCGGAATAGATCCCACCGAGCAGGATTGCCGGGAGCATCAGCGCCGGGATCGCCCGGAAGGTCGTGCGCCGGACCATGTTGAGAGGGACCGGATCCTCGACCGGGAAGCCGCGCCGCCGCGAGACGATGAAGACCTGGATCGAAAGGGCGAGGCCCATGAGCAAGCCCGGCAGCACGCCGCCGAGAAACAGCGCTCCGATCGAGGTCCCGGAGATGGCGCCGTAGATCACCATCGGGATCGATGGCGGGATGATCGGCCCGATCGTCGCCGAGGCGGCGGTCAGGGCGCCGGCGAAACCGCGCGGATAGCGGTTGTTCCGCGTCATCATGTCGATCATCAGCTTGCCGGGCCCGGCCGCGTCGGCGAGTGCGCTGCCGCTCATCCCGGCAAAGATGATGCTGACCGCGATGTTCACATAGGCGAGCCCGCCGCGCAGTCGGCCGACGACGAGCATCACGAACTGGAGCAGCCGGTCGGAGATGTTGCTCGCCGTCATCACCTCCGCCGCGAAGATGAAGAGCGGCACGGCCAGCAGGATGAACGACTTGAACAGGCCATGGACGCCCTGGGCGGCGACGAGGCCGAGGTCGCCGCCGACGAGCAGCAGATAGACCAGTCCCGAGGCGATCATGGAGAAGCCGATCGGGACGCCGATGCCGCAGGCGCCGAGGAACAGCGCGAACATGATCACCGCGGCGAGGCTCATGTCAGGGCTGCTTCTCCCAACCCGGCCGGGTCAGCCGGTAGATTCGCACCACCCCGTTCAGGATGACGAGCACCATGAAGACCCCGAAGGCGATGAAGACCACGCTCATCGGCAGGCGCAGCGTCGGTGTCTTCTGCCGGAAGGTGAAGAGGATGTAGTCGATGTTGCCCGGCAGCGTCGCCAGGAAGACCAGCGTGACGAATCCGGTGCCGATGATCGCGAACATCCGGCGGGTCGGTGCCCGCACCGAGGCATAGATGAGACTGAAGGATACGTGCTCTCGCTCGGAGACGAGCGTCGCCGCGCCGACGCAGACGATCCAGACATAGAGTATCTCGGAGACTTCCTGTGTCCAGGAAAGCGGATGGTTCAGGATGTAGCGATAGAAGATCTGAACCATGAAGATGATGAACAGCGCCGCGAAGGCGAGAACGCTCAGGACTTCGATGCCGTTCGAGAAAAAGCGTGTCGCGCGCTGCAAGACCGAACTCCGGGGCGGGAACGTGGCCCGGCGGATATCCGCCCGGCCGCGCTCGCGCGGGAGAAAGGGCCCGGACCTTCCGTCCGGGCCGGAAAAAAGGATCGCCGCCTAGAGGGCGTTGATCCGGTCGAGCAGCCCCTCCGGCCACTCCTTGGCATAGTCGCTGTTCAAATATTCCTGCTGGACATGCGTCCGGAAGGCGTCGAGATCCGGCGTCGTCACCTTCATGCCATGGCTCTCGAGCAGCGCGACGCCATCCGCCTCGGTGGCCAGCGTCCCCTCGTCGACCAGCGCCGACTGGGCGGCGACGGCTTCCCTGACGACCGCCTTCTCCTCGTCGGTCAGGCCGTCCCAGAATTCGGACGACATGGCGAAGAAGAGCGGCGCCACCATGTGGCCGGTGAGGACGAGTTGCTTGCTGACCTCGTCGAACTTGGCGGCGATCATGTCGGCGATCGGGTTTTCAAGGCCGTCGACGGTACCGGTCGACAGCGCCAGATAAACCTCGTCGAAGGCGATCGGCGTCGGATTGGCGCCAAGCGCCTTTCCAAGGAACTGCCAGGTATCGGAGCCGGGAACCCGGAGCTTCAGGCCCTTGAGATCGTCCGGCGTCTGGACGTCCTTCAGCTCACGCAGGATGACATGGCGCGTGCCGAGATACTGGGAGCCGAGGATCTCGACGCCGATGTCGTCGTGGACCCGCTGGCGGTATTCCTCGGCGACGTCGCTGTCGTCGTAGACCTTGTGCATGTGCTCCGCGTCGCGAAGCAGATAGCCGGCGGTGAAGATCGAATATTCCGGGATATAGCTCGCGACATCCTGGGGCGAGATCATGCCGACCTCGAGATTGCCGCGCTGCATCGCCGGAATCTCGGTGCCCTGGTCGAACAGGGTGGCGTTGAGGTGGATCTCGACTTCGAGGGTATCGGAGTTGGCTTCGACGAGCTCCTTGAACTTGGCCAGACCCTTGGCCTGCCACTCCGCATCATTCGAAGGGGTCGAAATGCGGATGACCTTCTTGTCCTGGGCGAAGCCGTCTCCGGTCACGGCGAACATCATCATCGCCGCACTGGCCCCGGCCAATACGTGGCGACGGGTGAGATGCGGGGACTTCCTCTTCTGGTCAGTCATTCTCGTTCTCCCTTTTTATTCTGACGCCGGACCGCCTCCGATGGCGGTCTGGCATTGGCGGCGAGAAGGCGTCTGATCTCCGCGCTGTTGTGGGTCCGGGCCAATTGTTCGGCCCGTTCGATATCGCCACCGACCACCGCCTCGGTCAGCGCGCGGTGGTCGTCGATAAGGTCCTTCGGATCGCGCGGAACGAAACCGATATGCGTCATCTGGAAACGCACCTGCAGGATGATGCGCTCGTGGTCGCGGATCAGGCGCTTGTGGCCCGACATCGCGACGATCGTCTTGTGGAGCTTGAAGTCGGCATCGGCCGCCGCCTCGCGCTGCTCGGCTTTCGCCGCGGCCTCGAGTTCGGCAAAGACCTGGGTCAGGACCTTGCGCTCGGCCGGCGAGGCGTATTCGGCGGCGAGGCTCGCCGCCAGGCCCTCAAGCGCGCCGCGCAATGTGTAGAGCTCCCACGCCTCCGACACCGAGGCCGGCGCGACTTCCCATTTGGTGAAGGCGACCTGCCGGACGAGGCCCTCGTTGGAAAGCTGCATGAGCGCCGAGCGGATCGTGCCGCGGGAGACCTCCAGCTCGCTGGCCAGCACCGCCTCAAGCAGGCGATGGCCCGGCGGCATGATCCGGTTGACGATCTGCTCGCGGATGCTGTTCGCGGCCTGGCGGTCGAGCAGACGCTCCTGGGTCTTGAGGCTGGTCAGCGTGCTCAACGCCAAATCCTCCACGACGCGGCATGAACCTGTGTCGGGAGCGGCTCCCCGCTCATCGCCGGAAAATCCAGTGCATCATACCTCCCCCGAGAGGTGCGGGAACGGCTCATCGGCATCGCCATGCGCGGAACCGGCACGGCCGCCCCGGAAGCGCATCGGGCACCGCCGCATGCCGCCACCGGCAAGACGGGTCCGTAACCCCATGCGCCATCAACGATAGAAAGATAGTCGACAATCGTCAATAGACTATCGTCAATCGACCACATTGGCCTAACTTACTGAAAAACAACGACAAAGTTACGCCAGGATATCGCCGCGGACATTCATCTCAATTGACAGTTTTGTCGATTGCTGACAATAAACTCCGATCGACAAGGGTTCGCCCTCCTCACGGGAAACTGGCATGCGCGAGACCGGCCGGATCGGGGTGGACATCGGCGGCACCTTCACCGACATCGTTCTCTTCACCGACCGTGGCCGGACCGTCTCGAGGAAGACGCCATCGACTCCGCTTCGACCGGAGCAGGCCGTACTCACCGGCATCCGGCTGGCGCTGGAAGAATCCGGGCTGGAGGCGAACGACATCGTCAGCGTCCTGCACGGCACCACGGTCGGGTCGAATGCGATCCTCCAGAAGCGTGGCGGTCGCACCGCGCTGGTCACCACGCGCGGCTTCCGCGACGTGCTCGAGATCGGCAGGCTGCGCACGCCAGGCATGTTCGACCTGTCATGGGACAAGCCCGAGCCGCTGGTTCCGCGCCACTGGCGCTACGAGGTGAGCGAGCGCATCGCCGCCAATGGCGCGGTCATCGCTCTGTTGGACGGGCAGCAACTTCTCGACGTCGGCGCCTTCCTCCAGGCGGAAGGCATCGAGTCGGTCGCGATCTGCTTCCTCAATTCCTACCGGAATCCTGCGCATGAACGCGAAGCCGAGGCGATCCTGCGCGAGCGGTTTCCGGAGATCGCCGTGACCACCTCGGTCGCGGTGCTTCCCGAGCAGCGCGAATACGAGCGGACGTCGACGACGGTGGTGAATGCCTATGTCCTGCCGGTGCTCCGCGAATATCTCGTTTCCCTGGCCGACGGGCTGAAGGCCATGGGACTGGACGCGCCGCTTTTCGTCAGCAACTCGAACGGCGGCTTGGCGCCGGCGGCCCTTGCCCAGGAGAAGCCGGTCTTCTTCATTTCCTCCGGCCGTGCGGCGGGTGTCGCCGGGGCCGGCAACCTCGGCACCCGGATCAAGGCGCCGGACCTCGTCGCCTTCGACATGGGTGGTACCACCGCCTCGGCATCGCTGGTCAAGGACGGCAAGCTGAGCCGCACCACCGAGTACGAGTTCCGTTCGGGCATCTCGACGCCGAGCCGTTTCATCAAGGCAGGCGGCTACATGATGCGCGTGCCGACGGTGGATGTCGCCGAGATCGGCAACGGATCGGGTTCGATCGCCTATGTCGACGACGGCGGGCTGACCTGCGTCGGCCCGATCTCCGCCGGCGCCGATCCCGGCCCGGCCTGCTACGGCACTGGCGGCGACAAGCCGACGGTGACGGACGCCAATCTCGTCCTCGGCTTCCTGCCCGACCGGCTCGCCGGCGGCTCGATGATGCTCGACGTCGACGCCGCACGGACCGCGATCGCGCGCCATGTCGCCGATCCGCTCGGCCTTTCGATCGAGGAGGCGGCCTTCGGCATCCGCGCCATCGCCAACGCCAACATGGCCCGCGCCATCCGCGCGGTAACGATCGAGCGCGGCCTCGACCCGCGTGACTTCAAGCTCCTCGCCTATGGCGGGTCGGGCCCCAACCATGCCTGCGACCTGGCGCGAATCCTCAACATGCCCGAAGTGCTCTTCCCGCCCGCGCCGGGCGTCTTCACCGCGATGGGCATGCTCTCCGGGGCAATCGAGCATTTCCTGATCCGCAGCCTCCAACAGCCGCTCGACCGGATCGAGCCGGCGACCTTGCAGGCGATGACCCGGGACCTCGCCGACGAAGCGATCCGCGAACTTTCGGCGCGGGGGCATGACCGGGATGCGATCGGTCTCGGCTTCGAGATCGACCTCCGTTTCGCCGGCCAGGATTCCGAGCTGCAGGTTCCCTTCGATCCCGACCGGCTGGAGGACGAGATCGGCGCCTTGCGGCCGCGCTTCCTCGAGCTCTATCGCGAGATGTATGGCTACGTGTCGCGGGACGGCGTCGAGGCGGTGAATATGCGGCTGACGGCGAGCATAGCGGCCGGCACCGCCGATATCTGGCAACGGGCGCCGGAAACGGTGACGGAAGCGGGGCAGCGGCCGGCCGAACGGACCCGGCCGGTCTATTTCGAGCGCGGCGGCGGATGGCGGGATACGCCGATCTTCGACCGCGACGGCTTTGCCGGACCGGTCACCGGGCCACTGGCGATCGAGAGCGCCGACACGACGATCATCGTCCCCCCCGGCGCGACCGCCGGCACCGACCCTGCCGGCAATGTGGTGGTGACGATCGATGCCTGAAGCAGATGCGGCGGCAGGGACGGAGCCGGTCCGGATCGACCCGATCACCTTCGCGGTGCTCAAGAGCGCGCTCGATACGATCGTCGACGAGATGGCCGGAACGGTGATGCGCACCGCGCGCTCGCCGATCGTCCGCGACGTGCTCGACTATTCGGCGACGCTCTGCGATCGCAACGGGCTGATCCTCAGCCAGGCGAAGACCGTCGCACTGCATCTCGGCGCGGTTCCCGACGCGATGGAGGTCATCGTCTCGCGCTTCGCCGGCAGCGTCCGGCCCGGCGACGTCTTCATCCTCAACGACCCTTATGCCGGCGGGATGCACCTTCCCGACATCTTCATGATCAGGCCGGTCTTCGAAGGCGAAAGGCTCCAGGGCTATTCCGTCGTCGTCGCCCATCACTGCGACATGGGCGGCCGGGTTCCCGGTTCCAACGCGGCGGATTCGACGGAGATATTCCAGGAGGGCCTGCGCATCCCGCCGTCGCGGCTCTACGCGGGTGGCGAGCCGAACGAGACCCTCTTCGACCTGATCCGGACGAATGTCCGGGTTCCCGACCTGGTGATGGGCGACCTCGATGCGCAGCTTGCCGCCTGCACCATCGGCGAGCGCGAGATCCGGCGTCTCGTCGCCCGGCACGGGGAGCGCGAGCTCCACGCCTATTTCGACGCACTGCTCGACTATGGCGAGGAACTGACGCGGAAAGGGATCGCCGCCTGGCCGGACGGCACCTACCGCTTCACCGACTACATCGACGGCGACGGCTTCTCCGACGCGCCGATCCCGATCTGCTGCGCGATCATCGTCGACGGCGACAGCCTCGTCGTCGACTTCGACGGATCGTCGCCGCAGGTGCGCGGCGCGATCAACGCCACCTTCTCCTTCACCAAGTCGTCGGCCTATCTCGCCGTTCGCTGCGCCCTGTCGCAGGACGTGCCGAACAATGCCGGCGTCTACCGCGCCATCACCGTCACGGCGCCGAAGCATTCTATCCTCAATCCCGACATGCCGGCGCCGGTCGCCGCGCGGGCGCTGACCGGCTATCGCGTCGTCGACGCCGTGCTCGGCGCCTTGGCAAAGGTCGCGCCCGAGCGGATCATGGCCGCCGGCGAAGGCGGCAACACGGTGATCGCGATCGGCGGCTATGACAAGCAGACCGCCGAGCCCTTCATCCTGGTCGACATGATCAACGGCGCCTGGGGCGGACGCCGCGACAAGGACGGCGTCGAGGGCATCACCAACCCGGCGCAGAACATGTCGAACCTGCCGATCGAAACGCTCGAGGCCCGCTATCCGTTGCGGATGGAGGAATATGCCCTCCGGCCGGATTCCTGCGGCGCCGGCAGGTTCCGCGGCGGACTGGGGCTGTCGCGCCAGTATCGCATCCTCGCCGACGACACGATCCTCCAGGTGCGGGCCGACCGGACGGCGACCCTGCCCTATGGCCTTTTCGGCGGCGAGCCCGGCACGCCGTCGCGCAACATCCTCGATCCGGATGGACGGCGCACCGAACTCCCCGGCAAGTTCACCCGGCTCGTCGGCCGCGATACGGTGATCCGCCACGAGCAGGCCGGCGGCGGCGGCAACGGCGATCCGCTGGAGCGGGATCTCGGCGCAATCACCGAGGATCTGCGCAACGGCAAGATCAGCGGCAACTACGCCGAAATACGGCATGGTGTGGTATTTGCCGCCGACGGCGTGACCATCGACGTCGCCGGAACCGCGGCCCGACGGGACGGAATGCGGGACGAAAGAGAAAAGGACAGGCGATGAGCGAGACGAGAACCGCGGTGATCACCGGCGGTGCCAGCGGCATCGGCGAAGCCTGTGTCGACCGCTTCGCGGCCGGCGGCTGGCGGATCGTCATCGGCGACGTCAACCTGGAGCGGGGCGAGGCTGTCGCCGAACGCATCCGCGGCCGCGGCGGCGACTGCCGGTTCCTCGTCGTCGACGTCTCGGACGGGGAGGCCGTCGCCGATTTCGCCGACGCGGTCTATGCCGAGGTCGATATAGTGGATGCGCTGGTCAATTCCGGCGGCATCCTGCAGAACGCGGTCCGCATCACCGAGCTCGACATCGCCGAGTTCGATCGCCTCTGGGCGGTCAATGTGCGGGGTACCATGCTCGTCAACCAGGCCTTCGGCCGCCGCATGACCGGGGCCGGCCGTGGCAGCATCATCAACATGTGCTCGCTGACCAGCTTCCGCGCCTCGCCCCAGGCGGGTTACGCGCCGGGCAAGGCGGCGCTGAAGTCGATGACCGAGACGATGGCGGCCGAATTCGGCACCAAGGGCGTGCGGGTCAACGCCGTGGCGCCCGGCTATACGCTGACGCCGGCCATGCAGGCGCGGATCGACAGCGGCGCGCGCGACCCGAAAGCGGTGATCGACAAGACCGCGCTGCGTCGTTTCGTCGAGCCGCGCGAGGTCGGCGAGGTGGTCTACTTCCTCTGCTCCGACGCGGCGAGCGCCGTCACCGGCACCACCATCCCGATTGACTGCGGCTGGATGGCCTACTCGGCCTATTCGGCCTATGCCTCGCAGCCCGAATAGTGGTCTCCAAGATCGTTCGAATGCCTCAACGTTCGCATTCCTGTTGCAGGATGCACTACTATCAAGGGTAGATGATCTGGCGAAACGAAAATGCTCTTGGGGGTTGAAATGCCGATCTGGCGGGACATAGGGCATGAGTTCGTAACGAAGACGCCGACTTGGGCATTTACTGCAGTCGTCGCGGTGGCGGCCGGCGTATTGTTGTCAAAGAGTGATCTCACTGGTGACGCCTATTGCGTCCATTTGACTCCCGTGAGCAACGACACGCGTATTCTCGTCCCTGCCAATCGATCCGTGAAGTTTTTTGATCCCGGAAATGCCCGTAAAGTGAAATACGGATACAAAGACAGCAACGACGTTCTGGTTGGGGGCTTTGTCCCCACTCACGGCTTCTCAACGGTGATTAGCAGCCCCGATGGAGGAGTGTACTTGAAGGCGCATTGTACAATCGGCGAAACGGAGGGCCGCACAGAATCCAATGTCGTCGTTCTCATTGCGAATTTCTGGGGCTCTTTTCATTTTATCCAAATGGTTCCGGAGTGCCTCCCAAAGGTGGCTCCCTGTACGGCAGCGAACGTCCCTCCTCAGGCGTAGTTGACGTAGATCGTCTTCTTCTGGAAATAGCCCTCGAGGCCGTACTTGCCGTCCTCGCCGCCGAGGCCGCTGTCGCGCATGCCGGCATGGTGGGCATGGACCACGTCGCCACCGCCGCGATTGACGTAGATTTCGCCGAACCTCAGTTCGCGGATGAGCCGCATCATCCGCCGAAGGTCCTTGGTGAAGACATAGGCCGAGAGACCGTATCGGCTCTCGTTGGCAAGCCGCAGCCCCTCGTCGAAATCGGTGACCGTCATCACCGGGACGACCGGGCCGAAGACCTCGTCCTGCATGATCTGCATCGCATTGTCGTCGACCTTGAGGACGGTCGGGTCGAACCAGTGGCCGCGCGAGAATTCGCCTTCGCTGAGGCGCTTGCCGCCGGTCAGCACCGACGCTCCCGCGGCGGTGGCGGCATCGACCATCGCCTCGACCTTGTCGAGCTCCGGGCCGCTGAATTTCGGGCCGACATCGACCAGCTTCGTCGGGTCGCCGACCTTCAGCCCCTTCACCGCCTGGACGAACTTGTCGAGGAATTCGTCGGCGATCTTCTCGTGGAGATACATGCGCTCGTTGCAGATGCAGATCTGGCCGCAATTCTCGAAGCGCGACACGACGGCGGCGCGGACGGCGGCGCCGATATCGGCATCCTCGGCGACGATGAACGGGGCCTTGCCGCCGAGCTCGAGCCGCAGGACCTTCAGCCCGTCGGCCGCCGCGGCGAAAACCGCCTTGCCGGCGCGGACGCTGCCGGTCAGCGTGACCAGGCGGGTCAGGGGATGCCTGACCAGCGCCTGGCCAAGCCCCTCCCCGGTGCCGCTGACGACGTTGATGACACCGGGCGGGAAGCCCGCCTGGGCCGAGAGCTGGGCGATCTCCAGCGCCGAGATCGGCGTCCCCTCATGCGACTTGACCACGACCGTGTTGCCGGCGATCAGCGCCGGCCCGATCTTCCGGCACATCAGGGCGGCCGGATAGTTCCAGGCGGTGAGCGCGATGACGACGCCATGGGCGACGCGCTCGATCCAGATCTGCTCGTCGGGATTGTCGGACGGGATGATGTCGCCGGTGATCCGGCGCGCCTCTTCCGCGGCATAGGTGAGATAGAGGGCCGCCCCCTCGATCTCGCCGCGCGCTTCCTGGAGCGGCTTGCCCTGCTCGGCGATGACCACCTGGGCCAGCCGCTCGCGGTTTTCGAGGATCAGGCGGCCGAGCGTCTTGAGGAGTTCGGCGCGCTCGATCGGCGGCAGCGCCTCCCAGGCCGGCTGCGCCCGATGGGCGCTGACGACGGCACGGTCGGCGTCCTCCTCGCTGCCGCGCGGGACCGAGGCGATGACGTCGCCGGTCGCCGGGTTCTCGACCTCGAGCCATTCCTTGACGGTCGACAACACCCATTCGCCGTTGACGTAGTGGCGATAGCGGTCGGTCCCCTTGACCAGTTCCTTCATCCCCGACATCTCGTTCCTTCCTTGCCGGCGTGCCGGGACCATCCCGACGCCGGTGATTCCTCGTCGTTTCGTTCGGCTCCGGGCCGTTCCGCGGTGACCGCCGCCGCACCGGGTCACGGCGGGCCGCGCGCTCTTCAACCCCGGGTCTCGCGCCCGGGGCGCCGGCACCGCGAACACACAGTCCAGCCGCGAAGGCGAGACTCTCGACCTTAAGGATTTTTCTTATTTATTTCAGTTGGTTGACAGGCCCTCACCCAACGGGATTCCCGCATTTCAGGCGCTAGGTCACCGCAGGGGACCGACTCCGTCAAGCAAAATGTTGACAATCGGCAATCAATCTTGCCTTGTGGCAACGGCCGCGGGATCGTGCCGCCGTGGCCCGTGCGAGACCGAGTAATGTCAGACCTTCCTTCCCGGAATTGCCTCATGGTGGCGATCACGACGCCAGTGGATCGCGACCTCCGGCCGGACCATGCGCGGCTGATCGCGCGAACCAGGCAACTGCTGGAAACGGGATGCGACGGGATCGCGCTTTTCGGCACCACCGGCGAGGGATTGTCGCTTTCCGTCGACGACAGGCTGACGGCCCTTGACGCGGTGATCGCGGGGGGGATCGACCCGGCCAGGATCATCGTCTCGATCGGCGCATTGCCCGTCCCCGACGTCACGCGCCTCTGCCAACACGCCACGGATGCCGGCGTCGACGGAGTGCTGCTGATGCCGCCCTGCGCCTTCCGGGATGGCATCACCGAGGACGGCACCTTCCAGTATTTCAGGACAATCGTCGACCGTGTCGCGCGTCCGGCCCTCAGGCTCTATCTCTACCATTTCCCGGGCATTTCCGGCGTACCGGTGACACCGGGCGTCATCCGCAGGCTCGACGAGCGCTATCCGGGAACGATCGCCGGCGTGAAGGACAGCGGCGGCGACGCCGACTATACGCAGATGCTGGTCCGGCGCTTCTCGCATCTCTCCGTCTTCACCGGCACCGAGGTCGATCTGCCCGACCTGCTGGCGACCGGCCTGCGCGGCACCATTTGCGGCCTCGGCAACATCATGCCGCGCCTGCTGCGGGCGATGGTGGACGCGCCGACCGCCTACGACCGCAGGCGCTACCTGCCTCTCGTCCTCGCCGGCGACGCGATCGTCACGCGCGCGCCGTTCATCCCGTCGACCAAGGCCGTGGTCGCCGCCGAGCTCGAGGATCCGGAATGGCGCCGCGTGCTGCCGCCGATGGCGGAACTGGCGCTGGTCGAGCGGCAGCGCCTGGTCGTCGACTTCCGCCGCTGGGACGCGGGCCTGCCGGCGGAATGCCAGAGCCTGGATCATGCCCCCCCGGCCTATTCGGAAAAGGTCGTTTCCATCCGTCGGGCATAGCGGCGCCAAGCTGGTCCGCTGCCGTCATCGAGGACAATAATGGCGCAATCTCTCGGCAAGAATTCCGGTGCGGAAAAGGTCCCTGCCTCGGCCCATTCCAACACACCGGCCCTCGACAGCGCTGCGGTGCAGGCGGCGCGCGTCGATCTCGCCGCCTGTTTCCGGATGGCGGCGCGGGTCGGCCTGCAGGAGGGCATCTGCAACCATTTCTCGGCCGTCGTGCCGGACTATGACGACCTGTTTCTCGTCAATCCGCTGGGCCGTGCCTTCGGCGAGGTAACCGCGTCGAGCCTGCTGGTCTGCGATTTCCACGGCTCGGTGATCGCTGGCGACGGCGTGCCCGAAGCCACCGCCTTCTTTATCCACGCGCGGCTCCACAAGCACATTCCGCGCGCCCGGGCCGCATTCCACACCCACATGCCCTATGCCACCGCCCTGACAATGACCGAGGGCGAGCCGCTGATCTATGCCGGGCAGAGCGCGCTGAAATTCTACGGCCGGACCCTGGTCGACAACGACTATAACGGCCTCGCCCTCGACGAGGCCGAGGGCGACCGCATCGCGGCCGCGACCGGCAACGCCGACATCATCTTCATGAAGCACCATGGCGTCATGGTGCTGGCCGACACGATCGCCGAGGCATGGGACGATCTCTACTACCTGGAGCGCGCCTGCCAGGTGCAGGTGCTGGCGATGTCGACCGGCAGGCCGATCCTTCCCGTCGACAGGGAGACCGCCGAGACGACCTGCCGGCAGATGATGGGCGAGAAAGCCGAGTCGGCCCGGCTCCATCTCGAGAGCATCAAGCGCCAGCTCGATGCCGAAGAGCCCGGTTACCGCCACTGACGCGACCTCACCCTCATAGAGAGAAGGATCGACAAGATGACCTGGACCGGCGTGTTTCCGGCGATCACGACAAAGCTGAAGGCCGACGGCGCGCTCGACGTCGCCGCGACGCAAGCCAGCATCGACCGCGTCGTCGCCAACGGCGTTGCGGGGGTCATCGTCCTGCCGATGCTGGGCGAGAATGCCTCGCTCACCCAGGCGGAGCGCGACACCGTCGTGACGGCTGCCTCCGAGGTGGTCAGCGGCCGCGTGCCCCTGCTTTGCGGGCTCGCCGAAGGATCGACCGGCAACGCCACGGCCGCCGCCCGCAATTACAAGGCGCTCGGCGCCGAAGGCCTGATGGTTTTCCCCAGCATCATCTACCGCACCGACCGTCGCGAGACCGTCGCCTGGTACCGGGCCGTCGCCACGGCGAGCGACCTGCCGATCATGATCTACAACAACCCGATCGCCTATGGCGTCGATGTCGACGTGCCGATTCTGGAAGCGCTCGCCGACGTCGAGACGCTGGTCTGCATCAAGGAAGAGAGCGGCGACATCCGCCGTATCACCGATCTCTACAACGCCTTCGGCGACCGCTATGCGGTCTTCTGCGGCGTCGACGACCTCATCCTCGAGAGCCTGGCGCTCGGCGTCACCGGCTGGGTCTCCGGCATGGTCAATGCCTGGCCGGCCGAATGCGTGAAGCTCTTCAACGCCGGCCGCGACGGCGACCTGGCGACCGCCCTGCCGATGTACCGGTTGATGACGCCGGCTTTCCACCTCGATACCGACGTCAAGCTCGTGCAATACATCAAGCTCGCCGAGCATTTCGTCTGTGGCGCGCCGGAATGGGTGCGGCCGCCGCGCCTCGCGATCGAAGGCGAAGACCGCAAGCGCGTCGAGACGATCATCCGCGACACGATCGAGGGCCTGACGCGGTTGAGCTGAGGCGGAGCGAGCCCCCGGCGGGGCGGATTCCGGCGGTGATATATGCCAATGTCGTCGACCACACGCCGGAGGAGACCACCTATGACTTCAACGCCGAAACGAGTGCTCGTCACCGGCGCGAACGGCAACCTCGGCAGCAAGGTCGCGCGGCATCTCGCCGGCTGTGGGTGGTGCGCGGAGGTCGTCGGACTCGTGCACGGGCCACAGACCGGGCTCGAGGCGGGTCCCAAGGTCACGGCCGTTCCGTGCGATATCGTCGATCACGGCGACCATCGCCTCGCGGCGGCGCTTGAAGGAATCGACGCGGTCGTCCACCTCGCCGCCCAGAATCCCTACCCCGACGCCACTTGGACGGATTCCGCGATCAGCATCGACCTGACGCTGCGGATGCTGAATGCCGCGAGGCGGGCGGGCGTTCCGCGTTTCGTCTTCGCCTCGTCGAATCACGTGATGGGCGGCTACAAGGAGGTTTCCGGGACGCTGGCGCCGGGATCGCTCGACGCGGCGACCCCGCCGCTGCCCGGAACCCGCACCCGCGGCGCGGACGGCACCTATTCGAACTCGATCGCCTATGCCGTCGCCAAATTCGCCGGCGAGCGTGCCTGCCGGGAAGCGGCGCTCGATTCCGACGGCGCGCTTTCGACCGTCGCCATCCGGATCGGCTGGTGCCAGCCGGGTGAGAACCGGCCGGAGACGATCAGCGCCACCGGCTTCATCGAGCCGGTCGATGCCGAGCGCGACGCCGAGGGCGAGCGCGACCTGCGGTGGTTCCGCAACATGTGGCTTTCGAACCGGGACTTCGTCCACCTCGTCGAGCGGACCATCCTCGCCGGCGCCGCGCCATGGCCGGGCCCCGGCATCATCGTCAACGGCATGTCGCGGAACACCGGCATGCCGTGGGATATCGAGACGACGACGCGGCTGACCGGCTACGAACCCCGCGACGACCTGTGGCGGGAGCTCGGGGCGCGGTAGCGCCGGTCGCCGGAGACCGCGTGCCGCGTCAGCGCCCCCTGCAGGGCGGCCGTTCCACGCGGGTAGGAGGATTGGTGCCGCTTGCGTGACTCGAACACGCGACCCCATCATTACGAATGATGTGCTCTACCAACTGAGCTAAAGCGGCTTCCCAGCGCGATTGATACCGGCAAGCATCCGAAGGTTCAAGGACCAGAAAGACCGTAAGCAGCGACAAGGGGGCGGCCGCCGGTCGCACCGCGTCGATCCTAGAACTTGACCCGCGCTCCGGTCAGCAGGGCGCGCAGCGGTTTGTAGCCGGCCTCGCGGTCCTCGTAGTCGTATTCGCGATACCCGAGATACAGCTGGGTCTGGCAATAGTCGAAATTCTGGACGACCTGGAGGCCCCAGGACGAGCCGCTCGAATGCGCGATGCGGATGCCGCTCCCACTATAGACATCGGCGGACAACGCCGTGGCGCCGACCGCGAAGAAATCCCTCTGGTAGCCGATCTTGGCGTAGGTATAGGCGCGATCCGAGTCGTCCTTGCGGTCATTGTGGCCCGACGCCGCCGTCAGGCTGAGTCCGCTTGGAACATGCAGGAGGGAAACCGATCCGTCATAGACGCCATAGGGACGGCGCTCGCGGCCCTTGCCGGAATAGGCGACCGCGCCGGCGACCCGAAAGGCTCCGAATTCCCCCGCATAGCGGAGCGCCGCGTCCCATTCGTCGACATCGGTCGGTTCCGGGATGACCTGGGTCCCGTAGGAGCCCGAGAGCGTGAAACCGGCAAAGGTCGGCGTGTCGTAACGCACGCGCAGCTTGCGCCCGACCCCGTCCAGGTTGGTGAAGACGTCCTTGACGCTGAAGCCGCTGAGACCGCCCCCCTTGACCGCGAAGAGCTGCCCGCCGGCAAGGTCGCTGACATTCGAGTTGCCGATCACCGTGGTTCCGGAGAGGTCGACCTCGGCCGTCTGGTCGGAGGCCATGCTCCCCTGGCCGAACCACAGCTTGCCCAGCCGGCTGTCGACAAATATCTCGGCCTTGCGGGTCAGGAACCGATTCCAGTCGGGGTCGCCGTCGTTTTCCTGGTTGAGGTATTTGGTCGAGAAGGCATCGTATTCGAACTCGTAATTCGCGCCGAAACTGGCATGGCCGGGCTCTCCGGCATGGAAAAGGATGCCGAAGCGCGTCGACGAGTTACCGTTGCCGGCAGGCACATACCAACGGCCGTCCCTGCCGTCGTCGGCATGGAGCACGCCCGTATCGACCTGTCCGTAAAAGCCGAGGTTGAATGCTTCGTTGCCGATCGTCAGGTCCGGCACCAGCGTGTCGCCGGCGCCGGCCTCCGCGATCATCGCCAGCAGGCCCGCGACGAAGGCAGTCGTTGCGATGCCGCGATCGGATCTGGCCCGACACCCCTCATCCATGACCAGGCATTCCCACGGCTACGTGAATGCATTGCGGGACTGTCGGTCACCATCCGGCGCCCCCAAGCCCAAACCTCCCGACCGTTAAAGGACCCGCGGGATCAGAACAACCGGAAACGGCGCTTCGGCGCTTCAAGGTCATCGCCGTCCGGCATCGGACCGGGATCGTCGGGCGACGGCGGCACGACCGGCTCCTCTTCGACCGGTTCCCCGTCAACCTCCTCCTTCGCCTCGGCCGTCTCGGAGACGATTTCGTCGGGCGACGGCTCGGGCCCGGGCTCCGACGCCGGCTCAGGTTCCGGCTCCGTCCTGGCCGCGGATTCTTGCGGCTTGGCCCCGTCGCCGCCTCGGGACGGGGCGACTTCTTCCGGCGTTGCTTCGACCGTCGCGACGGCGGGTTCGGGTTCGGGTTCGACTTCAACCTCAGGCGCCGGCGCCTCCGGTGGCGCGGCCACGACTTCCGCCGGCTCGACCGGCTCGACATCTTCCACCGGCGCGGGCTCGGGAACGGCCACCGGCTTCGCCTCGATCCGCGGCGTCTCCACGGCGTCGATCGATGTCTGTCGCTCGATGGCGAGGTCCGCCTCGATCTGCAGGGCGACCCGCGACGGCGGTACTTCGGGCGAAACCTTCCATGCGACGATGCCGACCTCGCCCGACACCGGCGAGACCGGCATCCAGTGGTCGAGTATCTGCCCGTCGGCCATCCATACCGGGTCGCGGGGCGCGTTGATGGCACGGGCAAGCCACATCCTCACCTTGCCCTCGTCGCCATGCTCGCGCTCCTCGATCTCCGCCATCAGCAGGCAGACGGCTTCGCTCGGCCCGGCCTTCACCTGCCCGTCGAGCGCGTCGCGCGCCGCCGTCCAGTCGAGCGCATCGATCGCGGCACGGGCGATCGCCTTGGCGCCTTCTGGATGGTTGGCGCGCAATTCCACGAGGCGGCGCATCCGCTTCAGCCGGTCGCGAACCGAATCGCCCGGCCGCACGGTCGCATAGGCATCGGCAATATCGGGATGGGGTTCGGCCTTCCAGGTCGCCTCGAGGACGCGGGCGGCGCGACGGTAATCGCTCGCACGGCTGAGCAGGCGGCTGCCGACCACGGCCGCGGGCACCAGCGACGGATCGAGTCGATGCGCCTCGAGCGCAGCCGCGCGCGCCTCCATCGGCTCGCCGGCTTCGAGTTCCATGGCACGGGCGGTCAGCAGCGCCGCGCGCTTGTGCTGGGCGGCCGGCTTGTCGATCACGCCAGCCCGCACATTCGCCTCCAGCGTCCGCATCGCGCCGAGCCAGT
>NZ_JAGRLA010000163.1 GCF_020442045.1 Bauldia sp. | reverse complement strand
TCGTCGATTCCGGCCGGCTCGGCAAGATCTTCCACTACCGCGCCAACTTCCTGCAGGACTGGACGATCTCTCCGGACGTGCCACAGGGCGGCGCCGGCACCTGGCGGCTCGATGTCGAGGCCGCGGGCTCGGGCGTCACCGGCGATCTCCTCGCCCACTGCATCGACACCGCGATGTGGATCAACGGCCCGATCAAGGACCTCTCGGCGATGACCGAGACCTTCGTCAAGAAGCGCAAGGACGCCGGCACCGGCAAGATGAAGGATGTCGGCATCGACGATGCCGCGGCGGTGATGGCGCATTTCAAGAACGGCTCGCTCGGCCTTTTCGAGTCGACCCGCTATGCCCGCGGCCACAAGGCGCTCTACACGCTGGAGATCAACGGCGAGCACGGCTCATTCATGTGGGACCTGCACGACCTCAACCGGGTGGCGTGGTTCGACCATTCGGTGGAGGGACAGCTGCGCGGCTGGACGTCGATCCTCGTCACCGACGGCGAGCATCCCTATCTCGGCAAGTGGTGGGTGCCCGGCCTGACGATCGGCTACGAGCACTCCTTCGTCCACGCGATCGCCGACTTCCTCGAAGGCCTCCAGACCGGCAAGCCCGCCTCGCCGACATTTGCGGAAGCGCTCGAGACCACCAGGGTGTGCGACGCGATCATCAAGTCGGGCAAGTCCGGCCGCTGGCTCGACGTCAAGTAGACCTCACGCCTCAGTCGGGCGCGATGACAGGGAGCCGCGGGAAGTAGCTGCGGTAGCGCCCGGCGTCCCTGATCAGCAGGGCATAGCCCCTGACCGCCGCATGCGCACCGATCAAGAAATCCGGGAGCGGCGAACGTCGGATGCCGCCGCGACGCCGGTATTCGCGAAACGCCTTGCCGGCCAGGAATGCACCCTCGAAGGGGATCGCCTCGCGGCCGACCGAAGCCGACAGGAGGCGTTCGTCCAGTTCCTCCATTTCCGAGAAACGGACCGAGATTTCCGCATAGACGATCGGATTGATAACAAGGCGCGCGGCGTCGCCGGCGCGCGCCAGGGCATCGGCGGATCAGGCGAACCAGCGGCCGTCCTCGGTGAAGAGGTCGAGCAGGATGTCGTAAGAACAGGCTTCGCGGCACCGCAAGCTCAGTCCGCCACGAAACCGCTGAGCCGCGCTTCGCCCGCCATCCTCTCCACCGCATTCTGCAGCCGTTCCGCCATCTGCGCGCCGTCCCCGTCGGAGACCCTGAGCGCCGCGCCGATATGCGCCTCCGAGGCGAAGGGCACGAACCGCCATTCGCCGCGTGGCAGGCTCTTGCCGAGGCCGTGCAGATAGGCGGGCACGAAGGGGATGTCCGGATAGCTCCGCGCCAGCAGCGATATGCCGTGGCGGAAGCGGCTCATTACCTCCGGCGCGCCGCGCGTCCCCTCCGGGAAGATCACCACGATATCGCCGCGGTCGAGCGCGGCACGGACCGGCGCGATCGCCGCCTCGGCGCCCTTCCCGGACCGGTCGATCGGGACGATGTTGAGGAGGGTGCGGGCCATCCAGCCGATCGGCCCGGGCTTGAGGAAATGGTCGGCCGCCGCCACCGGCCGCACGCGGTGGAGCATTCCCAGCGGAAACAGGCTGAGCAGCGCCACCACGTCGAGATGGCTGTTATGGTTTGCCGCGATCACCGCCGGTCCGGCGACCGGCAGGTTCTCGCGGCCGAGGACCCGGAGACCCGTCGCCAGCAAAAGCACCGGCCGCGCGATGACCGCGAAGAAGAGGATGGCGGTAATCCTACGAAAGCGGTCCATCTCAGGCGCCGTAATAGTAGCGGACATAATGCAGGAAGATCGGCGCCGCGAAGACGAGGCTGTCGAGCCGGTCGAGAATGCCGCCATGGCCGGGCAGGATCGCGCCGGCATCCTTGATGCCGAGGTCGCGCTTGACCGCCGACACCGTGACGTCGCCGACGAAGCCTAGGAAGGCGAGGCCCGCGCCGACCGCCGCCGCCTCGAGCGGGCCGAAGGGCGTCAGCCACGGGCTGAGCAGCGCGGCGACCGCCATGCTCGTCATGACACCGCCGGCGAAGCCCTCGACGGTCTTCTTCGGGCTGACATGCGGCGCGATCGGCCGGCGTCCGAAGAGCTTGCCCCAGACATACTGTGCGACGTCGTTGATCTGGACGACGACGAGCAGGAAGAGGAGCAGCCCCGCCCCGCCGGCCGGCAGCGGCGCGGCCATGTCGAGCTGCATCAGGAAGGCGACGTGGCTGAGGTTGTAGACAGTGAGGAAGAGGCCCCATTGCAACGTGCCGGCGGACCGGATGAAGCCTTTCACCTCGCCGGCGAGCACCAGCCGGAAGGCAATCGCTGCCGCCGCGTAGACGGGGATGAAGATGACGAACATCCCGTACCAGTCGTCATGGACGAACCAGTATTGCAGCGGGATCGCCAGATAGGCGAGGAGGATCGCGGTGCGATCGACCTGGCGGACCGGGATGATCGACAGGTATTCGCGGAGGGCCAGGAAGCTGACCACCGCGAAGAGGATGGCCGTGGCGGTCGCGCCGAGCAGCATCGCGATGCTGACCGGGGCGACGATCCACCACCATGTCCGGGTGCGGGCGACGAGTTCCGCGCCATTCGATGCGCCGCGCCGGGCGATGATGGTGACCGCGACGGTCGCGACCACCAGCGCCAGCCACACGGCGCCGAGGCAATAGAGGAGCGGCGCCGGCCAGGATGCGACGAGGTCAGACATCGGAAGGGCTTCCCTCAAGTGCCCGCCGCACCCGATTGACAATCGTTACGCAGCCAAGCCCGAGCGCCAGCCAGAGCACTGCGGGCGGGAGCCACGCGGGCAGAACGAACAGGGCAAGGAGAACCGCGAGCGCGGAGAAAAAGGCGGCCCGGTCGGACTTGCCGAAAGGCCCGTCGTAGCGCCGGTCGCCACCGCTTGCGAGGCCAAGCACACCGGCAAATTCAGTGAGCGCGAAAACAATGACCATCGCTCCGGCTAGCAACGCATGAGCCGGCGCCGCGACAAGCGCCAGCGGCAGGTAGAGCGCGACGTCGGAGACGACGTCGCCGATCTCGTTGAGGAAGAAGCCGAGCCGGCTCGCCTGGCCGTGCTCGCGCGCCAGCATGCCGTCGATCGCGTTGAGCGCCATCCGCACGAACAGCACGACCGGCAGCCCGAGCAGCACGAGCGTCGCGCCGCCGGTCACGGCGATCACCGCCCCGTAGAGAAGAGAGAGGAGCGCAGCGGCGATCGTCACCTGGTTGGCGGTCGCCCCCCTGCCCGCGAGCCACGCCACCAGCGGCCGCAAGGCCAACTGGAAGCGCGGCTTCAGGTCATAGATCGTCGCCATCATCCACCGCCTTCCGCGCGCGCAGGACACCGAAGATGCCAAGCCGCTCCATCGTCACATCCTCTACCACGAAGCCTGCTTCTTCGAGCCAGCGGCGTGTCAGATCCAGCGGCCGGAGCCGCATCGCCCACCGCTTGCCGGTATGCGACCGCAGCACCCGGGCGATGAACTCGACCTGGGGATGGTCCGGCTGGACGGTGAGCAGCAGCGTGCCGCCAGGCGCGAGGATCCGCGCGACCTGTCGGAAGTGAGCCTCGACCAGCGCATCATCCTCGATGATCTCGTGCAGGCCCGAGACGATCGCGACGTCGACGCCGCCGAGGCGGGCGAGATCGCCGTTGAAGAAGGCGTCGCCCCGCTCGATCGTCGCCGTTATCCCGAGGCGCGCGGCATTCGCCCGCGCCTTCACGACATTCTGGCCGCGATAGTCGCGCAACGTCGCGCTGAGATCGGCCTTGTCGCCGATCCGGCGGAGAGCGCCGAGCACGTAGCGGCCGCCGCCGCAGGCGAGATCGACGAGCCGGACCGGCCTGTCCCGCCCGGCGCGCTCGAGGACCGCCTCGACGATCCGCGTCTCGAGCAGGCGGCCGCGATTGCGGATGCCCGCCCAGCCCGGCGCGTTGAGGAAGGCGCGGTCGATGGCGCGACCGAGCAGCCCCGGGCCCTCGGCGCGGTTGGCATAGACGTGGTCGAGCATGACGCCGGAGTCGAAACCGTGATCGAGGCCGATCCTGATTCCGCGGGACAGCCGCCCGACGGAATGAAGCAAGCCTCTCGCCGCGGCGAAATACCAGGCCTTCGGATGCCAGGCCGGCAGCGGCCGGAGGAGGAAATCGTGATCGACAACGGCAGTCATCTCTTGCACTCCCTCTGTTGAACGATGTACAACAACTAGCATCTTGTTGTACATCGTTCAAGTGACCATGATCACAGGCGGACGAATCGGGAGAAGGCCGATGGTGGCGCGAAGGCAGGAACACAGCCGCGAGGAGATGATCGCGATGGTCACGGCAGCGGCGGAGGATATCGGCGCGCGGGACGGGCTCGCCGGCATCACCATGCGCCGGCTGGCGGCGGCCGTCGGCTATGCGCCGAACTCGATCTACCACTCGGTCGGCGACATGGATCAGGTGATCCTGCGGTTGAACGCGCGGACCCTCGACCGGCTTCACCGCAGCCTCCGCCGGCGCACCAGGCCGGAGATGGCCCCCGGCGACGCGGCGCTGGCGATCGCCGACGGCTACATGGCCTTCGTCCGCCAGAACCACCGGCTCTGGTCGATCCTCGTCGACTACTCCCGGCGCGACCCGGGACCGTTGCCCGACTGGTACGACGCGGCGCTCGCCCGTCCCCTCGCCTTCGTCGGGGAAACCCTGGCACCGCTCTTCGCCGGCGTGGAGGACGCGCGCCGCTCGGTGGCGGCGCTGTGGGCCGGCCTCCACGGCATCGCCGCCCTCGCCCTTTCCGGCAAGCTCGGCCTGGTCACGCCGGACGACGCGCCGACACTCGCCCGGCTTCTGGTCAGCCGCTTTCTCGCGGGCACCACGGCTGGCACAGGACAATAGCCATGCGTTCGAGATGGCCGGCGATCGCAGGCCTGGTCTCCCTTGGTCTGGTAACAGCGCCGACCGAGCTCACGCCGGACCTAAGCCTGTTCGACAGACTAGAGCAGATCGTGGGGAATGCCGGGAAGGAAGACGCTGGCGACGGCGTCCTGATCTTGACTGACGTCGTGGACGATCATTTCGCCGGCAACATGTCCTTCGAAGCTGTTCGTCAGGCTCTGGAAGGCGACGGATTCAGGGTTTCGACTATCAAGCCAGGGAACCCGGAGCACAGCGAAGCAGCACGTTACATCGCCACTAGGATATCCCGCCACGCATTTCGCTTTTTCGCCTACTGGGAATACAAGATCGTTTTAGACGTCGCCGAAGGTGGCGCCGTGTATGACCTTTTTGCGGTCGCCAACTACGAGTCCCTGTAGGCGCCTTTCTTGAGCCGGTACCTAGACCGTCGGCTCCCAGGGGCCTTCCACCGGATAGGCCTCGTCCGGACCCGGCCACGGCGGGATCGTCACGCCGACCGCTTCGAGCGGCTCGTCGCCGTCGGCGCGGAACTGGAAGCTGGCGCCGACAGGGATCGCCAGCGACACGCCGGGCGACACCTCGACAGTCTCCTCGGCGTCGCCGGACTTGCGCCACATGCGGCCGCGGCCGGCGACGAAGAACCAGATCTCCTCGACCGTCTTGTGCGCGACCGCCACCGCCACCGCGCCGGGCTTCAGCCGGAAATGCGCCATGCTGCCGGTGCCGGCCGTCGCAAGCAGCCGCACCTCCGAACCGTCGGGCGCGATCGCATCGGCCTCGACACCGAGTATCCGCGTCACAAGCGTCATCGTCTTTCAGTCCCCCTGCCGTCGCAGCCGGCCCGCCGCCGGCGATTTATTTTCTTGCTTAGCCGCAAAGCCCTTGATTGTGAATCTCAAGGGGCATAGGTATCGGCCTGCCCAAATTCGCACGTGCCTGTGGTCGCAACATAGTCCGAGGGCGAACTTGACCGGGGCCTCACCCCGGTTGCTTCGAAGGACGCGACTTAAAGCAACGACGTAGCGGGCTTTTTTGGTCTCTGCCGACTGTCCAAATGTCGGGGTCACTGAAGAGGCACTACTTCCTTGCCGGGCGTGCGGAACGGGTTTCTCCCGCTCCAAGCGAAGGCAGCGGCAAACCGGACAGCCCTGTCCGCTTGACGACTGTCACCCGCAAACCAGCCGGCTAACCACCGGCAAACCGGACCGTGACCATCACGGGACGATCGTCTCCACAACGATCGCCCGCGATCGAGCGGCCGGCGGTTCGCAACCCTTCGCGTGGAGTGACACGCCATGACTGATCGTATCCGCGACTTCCTGCGTCTCCGACGTCCGGAAGGCCCCTGCCTCGTCGTCGACCTCGATGTCGTTCGCGACAATTACCTGAACTTCGCGCGCGCCCTGCCCGACAGCCGCGTCTTCTACGCGGTCAAGGCGAATCCCGATCCGGCGGTGCTCAAGCTGCTCGCCGGCCTCGGCTCGAATTTCGACTGCGCCAGCGTCGCCGAGATCGACATGGCCCGCAACGCCGGCGCCACCGCCGACCGCATCTCCTACGGCAACACGATCAAGAAAGAGCGCGACATCGCGGCCGCCCATAACCGCGGCGTCCGCCTCTTTGCGGTCGACTGCGTCGAGGAGGTCGGGAAGATCGCCCGCGCCGCTCCCGGCGCCCGCGTCTTCTGCCGCATCCTTTGCGACTGCGACGGCGCCGAATGGCCGCTGTCCCGCAAGTTCGGCTGCGACCCGGAGATGGCGATCGACGTGCTCGAGCATGCCCATGGCCTCGGCCTCGAGGCCCATGGCGTCTCCTTCCATGTCGGTTCGCAGCAGCCCAACCCCGAAGCCTGGGACGTCGCGCTCAAGGCCTCCGCCAGCATCTTCCGCACCCTTTCCGAGCGCGGCATCCAGCTCCGCATGGTCAATCTCGGCGGCGGCTTCCCGGCGAAATATGTCCGCGACGTGCCGGCGGTGAAGAGCTACGGCCAGGCGATCTTCACCGCGCTTCGCCGCCATTTCGGCAACCGCATTCCGGAGACGATCATCGAGCCCGGCCGCGGCATGGTCGGCGAGGCTGGCGTGATCAAGGCCGAGGTCGTGCTGATCTCGAAGAAATCGGCCGCCGATCCGGTCCGCTGGGTCTATCTCGACATCGGCAAGTTCGGCGGCCTCGCCGAGACCATGGACGAGGCGATCCGCTACCCGATCCGCACCCCGCGCGACGGCGAGGCGACCGAGCCCTGCGTCCTCGCCGGCCCGACCTGCGATTCGGCCGATGTCCTCTACGAGAAGACGCCCTACGAGCTGCCGGTCTCGCTGGCGATCGGCGACGAGGTGCTGATCGAGGGTACCGGCGCCTATACACAGACCTACTCGGCCGTCGCCTTCAACGGCTTCGACCCGCTCAAGTCCTACGTGATCTGAGGGGGAAGCGATGATTCATATCGACGACGAGACGCCGGCCGATGCCGGCGGCCGGGAGCTGCTGCTCGACCGCGTCATGCCGAACCGGCGGACGAAGCCGTCCGAACGGCTTCGGGAGGGTCGCATGCCGGCCACGGGGCTCGCCTTCGTCGCCCGCGACGGCGGCATGATCGTCGGCTCGGTGCGGCTGTGGCACGTGATGGCGGGCGACCGTCCGGCGCTCCTGCTCGGACCGCTCGCGGTCGAGTCGCATCTGCGCGGCAAGGGCGTCGGCGCCAGCCTGATGCAGGTCGCGCTGAACCGGGCCGAGCTTGCCGGCCATGCCGCCGTCATCCTGGTCGGCGACCCGGAATATTATGCCCGCTTCGGCTTCGTCGCCGACCCGGCCTCGGGCCTCCACATGCCGGGACCGGTGGAGCGCCGGCGCTTCCTCGCCAACGAGCTCGTCGCTGGCAGCCTCGCCCGCGCCGAGGGCCGGGTCGAGGCGCATGGCCCGGATGTCCGTGCGTGGGATCTGCGCGCCGCGGCGTGATGCTTGCCCGTCCGGCGTCGACACGCCGGGCGGCACCTCTGCCAGTCTCTCTCAGGCGACCTCGTCCAGTCCCCGCTTGCGGAGCAGCGCCTCCGGCGTCGGCAGCCGGCCGCGGAAGCGCTTGTATGCTTCCGCCGGATCACGGAGGTTGCCGGCCGAATAGACGTTCTCGTAGAGCTTCCGCGCGGTCTCCGGATCGAAGGGATCGCCCGCCTCCTCGAAGGCGGCGAAGGCGTCGGCATCGAGCACCTCCGACCACAGGTAGCTGTAATAGCCGGCAGCGTAATAGTCGCCGGCGAAGATGTGCAGAAAGTGCGGCATCCGGTGACGCATGGCGATCGCCGGCGGCATGCCGATCCGGTCGAGCGCCGCCTTTTCGAAGGCGACCACGTCGAGCTCGTCGGTATCGCCGGTCATGTGCAGGTCGAGATCGACCAGCGCCGAGGCGGTGTATTCGACCGTCGCGAATCCCTGATTGAAGGCCCGCGCCGACAACAGGCGCTCGAGCAATGCATCCGGGATGGCCTCGCCGGTCTCGTGATGGAGCGCGAAGCGCTTCAGCACCTCCGGCTCCTGCAGCCAGTGCTCGAAGAGCTGAGAGGGAAGCTCGACGAAATCAGTCGCGACGTTGGTCCCCGAAAGCATCGGATAGGTGACGTTGGAGAGCAGGCCGTGCAGCGCATGGCCGAATTCGTGAAAAAGGGTCCGCGCGTCTTCGAAGGAAAGCAGCGCCGGCTTGCCGGCCGGCGGCTTGGAGAAATTCATCACGTTGACGATGATCGGCCGGACGTCGCCGTCGAGCCGGTGCTGGCTGCGGTAGCTGCCCATCCATGCCCCGCCGCGCTTCGACGCGCGGGCGAAATAGTCGCCAAGGAAGAGACCGATCAGCCGGCCATCGCGGTCCGTCGCCTTCCACGCCCGGACGTCCGGATGATAGAGCGGCACATCATCGACCGGGGCGAAGGAGACCCCGAAGAGCCGGCCGGCGGTCCAGAAGGCCGCCTCGATCAGGTTCTCGAGGTTGAGATAGGGCTTAAGCTCCGCCTCGTCGAAGTCGTAGCGACGCTTGCGCAAGCGGTCGGCATAGTGCCGCCAGTCCGCCGCCGCGAGCTCGAAATTACCCCCCTCCTCGGCGACCAGCGCCTGGAGCTCGGCGGTTTCCCTGGCCGCGAGCCGGGTGCCCGGCCCCCAGACGGTGTTCAGCAGCTCCGCCACCGCCTCGGGCGTCTTGGCCATCGCATCGGCGAGGTTGAAATGGGCATAGCTCTCGGCGCCGAGCAGGCGCGCCCTTTCGTTGCGGAGCCGAATCATCTCGGCGATATGGGCGCGATTGTCGCTGTCGCCGGCATTCTCGCCACGCCGGATCCAGGCCTCGAAGGCCTTCTCGCGGAGATCGCGCCGGGTCGAGAATTGCAGGAAGGTCTCGATGCTCGACCGGGCAAGGGTGACGGCATGCCTGCCGGGCAGGTCGCGATCCTCGGCCGCCTGCGCCGCCGCCGCCCGCGCCCAGTCGGGAAGCCCGGCGAGATCGTCCTCGCCGTCGAGCACCATCATCCACGATGCCTCGTCGGCAAGCACATTCTGGCTGAACAGCGTGCCGAGCGTGGCAAGCCGCTCGTTGATCGCGGCGAGCCGCGTCTTGCCGGCGGCGTCGAGCCCGGCGCCGGCCCGCTCGAAAATCGTGTGGTAGCGCTCAAGCAGCCTGAGCTGCTCGTCGCCGAGGTCGAGCCCCTCCCTGTTATCCCAGAGCCTGGCGATCCGGTCGAAAAGAGCGCCATTCAGGTGGATCTCGTCGGAATGACGGGACAATGCCGGCGCGATATCGCGCTCGACCGCCTGCAGGGCGTCGCTGGTATTGGCGCTGGCAAGGCCGAAGAACACCCGCGAGACGCGGCCGAGCGGCATCCCGGAGCGCTCGAGTGCCAGGACCGTGTTGTCGAAATCGGGCTCGGCATCGTTCGTCACGATGCTGCCGACGGTCCGGCGCTGCTCCGCCATCGCCGCCTCAAAGGCCGGCCGGTAGTGCTCGGGCCGGATCCGGTCGAAGGGCGGCGCGCCGAACGGCGTCTCCCATGGGGTCAGCAACGGGTTCTCGTCTTTCACGCTCATCACGGCCTCCGGAAGGATTTCCCTCCATATAGCCATTCGACCGCCGGTCAGGGAGTGCGCGGCTCGGGAAAACCGGTCGCCAGCCGGTGCGTCATGGCGCCCAGCGCCGCCGCGAGCTGTTCGTCCCTGCCGGCGGCGTAGCGGATGTCGAAGGGAACGGCGATATCCGGGGCGACGCCGACATGCTCCAGCCGCTCCCCGTCGACCATGACGTCCGCCACCGCGATCTCCAGGATGCTGCCATCCGGCAGCCAGAAGGCGCGGCCGGCCAGCACGTCGCCGGCGGTGGTCTCGCCGATGAGCCTGACGCCGTTCTGCTTGAGCGCATAGGCGAGGATCTCCATGCCGCTCCGGGTTCCCTCGTCGATGATGGCGACGATCGGCTTGTCCCATCGGGTATGGATGAGCTCGGACTCGCCGCCGCGATAGACCATCGTCATCTCCGGCGACCCGCCAACGAAGGTGTCGGCCGCGTCAGCCGGCGCGCCGCCCCAGCGGCTGCGGAGGTCGAGCACCAGCCCGTCGGTCCCGGCAAGTGGTCCGGCGAGCGCCGCTTCGATGATCCCCTCGATCCGCCGCTCGGTATAGGCCCAGAGCCGGAGATAGCCGATTCGATAGCCGTCGCGCTCGATCACCTCGGCGCTGTCGGCGATTGCCGAGACGAAGGTCTCGGCCGGCGACAGCCTGGCGACCGGCACGGACACGTCGAAGCGCGGTCCGCCTTCCGTCCTGCGGATCGAAAGGACAGCCGATTGTCCGGCCTTGTCGCGGAAGGAGCCGATCTCCGAAAAGGGCGCGCCATCGACCGCGAGGATCTCGTCGCCGGCGAGCAGCCCGGCGCGGTCGGCGGGTGTGCCGTCATAGATGTCGGTGATGAAGACCTGTCCCCCGTCCGAGGTGCTGGCGATCCCGATCCCGTCATAGGTGACGTCGCCGTCGGGCGGGAAGAACCGGCGAAGCCGGTCGCGGAGACCGTAACGAAAGACGTCGGCCAGTTCGTAATAGGCGAGCTGGTCACGGGTGAAGCGACCGGTATGCGACACGCCGAGGCTCGCCGCCACGAAGTCGATCGCGTCGTCGACGACCGCCGCTTCGGCGTCGCCGAGACCGCCGAGGCTGTCGATCGTCAACGCAACCGATTCATTGAAATCCGTCAGCGCTTCCGGTGCATAGAAATTCCGTTCGATCAGCTCGACCGCCCGATCGAACAGGGCATTGCCGGAATTGCGGGCCGGGGCGGCTCCCGCCGAAGCGACGGAAACAGTCAGTGCCAGCGCCGCCGCGCCCAGTCGACTGGTCAATGTCCCGAACATGGGCCTCGTCCTCGATGCCCGCCGCCCCGCTCTCACATATGTCCCCGCCGCGGATTGTCGACCCGTCCGGCCAGACGATCGCGGAGGGTTGACCTCGACAGCCGTTTCCCGCGATGAAGGCCGGAAGCCAGAGATGCAAGGAGACCGCGCATGGCCGGGTGGCCGATCCACGGGAAAATCGATGGGCCGATCGTGATGATCGGCTTCGGCTCAATCGGCAGGGGGATGCTGCCGCTGATCGAGCGTCATTTCGAATATGACGCGTCGCGGATGGTGGTGATCGATCCGGAAGACGCCGGCCGCCACCTGCTCGACGAGCGCGACATCCGCTTCGTCCAGGAGGAGCTGACGCCCGCCAACTTCCGCGAGATCCTGACGCCGCTGCTGACCGAAGGCGAAGGCACCGGCTTCTGCGTCAATCTCTCCGTCGACACCTCGTCGCTCGAGATCCTGCGGCTTTGCCGCGAGATCGGCGTCCCCTATATCGACACGGTGGTCGAGCCGTGGCCGGGCTTCTATTTCGATCGCACCACGGTTGCCGAGGCGCGCACCAACAACGCGCTGCGCAACACGGTGCGCCAGGAGAAGGCAGCGAATCCCGGCGGCACCACCGCGGTGTCCTGCTGCGGCGCCAATCCGGGCATGGTCTCGTGGTTCGTCAAGCAGGCGCTGGTCAACATCGCCAACGACACCGGGCACGCCTTCGACGAGCCGGGTCCGGACGATCGGGAAGGCTGGGCGCGGCTGATGCGCGACCTCGGCGTCAAGGGCGTCCATATCGCCGAGCGCGACACCCAGCGCGCCCGTGACCCCAAGCCGATGAACGTTTTCGTCAACACCTGGTCGGTGGAGGGCTTCATATCCGAGGGCCTGCAGCCGGCCGAGCTCGGCTGGGGCACCCACGAGAAATGGATGCCCGACAACGCCCACCCCGAAACGATCGGTCCGAAGGCCGGCCTCTACCTGCTCCAGCCCGGCGCCGATACCCGCGTCCGGACCTGGTGCCCGACGCCCGGCGCCCAGCACGGCTTCCTCGTCACCCACAACGAGTCGATCTCGATCGCCGATTTTTTCACCCTCCGCGAGGGCGACGACGTGGTCTTCCGGCCGACCTGCCACTACGCCTATCACCCGGCCGATGACGCGGTCCTCTCGCTCCACGAGATGTTCGGCCAGGCGGGCAAGGCCCAGGACAAGGTCCATATTCTCGACGAGAACGAGATCGTCGACGGCATCGACGAGCTCGGTGTCCTGCTCTACGGACACGCCAGGAATGCCTACTGGTTCGGCTCCCAGCTCTCGATCGAGGAGACGCGGGACCTCGCGCCCTACCAGAACGCGACCGGCCTCCAGGTCACGTCGGCGGTGCTTGCCGGCATGGTCTGGGCACTGGAGAATCCGGATGCCGGCATCGTCGAGACCGACGAGATGGATTACCGCCGCTGCCTCGAGGTGCAGGTCCCCTATCTCGGACCGGTCAAGGGCTATTACACCGACTGGACCCCGCTCAGCGACCGCCCCGGCTTCTTTCCGGAGGATATCGACGAGAACGATCCCTGGCAGTTCCGCAACGTGCTGGTACGATAGACGCAGACCGAGGAGACCGGGGAGACATCATGCTGAGACTGGCAGCGGCCGCGGCCGCACTGCTCGCCGCCGCGGGCACCGCATCGGCGGAACCGATATCGGCGACCGACGGCGCTGGAACCGCCTACCAGCTCAACGAGGACGGCACCTATGCCATCGTCGTCACCGGCGAGGACGGCAGGACCTACCAGTTGTCGCCGGACGGCAGATGGTCGGTCACGGATGAGGCGGAGGAGGCCGCGCCACCGGAGGACCTGCTCGCGCAGTTCGACGCCTTCCTCGAGAAGGCCTTCGCCGAGCCGGGCGCACCGAAGCTGGTCGAAGGCGAATGGCCGACATACAAGGCCTGCCTCATGGATGCCTTCGCGAAGCTGCCCGTCGGCGCGCAGCGCATGATCCTGGCCTCGCCGGGACCGCGCGAAGCCTTCAAGCTGCTCCAGGAACAGGATCCCGCGTCGGCCAAGGCGCTCGAAGCGGCCGACAATGTCTGCCGCAAGATGGTGAAATTCCAGTAGCGGACGCTATCCCAGCAGGGCGATCGCCGCGACGATGACGATCACGACGATCGCGACGCCGCCGATCCACAGAATCCGGTTTCCGGACTCGGACTGGCGGAACCCGTCCCCGCGCTGACCGGTCGGACCGGCATCGACCCGGCCGCGTTCGATCGGCCCCTGTTCGAGGGGCGTGCCGGGATCGTCGAGCCGGCCGTGCCGCCCCTCCTCCGCTTCCTCGACAATGCGCTTGACCTGGTCCCGCTCCGGACCTTCTTCCGCCGACATCGGCTCCTCCCCCGGTTCGCGTGGCGATCACAACCTCCGTTATCTGTACCCAACCCGGACCGAATGAGAAAGGCATGGCCTTACGCGGCCGGCGAGGTCATGCTCGCGGAGATGCCTCAACGACCGGAGACCCGCACATGCCAGGACTGATTCTCGCCCTCCTGATCTCGGCATCGCTTCCTGCTCTCGGCCATGCCCAGACCGATATCGACACGCGTCTCGCGGACGCGGCGGCGGGCTTCGTCGCCGACGAGGCCGGCGATGCGAGCGCCATCGACCAGGCGGCGATGGTCGATTGCCTGCTTGCGCAGTTCGAGGGCCTCGACGCGGCCGAAAAGGAGATCCTGCTCGACCAGGAAGACTTCGAGGACACGCTCGACGCCCTCGTCATGGCTCACCCCGAAACAGAGGACGCCTTGGAGGATTGTCTCGGCTGACCGCCAGACGACCCAGCGGTCGCCCGCGGCGTGGTGGATGCGGGATGGCAACCGCCGCGAGATCATGACACATATGCTTCGTTGGTGATTCCGGCGCCGAGGCGGCGGATTCAGCCATTTTCGTCAACCAACCGTGAGAGCATTACATGCATCGCATCCTGCCACTGATCCTCCTTGGCCTGTCGCTGACTCCGGCACATGCCGCCGTTCGTGACGACCTTCCAGCCCTCGTCGCGGCCTTCGTCGCCGAGGAACGCCCCGACGCGGATCAGGCCCGGCAGGCCGCGATCTCCGAATGCATCATCAGTGCCTTCGAGGGTATCGGCGACGAGGAACTGGCGACGATGATCGTCGTCGACGACTTCGAGGAGAGCTTCGACAACCTGCTCGAGGCCTATCCGGAGCGTGAGGACATCGTCGAGACCTGCGAAGATATCTAAACCGCCTCCAGGCGGGCGCGAGGCGGCTCCTCAACAGTGCTCCTCGCGCCCGGCCCGAATCGCCATCATGCCCGCCGACGCGTTTTCGGATATGCTGCCGCTGCCTGACGGAGCGTCAGTCAGAGGGCGATGCATGATGACCCATACCCGCCTTGTCAGCCTGCCACGCGCCGCGCTTCTGGGGACGGCGATCCTCGCCTCTCCCGCCGCCCCCACGGCGAGCGCCAACGATTCGACTGCCGAGCTCGGCGCCGGCGGCCTCCAGCTCGTCCGCACCGAGGACATTGCGCTCCTGTCGGAGGATCTCTTCGTCTCGGTGGACCAGATTCGCGTCACCTATCGCTTCCGCAACCGGACCGATACGCCGCGCACCTACCTCGTCGCCTTCCCCCTGCCGACCATCGACGCGGTCGTCCCCGAGGCGATGAACGTCGTCATGCCGCGTGGCGGCGATCCGAACTTCGTCGACTTCAAGGTCACCGTCGACGGGGTTCCGGTCGCTCCCTCCATCGAGGAGCGGGCGACCGCTCTCGGCGTCGACCGGACGGCGGAGCTGAAGCGCTTCGGGCTGCCGCTCAACCCGATCGCCGAAGGCCTCTATCAGAGGCTGGAAGCGCTGCCCGAGAGCACCAGGGACGAGCTCAACCGCCTCGGCCTCATCTATGTCGATCCGTATAACGTCGAGGCGGCGTGGAAGCTCGAAACCACCTTCTACTGGGAACAGAGCTTCCCGCCCGGCCGCGACGTCGTCGTCGAACACAGCTATCAACCGGTGGTCGGCTACGGCTTCTTCGGCGACTATGCCCTGGACGATCCCGCCTACAAGGCGAGCTATTGCATCGACGCCGATTTCGATCGCGCGGCGCGGCGGCAGCTTGACGCCGTCAAGAACAGCAACCTCCCCTATCTCGAAGAGAGGCGGCTGAGCTACATCCTCACCACGGCGAACAACTGGTCCGGACCGATCGGCGACTTCACCCTGACCATCGACAAGGGTTCGACCGACGCGCTGGTCAGCTTCTGCGGAACGGGGGTGAAGAAGATCGCCCCCACCAGGTTCCAGGTGAAAGCGACGGATTTCATGCCGGACCGCGAGCTCGATGTCCTGATCGTCGCGCCAAGCCGCCAGAACTGACCCGCAAGCGGCTTCAGGCGATCGTCACGATTCCGGCGGCGCCTTCCTCGGTGCCGTAGGCGAGCCGCCCGCCGCGGTCGTCCCAGGCGAGCGCCGACACCGGCCCGCCACCCGGACGGCGAAGCAGCACCTCTTCCGCGTCGGCGAAGCGGACCGCCATCACCATGCCGTCCTGATAGCCGATCGCCAGCAGCTCCTCTTTCGGATGGCAGGCGACCCGGGTGACCAGCACCTCGCGGGCGCCGAGCTGCAGCGGCGGCTTGCCCTGCGGGCCATCCTTGTGATGGAACGGCCAGAGCACCGCGGCGTTGGCACCGGAGGTGGCGAGGAACCGGCCTTTCGCCGACCAGGAGAGCGACCGCGGCTTCGCCGGATAGCCACTCATCCGCATGTCCTTGCCATCGTCGAGGCGCCAGCCATGGAGCTGGTTATCCTGCATCGCCGTCAGCAGGTATTTGCCGTCCGGCGAGAAGGCGACGGCGATATGCGCGCCCTTCCACTCGAAGGCAACCGGATCGGCGTCGGTGCCGGCCCACCACAGCGTCGCGCCATCATAGCGGGCGACCGCCAGCCTCAGCCCCTTCGGCGCGAAGGCGACCCCGCCGACCGCGCGCGGCAGGTCGAAGGCACGCTCCCGCCCGTCGCCGAGACGGACCTCGGCGCGCCGCCCCGCGGCGAAGGCGACCGCGTCGTTCGGGCCCGCGGCGATCTGGTCGATCCACTTGCCCTTGCGTTGGGCAATCGTCGCGACCGTACCGCCCGCGTCGGTCCGCGCGACCAGCCCGTCGTCGCCGCCGGTGATCAGGCTCTCGCCGTCCCGGCTCCGCGCCGCGGCCAGGATCGCTCCGGCATGAACCGTCGTCGCACCTTCCCCGTCGCCCGTCATCCGGCGCACCGAACCATCACCAAGCGCGAAGACGGCCGTGTCGCCGAGGAACGCCACCTCGACGACATAGGCGCCAAACGGACGTTCCTGGATCTCCGGCACTAGGCGGCGCAGGCGGCGAAGCCGTCCTTGATCAGGTCGGCATCGAGGCGGCGGCCGATGAAGACCAGCCGGCTCTCGCGCGCCTCGCCGTCGCGCCACGGCCGCTGGTGGTTGCCCTCGATGATCATGTGGACGCCCTGGACCACATAGCGATCCGGATCGTCCTTCAAGGCAAGGATGCCCTTCAGCCGCAGGATGTCCGGACCGAAGCCCTGGGTGATCTGCTCGATCCACGGGAAGAAGCGTTGCGGATCGAGGTCGCCGGTCCGCAGCGACAGGCTGGTCACCAGCGGATCATGGGCGGCGTGGTGGTGGTGATGATCGTGGTCGTGCCCGTCGTGATCATGATGGTCGTGGTCATGGTCGTGATCATGGTCATGATCCTCGCCTTCGAGGAATTCCGGATCGAGGGAGAGGATGCGATCGAGATCGAAGGCGCCGCGATCGAGCACCCGGTCGAGCGGCAGGGCACATCGTTCCGTGCGGTGGATGACGGCATGCTCGTTGATCGCCCGGATACGGCCCTCGACCTCGGCCAGCTCCTCCGGCGTGACGAGGTCGGTCTTGTTGAGGATGACGACGTCGGCGAAGCCGATCTGCTCCTCCGCCTCGGGACTGTCGCCAAGCCGCGCGATCAGGTGCTTGGCGTCGGCGACGGTGACCACGGCGTCGAGCTTGGCCCTGGCGCGGACCTCGTCGTCCATGAAGAAGGTCTGGGCGACAGGCGCCGGGTCGGCGAGGCCCGTCGTCTCGACGAGGATGCCATCGAAGCCCCCCGGCCGTTTCATCAGCCCCTCGACGACCCGGATCAGGTCGCCGCGGACGGTGCAGCAGACGCAGCCGTTATTCATCTCGTAGACCTCCTCGTCGGACTCGACGATCAGGTCGTTGTCGATGTTGATCTCGCCGAACTCGTTGACCACCACGGCGTATTTCTTGCCGTGGTTCTCCGACAGGATACGGTTGAGAAGCGTCGTCTTTCCGGCGCCGAGATAGCCGGTAAGCACGGTGACGGGGATCTGGTTTTCTGGCATGGGAATGCGCTCCGAGGCGGGTCAAGGCCGCCGGTCTTGTTCGGCGACCGATATAGGCGAGTCCCGGCCGGATTGCCAACCGGGGGGGAGCGAGCCGCCCTAGTCGCCCGCGATGTCGACCGTGTCGAAGCGGTGACGGCCCAGCGGGTCGACGACGAAACCGGTGACGTCCTTGCCGTGCGCCACGGTCTCCGTGGCGTGGGCGATCGCCACCCAGGGCGCCTGGTCGACGAAGATCGCCTGCGCCTGCTTGTAGCCGGCGCTCCGCGCCTCCTGGCCCGAAAGCGCCCGGGCCTCCTGGATCAGCTTGCTGAAGCGGGCGTCGCACCATTGCGCAAGATTGGTGATGCCGACCGTGTCGCAATCGAGCAGGGTCGAGAAGAAGCCCGCCGGATCGCCATTGTCGTCCGACCAGCCGAAGAGTACCGCGCCGTCGCGTTCCGGATCGGCCGCCTTTTCGAGGAAGCCGTCCAGGTCGTCGGTGACGATCTCGGCCTTGATCCCCACCGCGGCGAGATCGTCGCGGATCATGTCGGCGGCCTGCGCCGGGTCGGGATCGTAGGGCCGCGCCGCGTCGGGCACGAGAATCCGCATCGACAGGTTGCCGGCGCCGGCCTCGGCGAGGAGCTTCCGAGCCGCTTCCGGATCATGCGGGTCGCCGGCCAGCCCCTCGGCATGGGACCACATGTCCGGCGGGATCGGCGTCGTCGCGGCAACCGCCGCGCCATGATAGACGCGGTCGACGATCGCCTGCTTGTGGATGGCCATGTTGACGGCCTTGCGGACCGTCGGCTGGTCGAACGGCGCCTGGGTGGTGTTGAAGGCGAGATAGGCGACGTTGGCGCCCGGCCTTTCTTCCACCACGATCGGCGTATCTCCCGGGAGAGCGGCGATTTCGGCGGCCGGCGGATCGGCGATCACGTCGCAATCGCCCGCTTTCAGCTTCTCCATGCGGATCGTGGCGTCCGGCGTGATGTCGAAGACCAGCTCGTCGATCGCCGGCCTGCCGCCCCAGTAATCCGGATTGGCGGCATAGCGCACGACAACTCCTTCCTCAAAGCCGGTCCGCACGAAAGGACCCGTCCCGACCGGCTCGCTGCCGAGCTTGTCGCGCTCGCCGGATTCGAGCAATGCGCCCGCATATTCGGCCGAAAGGATGGACGCGAAGTCCATGGCGAGATCGGCGAGCAGCGTCGCGTCCGGCCGGTTGAGGGTTATCACCACCGTCTCGTCGTCGACCTTCCTGACCGCGCGCAGCATCGACCCCATCGACATGCCGGTGAAATCGGGCCAGATGCCCCCGGCATAGTCGTAATAGGGATTGTCCTCCTTCCACTGGCGCTCCAGCGAGAACACCACGTCGTCGGCGTTGAAGTCGCGGGTCGGCGTGAAATCCGCGGTTCCCTGGAATGTCACGCCCGGACGGAGATGGAACGTGTAGTCGAGGCCGTCCGAGGAGACCTCCCAGCTCTCGGCGAGGCCCGGCGCGATTTCGGTGGTTCCCGGCTTGAAGGTGACGAGGCGGTCGTAGAGCGCCTGCGACGAGGCATCGAATGTGGTGCCGAGCGTGAAAGGCGCGGGGTCGAAGCCCTCGGGGCCGCCGGACGGGCAAAAGACCAGCGTTTTCGCATCGGCCGCCGTCGCCATCCCCGCCGCGAGGACGGCAAGCGCCAGCGGCAGCCGACCGGGACGCGCCATCGCCCCCCTGCCCGGTATCCGCGCTCCGTTCATCGTCCCCCCGTGACGTCGAGGATCGCGCCGCTGACATAGGAGGCGCTGTCGGAGAGCAGCCAGACGATCGCCTCGCCCACCTCATCGGCCGTTCCGGGTCTTTGCATCGGCACATTCGCGGCCAGACGTTCGGCCCGGCCGGGGTCGCCGCCACTGGCATGCATGTCGGTCAGGATCAGGCCGGGACGGATCGCGTTGACCCGGATACCCTCGGGCCCGAGTTCCTTGCACAGGCCGATGGTCATCGATTCCATCGCGCCCTTCGAACCGGCATAGTCGACATGCTGGTTCGGCGCACCGAGCTTGGCCGCCGCCGACGAGAGGTTGACGATCGAGCCGCCACGCCCGCCGCGGCTGGTCGACATCCGCCGCGCCGCCTCGCGCGCCGTGAAATAGGAACCGAGGATATTGACGTCGAAGATATGGCGCATCCGGTCCGCCGTCATGTCGGCGATCGGGCTCATTGGCGACAGGATTCCCGCATTATTGACCACCCCGTCGATTGGTCCGAAGGCCTCGATCGCCTGGTCGAACAAGGCAATGACCTCGTCTTCCCTGGACGAGTCGCTCTTGACCGCGATGGCCTTTCCACCCCCCGCCTCCGCCTCGGCGGTCGTTTTTTCCGCCGCCGCGTCGTCGTTGCGATAGCTGAAGATCACCGACCAGCCCCGTCTGGCGGAGAGCCGGACCGCCGCCGCACCGATCCCCCGGGCGCCACCGGTTACCACTATCGCCTTGCTCATTTGGTCTCCTGCCCCTATCCGTCTGTTGTCGCTGCTTTCCGTCGTGCGGGGGAAATGTAACAGGATAGCCGGCGACGCCGGGGAAAACATGCCGGAAAGTCCGGCGATTCTGCAATTGGGGGCACGAAATGGAAGTTCTGATTCTTGGGGCCGCTGGAATGATCGGCGCGAAGTTGACGGCGCGATTGATCCGCGACGGCAACATCGGCGGCAAGACCATCGAAAGGGCGACGCTCGTCGATGTCGTTGCCCCCGCGAAACCGTCGAACGCGCCCTTCGAGGTCGAGACACTCGCCGCCGACCTCTCCGGAACCGGCGTCGCGGCGTCCCTCGTCGCCAAACGGCCGGACGTCATCTTCCATCTCGCCGCCATCGTATCCGGCGAGGCCGAGGCCGATTTCGAAAAGGGCTACCGCATCAATCTCGACGGCACCCGGTATCTGTTCGACGCCGTCCAGGCATTCAGCAACCACTACGCGCCGCGGGTCGTCTTCACGTCGTCGATCGCCGTCTTCGGCGCGCCCTTCCCGGATGCCATACCCGACGAATTCCATCACACGCCGCTGACCTCATACGGCACACAGAAGGCAATCGGCGAATTGCTCCTGTCCGACTACACCCGTCGCGGCTTCATGGATGGCATCGGCATCCGCCTGCCGACCATCTGCGTTCGCCCGGGAAAGCCGAACAAGGCGGCATCCGGCTTCTTCTCCAACATCATCCGCGAACCGCTGGCCGGCGAGGAGGTCGTGCTGCCGGTCTCGGAAGATGTCCGTCACTGGCATGCCAGCCCGCGTTCGGCGATCAACTTCCTCGTCCACGCGGCGACCCTCGACGGCGACAAGGTCGGACCGCGGCGCAACCTCACCATGCCGGGGCTGTCGGTCACGGTCGGCGAACAGATCGAGGCGCTGCGCAGGATCGCCGGCGACAAGGTCGCCAGCCGCATCCGCCGCGAGCCGGACGAAACGATCATGAAGATCGTCGAGGGCTGGCCGCGCAATTTCGCGCCCGAACGCGCCGTCGCCCTCGGTTTCCGGGCCGAAACCTCCTTCGACGACATCATCCGCGCCCATATCGAGGATGAGCTCGGCGGCGAATTCGTCGCCTGACGGCTGCTACCGCGCCTGCCGCACCGGCGTCTCGGGCACCGGCGTCAGCGGCACCCCTGTCGCGAACCACGCCTTGAGGTTATCGACCATCAGCTGGCCCATGGCGTCGCGCGTATGGTGCGACGCCGAGCCGAGATGCGGCAGCAGGACGACGTTGTCGAGCGAGATCAGGGCTTCCGGAACGCTTGGCTCGTTGGCAAAGACATCGAGGCCGGCCGCGAGGATGGTCCGCGAGGCAAGCGCCTCGATCAGGGCTGGTTCGTCGACGACCGATCCCCGCCCGACATTGATCAGGATGCCATCCGGCCCAAGCGCCTTCAGCATGCCGGCATCGATCAGGTTCGCGGTCTCCGCCGAGCCGGGGACGACGATGATCAGCGTATCGACCGCTTCGATCATCGACTTGAGCTCGCGATAGTATCGATAGCCGACGCCGGGCCGCTCGCGCCGTCCGTGATAGACGACGGGAACCTGCATCGCATCGAGTCGGCGGGCGATCGCCAGGCCGATCCTGCCGAGCCCCAGGATCCCTATGGTGCGGTTGCGGAGCGTCGCCTTGCTCAGCGGATAGGCCCCGTCCGTCTCCCATCGCCCCGCCCTCAGATACCGCTCGGCCGCCGAGAGCTCGCGCACGGTATTGAGCAGCAACCCCAGCGTCGTATCCGCGACCTCTTCGGTCAGCACGTCCGGCGTGTTGGTGACGACGATGCCTCTGGCCGCGCAATAGTCGAGATCGATTCCGTCGTAGCCGACGCCGAAATTCGAGAATATCTCGAGTTTCGGAAACCGCTCCAGCAACGCCCGGCCGGCATGGACATGCGTACCGCGGGCGATGCCGCGAATCCGCCCGGCGACATCGGCCGCGATCGCCCCGGTTTCGGCGGCGTCCGAAGCAAAGTGGCAATTGAAGTCGCTCTCGAGCGCTTCGCGAGACGACGGGCGCACGCCGCCCAGCACCAGAATATCGGCCTTGGTCATGATCCCCCCGGATTCGGTGGCAGCGGCAGTATTGGCGGAGCATCGAGGGCAGGCAACCGGTAACCCGCGGCGCGATCCCGGGAATCGCCCCGCGGTCGCAAGGCTACTGGTCGCCGTGGACCCGCTGGCGATAGAGGATATAGAGCGCGCTGCCGACGATCAGCGTGGCTCCGACAAGCGTGTACCGGTCCGGCAGCTGCCGGAAGAAGACGTAGCCCGCAACCGTCATCCAGACCAATTGGGTATAGATGAAGGGCGCCAGCGACGAGGTCGGCGCCAGGCGGTGGGCATGGATCAGCATCCAGTGACCGAGCGCGCCGCAGATCCCGGTCACCAGCAGCGCGCCGGTGACAAGCAGCGTCGGCGGCATGACCGCCGACGGCAATGCGGCCGGCACGAAGAGCAGCGCCGGAATGACGGCCGATATCAGCAGCATGCTCTCGGGCGAGTCGGTGGTTGTCAGATGGCGCGTAAGGAGAAGGTAGGCGACGTAGCAGCACATCGACGCGACCGAGAACAGTATCGCCGGCTCGAAGCCGCTGGTGCCCGGCCGGATGACGATCAGCACGCCGATGAAGCCGACGATGATCGCCGCCCACCGTCTCGGGCCGACCCATTCGCCGAGGATCGGACCGGACAGCGCCGCCGTCACCAAGGCCGAGGCGAACAACACGGTCGTCGTCTGATCGAGGCGCAGCGTGCGCAGCGCCAGGAAGTTGAACGCCGTCGACCCGGCGAGCATGAGCGCCCGCATGATCTGCGCACCGGGCCTGCGGGTCCAGTAGAAGGACCAGTCGCGCCACGGCCTGAAGATCAGGACGGCGAAGGCGGCATGGACGACGAAGCGGAACCCGGCGATCTCGAGCGTCGGCAGGTAGGCCGTCGCGTATTTGGCCGCGCTGTCGAGCAGCGTGAAGAACACCATGGCCCCGCAGAACAACAGCACTCCGCGGAACCGGGCCGCGGCATCTCCTGCAGCCTGAGGGGAAATCGCCAAGAAACAAGCTGCCTCAGTAGGTCGCGCGGCCGCCGGAGATGTCAAACGTGAACCCGGTGGTGAACGAACATTCCTCGGATACCATGAAGGCAATCGTCGCGGAAATCTCCTCGACGAGGACCAGCCGGTTGCGCGGGATCTTGGAGAGCATGTAGTCGATATGCTCCTGGCTCACCTGCTCGAGGATCTTGGTCCTGGCGACCGCCGGAGCGATGGCGTTGACCGCGATGTCGTGCCCGGCGGTTTCCTTGCCCAGCGACTTTGTCATGCCGATGACGCCGGCCTTGGACGCCGAATAGGCGGCGGCGTTGGGGTTGCCCTCCTTGCCGGCGATCGAGGCGATATTGGCGATCCGGCCGTAGTTCCGCTCCATCATTCCCGGAACCAGCGCCTTGCAGCAGTTGAACGGGCCGGTGAGGTTGATCCGCAGCACCTCGGCCCAATGCTCCGGCGCGTATTCCCACAGCTTCTCGGATCGGCCGGCAATCCCGGCGCTGTTGACCAGGATGTCGACCTTGCCGAACCTGGCAATGGTGGCCTCACGGGCCTTGACCACCGCTTCATAGTCGCCGACATCGACTCCCACGCCGATTGCCTTGCCGTCCGGCGACACCTCGCTCGCGGTCGCCTCGGCGAGATCGCCGTCGAGATCCCAGATGGCGACTTCGGCGCCGTTGTCGACCAGCCGCTCGACCACGGCGCGGCCGATGCCCTGGGCGCCTCCCGTCACGACGGCGGCCCGACCGGAAAAATCGAATGTTATCGGCATGGAACCCGGTTTCCTAATTGCTTTTTGGGTGATTCGGAAACGTGCTGGCGCGGGACGCGTTCAGCGTCCGCAGCCGAAAATGCGCCAAAGCGGTGACCGAGGGCAAGCACTAGCTTTGCCCGCGACGTGGTTTCGGCCGTGGCCGGAATGGACCGGCTGTCTTCCGCGGGCAAACGCCCTTCAGGGCGACGCCTCTGCCGGAGACTTCTCCTCGAGTTCCTTGTCGTCGCCATTCGCGGCCGCGCCAAGATTGCGCTCGACCTGCCGGAGCAGTTTCCTCAGCCGCTTGCGATCCTTGTCGTCGATGCCGGCCAGCGCATCCTTCTCGATCCGCTTCCAGACCTTGTCGATCGACGATATCGCCTTCCTCCCGCGTTCCGTCAGGAAGACCATGGCCTGGCGGCCATCCCCCTTCGAAGCCCGCCGCTCGACATAGTCCTGCGCCGCCAGCCGGCTGATCATCTTGGTCACCGTCGGCGGCTGGACGCCCAGCGTGCTGGCGAGATCGCTCATCGACTGGCCGTCCCTGGCCTCGAGCGCCTTGAGCAGGTTCTCCTGGCCGGAATGCAGATCGATGCGGGACAGCCGGCTACCGGCGCGCACCCGGTAGATATGCGCCGCCTGCGCAAGCCTGAAAGTCACGGTTCGGCGATGATCGAAGCCCATGCTTATGCGTCTAAGTTAAAATGATGTCGGTTGGATGACGCCTGGCTCGCAAGTTCCCGTCAAAAAACGCCCATCGTCGCGGTGACCTTCTTCAGGAATGCCTCGCGCGTCGCGGCGGTATTGCGATTCATGCCGTAGAGGGGAAGATAGACCGTCCGCGCGGTGGGATGGACAACCGCCCGCACCGCCCGCTTGACCACCTTGCGCGGCGGGTCGCCGATCAGCATGGCGTGCCATCGGCTGCTGCCATAGGTCACCACCGCCCCCAGCTTGCGAATATTATGGAGCGTCGGCTTCACCTTGCCATTCGCCAGCTCGAACGACACGCCGGGCAGGAAGACCCGATCGAAATAGCCCTTGAGGATCGCCGGATACCCGAAGTTCCAGACCGGGTGGACGAGGACCAGCGCATCGGCGGCGAGCAGCCGGTCGACGTAGGACTGGACGGGGTTCCGACAGATCGCCTCGTCGTGGTAATTGAGCCGCTCTTCCCGCGACATCACCGGATTGAAGCCCTCGGCATAGAGGTCGCAATCGTCGACCGAATGCCCGGCCTGCTTCAGGCCGGCGACCACCGCCTGATGGGTGGCCGCGTTGAAGCTGGTCTCCACCGGGTGGGCGAAAACGACGAGCACCCTCATCGCCCGGCCTCACCGATGACGGCGGCCCAGGCCACCCGGTCTCCGTTTGCTTCCATCGCGATCCCTCTGGTTTCTCTCGGCGCGTGGTCCATTCGCCGGCTCAACGCGTCGCCGCGCGCAGGCCAGGAAACAGGAAGACCTTGTTCGATTTCCAGTCGAAATCAGGGTTCTCCCAGGCAACCATCTTGCCGGGGTTGAGCAGTCCCTTCGGGTCGGCCTCGTGCTTGAAGGCGAGCTGGATCTCGTCGGTCTGCTTCATTCCGCCCTCCTCCAGGGTGTAGCGGTGCGGATTGAAGATCGGGCAGCCATTGTCCTCGTGAATCGCCATGATCTCGTCGAGACGCTCGTCGCTGGTATAGCGCACGATCGGCAGGCCGGCGCAGGCGACATTGCCGTCGAAGCGGATGAATTCGAGGTGGCCGGGAACCTCATCACCGAGGATCCCGGTCATCGTGGCGACCTTGTCGACATGCTCGGGGAAAGGATAGAGCACCTGCAGATAGGTGATCGTCGGATCGACCCTTAGCCCCCTCAGCGTCGTGTGATTCCAGGTCAGCTCGTAGACCGGCGGCAGCCCCTTCTTCTCCTCCCCGGTGGCCGTGTCGGAGCGATAACGGATCTCGGCCTTCTCGCGGGCCGCCAGCGCCAGGAAGGGATCGATCGCATGAGGCGCGACCATCAGCAGTACGACCGAGTCCGTCCTGTGCAGGAATTTCTGGTGGCGAAGGAAATAATCATGCGGCACCGGAGCGGCGACCGTGGCGATCTCCTTGAAGAGCAGGCCGTCGGAATTGGCGAGGAGATTGGCGAAGTTCACGGCCCGCATGTAGTCGTCGAAACCGACGACCACGTCGACCCAGTCATAGGCGACATCGAGCGGCGCCTCGACCTCGGTGATGATGCCGTTGGTGCCGTAGGCGTGCATCACCTTGTGGAGGTCCCAGCCGCCGAGCTCGAGCACCCGCGGCTCCTCCTCCATGGTCACGATCCTCAGCCGCAGCACGTTGCCGAGGTCGCGCAGCCCCCCCCAGTTGATCGAGCCGACACCGCCCGAGCCGCCGGCGATGAAGCCGCCGAGCGAGGCGGTATTGTAGGTGGAGGGATGCAGCCTGAGCTCCTGATGGCCTTTCCGGGTCTCGCGGTCGATATGGGCGATCACCGCGCCCGGCTCGGTAACGACGCGCCCCCGCGACACGGATTTCACCGCGTTCATTTCGGCGAGATTGAGCACGACGCCGCCCGACAGCGGCATCGCCTGGCCGTAATTGCCGGTGCCCGAGCCGCGCGGCGTGACCGGAACGCCCGCGGCGTAACAGGCCTTCAGGACCCGGATCACCTCCTCCTCGCTCTTCGGCGAGACGATGAGGTCGCCGGTGACGTCGTCGAGCTCACGCTTCAGCACCGGCGAATACCAGAAGAAGTCGCGGCTCTTCTGCTTGACGATCGCCGGATTGTCCTCGGTCTTGATACCGTCGAGATCGGCTTTCAGTGCGGCGATGTCCGTCATTGCGAAAGTCCCATCAGGTCGTCGAGTTCGCGATAGTCGGGGAGCGTCCGGTCGATCGCCGCCCCGGCGCGCAGAATGGTCCGGTCGGACTGCGGCCGGGCGAGAAGCTCGGTCCAGGACCGCCCCCGGAAGAGCACCAGGTCGGCCAGCCGGCCGGCGCCGATCGTCCCGTGGTCGGATCGGCCGATGATCCCGGCCGGTACCCGGCTGGCGAGGCCGGCCCAGGCGCCGATCGGGTGGTCGAGATGGATGATCCGCACCGCCTCGCGAAACACCTCCAGCATGTCGAGGTCGCCATAGGCATAGAACGGATCGCGGGTATTGTCCGAGGCGACGGCGACGGGAACGTCCCGCGCCATCAATTCGTGGATCAGGGTCACCCCGCGCCAGCGGGGCGTCCGGCCGGCGCCCCGGTCCTGCAGGTACATGTTGCACATCGGCAGCGATACGACGGCGATCCCGGCCTCGGCGACGCGTTCCATCGTCGCGTCCGCTTCCTCCGCCGGCTGCACCGCCAGCGAGCAGCAATGGCCGGCGACGATCCGTCCCGGAAAGCCGTTGCGGATGGCGGCGTCGGCGATATGGCGCAGCGACCGGGCGGTCGGGTCGGCGGATTCATCGACGTGGAAATCGAGGTCGAGTCCGGCCGCCGCGGCGCGGCGCATCATGACGTCCAGCGCCTCGTCGAGCTCCGGCATCATGAAGGTCACCGCGCCGAGGACGCCGCCGCATTCCGCGACCAGGCCGACAAGTTCGTCGGCGAAGGCGGCGTCGAGGAAGAGATCGACGGGCAGGATGGAGACCGCCTGCAGGTCGACCCGACCCGCCCAGCGTTCGCGCATCCCGGCGAAGACCGGCCAGGATATCAGGTGTTGCGGCGGCGCCGAGTCGAGGTGGGTGCGAAGCAGCGACGTGCCGTGTGCATAGGCGGCGCGCAGGCTGAAATCCATGCGCCTTTCGACGTCACCGGCCGTCCATTCGGCCTCACGGTCCTCGACGACCGCGGCAAGCGCCGAATCGAAAGTCCCGTCCGGATTTGGCTTCCGCGGCCAGATATGGCCCTTGTCGATATGGGTATGCATGTCGACGAAGGTCGGCCAGACCATGCCGCGATCGAGGTCGAAGCTCGGCAATCCGGTCTCGCCGCCGGCCGGCATGACCTGTTCGACGATGCTTTCGTTGACGACAATATCGGCGCGAACCAGCCCCTCTTCGTCGGGCGGTACCGGCGGGTTGTCGAGGAAGATGCCCGGCACCGTCGCGTTTGCCAGCACAAGGCGCGGACCATGCGCCGGCAGCGCCGCGAAGCCCTTGTCCATCGCCTCAATTCTCCCGCCGCACGGCGCTCTCGTGCCATTTCCGCAAGAGCAGATGCGATACGAGGCTGGTTGCCGCGAAGATCAGCACGCCGGTCAAAGAGAGCAGGATCAGGGCGCCGAACAGGCGGGGGATGTTGAGACGGTATTGCGACTCGAGCAGCCGGAAGGCGAGGCCGGATCCGGCCCCGGCGGTGCCCGCCGCGAATTCGCCGACCACCGCGGCGATCAGCGCCAGGCCGCCGGCGATCCTCAGCCCGGCAAGGAAATAGGGCAGCGCATTGGGGAGTTGGAGAAAGATCAGCGTCTGCCAGCGGCTCGCCCGGTAGAGCTCGAAGAGGTTGAGCAGGTTATGGTCGGTCGAGCGCAGTCCCTGGGTGGTGTTGGACAGCACCGGGAAGAAGGCGACGATCCAGGCGCAGATCAGAATCGCGGCCTGGGTGGTTGGCGTGTAGATCAGGATCAGCGGCGCGATCGCCACGACCGGCGTCACCTGGAGGATCACCGCATAGGGATAGAGGGCCAGCTCGATCCATTTCGACTGCGCCATCAGAATCGCCAGCGCCACGCCTCCGACCAAGGCGATGACGAGCGCCTTGAGGGTGATGGTCAACGTCACCCAGAGCGCCGAGAGCAGGACCGGCCAGTCGGCAGCCAGCGCCTGCGCGACCCTGACCGGGCTCGGCAGGATGTAATGAGGCACGTCGTAGACCATGACATAGACCTGCCACACAACGATCAGCCCGACGAGCATCAGGACGGGTATCAGGAAGCGGAGCCAGCGACCGGTCGCGCTGCCGGCTTCCGCCGGACGCGGCGCCTCGTCGGTCGAGAGATCCTGCACCGACGTCCGCGCCATCTCGCCCTCGTGCTTTTCGGCCTCGACCGCTGTCATCGGTGCTCGCTGCCTTCCATTGCCGCATGCAGCGCGTCGGACGTCTTGCGGCAATATTCGTTGTAGATGCTGGAGGTACGGAATTCCTCCTCGCGCGGGTAGGGCGCATCGATCGCGAGCTCGTCGATGACCCGCCCGGGACGCGACGCCATCACCACGATCCGGCTCGACAGATAGACCGACTCGAAGACCGAATGGGTGACGAAGATCACCGTCCAGCCGAATTTCTCCCACAGGTGCAGGAGGTCGTTGTTGAGCTTGAAGCGGGTGATCTCGTCGAGGGCGGCGAAGGGCTCGTCCATCAGCAGCAGCTTGGGCCTGGTGATCAGGGCGCGGGCAATGGAGACCCGCATCTTCATGCCGCCCGACAGCTCCCGCGGATAGGAATCGGCGAATTTCTCGAGCCCGACCATGCCGAGCGCTTCCATGACGTCGCCGCGCGCCGCCGATCTGGACACGCCGCGAAGCCGGAGCGGCAGCCAGACATTGTTGAAGACGGTCGCCCAGGGCATCAGCGTCGGCTCCTGGAAGACGAAGCCGATCTCATGCCGCGACTTGGCCGTCGTGTCGTCCCTGACCCCCGGCCAGGTGATCGTTCCCGAGGTCGTGTCGCCGAGCCCGGCGATGATCCGCAGGGCGGTCGACTTGCCGCAACCGGACGGTCCAAGCAGGCTGACGAATTCCCGCTCGCCAATGTCGAGCGACATGTTCTGGAGTGCCACCGTTCCATTCGAGAAGGTCTTCGACACCCCGCGCAGCGAGACCAGCGGAGCATGGGAAGCCGTCGTCGGGTCGGGGGCGGTTGCGATCGCAGCGGTGTTCAAGCACGAGCTCCGTTTTTCGCCAGGAAGCCGGCGTCGGTCGGTCGCGAGACGGCCGGCGGGACGCCGGACGTTCGCTGGTTGGGTGCGCCGGTCGGCGCGGGAGGCGGGCGAGCGGCGGCGCCCGCGACTACTTCTTCATGTCCATGCCGACCTTCTTGCACACATACTTGTCGGTCACGACCTTGGAATAGTCGATATCGGCCTTGACCACGCCGGCATCCACCATTTTGTCGAAGAAGCTCTTGACCTGGTCGAGCGACAGGCAGCCGATGCCGCCTTCCTGCGCCGCGCCGGAATCGACCAGACCGAAGGTCTTCATCTTCTCGAGCGTGAAAGCGAGCTGCCCGTCGGTCATCTCGGGATTGTCTTTCTTGATCAGGTCGTTGGCGGCGGTGTTGTCGCCGTAGAGATAGGTGTACCAGCCGATGATCGAGGCATCGACGAAGCGCTGGACGATGTCGGGATTGGCCTCGACATAGTCGACCTTGGCCTCGATCATCGTCGAGGGCGTGTCGAAGCCGGCATCGGCGAGCAGGAAGAGCTCGGGCTTGAAGCCGCCCTGCGTCTCGACCGAATAGGGCTCGGACGTGATGTAGCCCTGCTGCGCCGACATCTTGTCGGCGAGGAACGGCGCCGGATTGTAGGTATAGGGCTTGATCTGCTCGTCCTTGAAGCCCGGATAGGCCTTCTTCATCCACTGGAAGCCGGTCGAGAACAGGTCCTTGGCCATGAAGATGGTCGGCAGCTTGGCAAGGTCGGCGAAGGTCTTCACCCCCGTATCGGGATGGGCGATCAGCACCTGCGGATCCTTCTGGAAGATCGCCGCCACCTCGACCACCGGGATGTCCTGCTCGACCGCCGAGAAGGAGCCGATCAGGTTGCCCTGCATGTAGAAGTCGATCTTGTCGGCCATCAGCAGCGCCTGGTTGGCGGCGCTCGGGCCACCCTGAACGATGGTGACCTTCAGGCCGTATTTCTCGTAGGTGCCGTCCGCCACCGCCTGGTAGAAGCCGCCATGCTCGCCCTCGGCGAGCCAATTGGTGCCGAAGGATACCTCGTCAAGTTCCTGTGCCGTGACCTGGCCGGCAAGAACCGTCGCCGCCCCGGCCAGAAGGCAAAAGGCCGTCGTCTTCAGGATGGTCATGTCCGTCGTTCTCCGCTTCCCGTTTTGCTGGCGCGAGGACTCGGCCCACGCCTAATTCCTGAAATCCACCGACTCGCGTGCGGGCCGCCGGCGGCACCGGTCGAACGCGGGCGGAACAGGCCTGGTCTCGCAAATCACGTGCCATTGCCGCGCCCGACAAAATGCTTGAGACCGGTGTTTTTCACCCGCATTCGTTTCCAAGACAGACAATCTAGGGCAAGGTCGCTGCACAAGAAAGCGGCGGCGGTGGCGAAATTGTCGTCCTCGTCCCGCTTGTCACCATCGCCGGGACACACGTAGCGTATCGGCACTGGAGTCCGGACATGCTGAAGCCGATCCTGCCGACGACCATCCGCGCGCCTTTCGCCCGTTACAGCCATGCGGTCGAGGTCCCGTCCGGCAGCCGGCTCGTCTTCTGCTCGGGACAACTCGGCATCGATCCCGACGAGACGATTCCCGCCACGGTCGAAGGCCAGGCCGAGCGCTGTTTCGAGAATATCAAGGCGATTCTCGCGGAAGCCGGCCTGTCGATGGCCGATATCATTCGCATCAACGCCTATGTGACGGCCCGCGAGCACATGCAGGGCTATATGGCGGTCCGCGACCGCTACACCGCCGATCCGCCGCCCGCCTCGACGCTGATGATCGTCGGTGGCTTCACCCGCGCCGAATTCGTCGTCGAGATCGAGGTCGTCGCCGCGGGAGCCGCCGATGGCTGACGACAGCCGGTCGGCTGCCGGCCGCGCGCGCGGTAACCTGGCTCGCGCCGGGTGATGACGCGCGTCCATACCCGCTGCGATGAATGGCTCGTTCGGGTCGCCGTCGGCGTCGGCGTCAACGGAGAAAGTCTGTCGCAATGAACGGAGAATGCCCATGCGCCTGTGGATCAAGGACCCGATAGCCATCCTCGCGACGGGCGCCGAGCGCGGCGTGGTGGTCGAGAACGGCCGGATCGTCGAGCTCGTCGGCAGGGGCGCGAGCCCCGGCAAGCCGGTCGACGAGACCTTCGACGCCTCCCGTCATGTCGTCATTCCGGGCCTGATCAACACCCATCACCACTTCTTCCAGACGCTGACCCGCGCCCATCCGGAAGCGATCAACAAGGAGCTCTTCCCCTGGCTGAAGGCGCTCTATCCGATCTGGGCGCGGAACGTCACGCCGGACGGTTTCCGCCTCGCCACACGGCTGGCGCTGACCGAATTGCTGATGTCGGGCTGCACCTGCGTCTCCGACCACCACTACCTCTACCCGGCCGGGCTCGAATCGGCGATGGACATCCAGGCCGAGGAGGCCGGGCGGCTCGGCATCCGCATGACGCTGACCCGCGGCTCGATGAACCTGTCCGAAAAGGATGGCGGCCTGCCGCCCGACACCATCGTCCAGGACGAGGACACCATCCTCGCCGACTGCGAGCGGGTGCTGTCGAAGTATCATGACCCGGACCAAGGCGCGATGCTGCAGGTCGCCCTCGCCCCCTGCGCCCCCTTCACCGTCAGCAAGCGGCTGATGGTCGATTCGGTCGGCCTCGCCGAGCGCTTCGACTGCCGCCTCCATACCCATCTCGCCGAGACCAACGACGAGAACGAATACTGCCTCGAGCATTTCAGCTGCCGTCCGGTCGACTATCTCGAGGAATGCGGCTGGATGAGCGAACGGGTCTGGCTCGCCCACGGCATCCATTTCAATGACGACGAGGTGAAGCGCCTTGGCCGTCACCATGTCGGCGTCTGCCATTGCCCGACATCGAATATGACCCTCGCCTCGGGCCAGTGCCGGACCAAGGAGCTCGAGGCGGCCGGCAGCCCGGTCGGGCTGGGCGTCGACGGCTCGGCCTCGAACGACAACTCGAACCTGATGGAGAGCCTCCGCCACGCACTGATGATCAACCGGCTGACCTACGACGCCGCCTCGGTCAGCCATTTCGACGCCTTCCGCTGGGCCAGCGAGGGCTCGGCCCGTTGCCTCGGCCGCGCCGATATCGGCGCCATCGAGGCGGGCCGCCAGGCCGACCTCGCCTTCTACACCCTCGACGAATTACGCTTTTCCGGCGCCGGCGACCCCCTCGCCGCGCTGGTGCTCTGCGGCGCCCACACCGCCGATCGCGTCATGGTCGCCGGACACTGGCAGGTCGAGGACAGCCGCCCGGCCGGAGTCGATATCGAACGGCTCCGCGCCGAGCATGGCGAGGCGGCAAGGCGCTTTCTCGAAACGGTCTAGCTCGCCGGCCGGTCGCCGCGCGTCGCGGTGGCCGTATCGCCGGCTGCGACGCCGACGGTCGGGCCGCGACCGCCTGACACGGGCGATGGCGACTGACATCGCCGGCCAAGTCTGTATGATCCCTGGAATCCGGAACTGATCGGCATTTTGTCCCATGCTTCCCACCCGCTACTGGCAGGATATGACCACCCGCGACTTCGTCGACGGCGATACCGCAAGCTGGATCGCGGTGCTGCCCGTCGCGGCGATCGAGCAGCACGGGCCGCACCTGCCCGTCGCCACCGATACCGCCATCGCCGAGGGCATGATCGCCCGCTCGATCGAGCTCCTGCCCGACGACCTGCCGGTGACCTTCCTGCCGGTCCAGGCGGTCGGCAAGTCGAACGAGCACATATCCTCGCCGGGCACGCTGACCACCACCTGGGAGACGGCGACGAAATTCTGGCTTGATCTCGGTGACAGCGTCCATCGCGCCGGCGTCAGGAAGCTGATCGTCATCAACTCCCATGGCGGCAACGTGCCGATGATCGATATCGTCGCCCGCGAGCTCCGCGTCCGCCACGACATGCTGGTGGTCGGGACCGCCTGGTCGCGCTTCGGCCATCCCGAAGGCGTGCTCGGCGCCGAAGAGGCGCTCTACGGCATCCACGGCGGCGACATCGAGACCTCGATCATGCTCCATCTCCGGCCGGATCTGGTGCGCATGGAAAACGCCATCGACTTCCGCTCGGCGCAACTCGATTTCATCAAGGAATTCAAATATCTCCGCGCCCACGGGCCGGTACAATTCGGCTGGAAGGCGCAGGACCTTGGCGCTCACGGCACGGTCGGCAACGCCGCCGCCGCGACGGCCGGCAAGGGCAAGGCCGTGGTCGACCATCAGGCCGATGCCTTCGTCGCGCTCTGCCGCGACGTCCATGCCTTCGACACGGCCCGCCTTTGGAAGCCCTGACCGGAGAGGTGGCCGACCGGCTGAGGGCCGCGCTCGACGGTGTTCCGCTCGCCGACGATCCGGCGACACTCCGTCTCAAGAGCCGCGACTTCTTCTGGTTCTCGCCGATCCTCAAGCCGCAGCTCGACGGCAGGCAGGCGACGATGGTCGCCATGCCGCGCAGCTGCGAGGAGGTGATCCGCGTCGCCGCCGAGGCGGCCCGCCTGCGCATTCCCGTCACGCTTCGCGGCGGCGGCACCGGCAATTACGGCCAGGCGGTGCCGCTCGAAGGCGGTCTGCTCGTCGATCTCACCGGCCTCGACCGCGTGGTGTGGACGAAGCCCGGCGCCGGACGCTTCGAAGCCGGCGCCCGCCTTCTCGACATCGATCGCGCGCTTCGCGACCGGCCGGAGGCAAGCGGCCGCTGGGAGCTGCGCTTCCATCCCTCGACCCGCAAGCAGGCGACGATCGGCGGCTTCATCGCCGGCGGCGCGGCCGGCTGCGGCTCCTGCACCTGGGGCCAGATTTCCGATCCCGGCGCGGTCCACGCGGTGCAGGTCGTCACCGTCGAGGAGACGCCGCGCGTTCTCGAGCTTCGAGGCAGCGAGGTCCTCAAGGTCCTCCATGCCTATGGCGTCAACGGCATCATCACCGAGGTCGAGCTGCCGCTCGCGCCCTGGCAGCCCTGGGCGGAGCGAATCGCGGCCTTTCCGACACTCGCAGATGCCGCGCGCTTCGGCTCGGGCTTGGGCGCGTCGGAGGGCATCGCCAAGAAGGAGATCGCCATCTTCGACGGACGCATACCGCCACTGCTCAAGCGCGTCGCGCCGCACGTGCCGGCCGGCCACGCCATGGCGATCGTCATGGTGTCGGAGGCGCAGGGGCCGGCTCTCGCGGAGTGTGCGGCTGCGCACGGGGGCGCCATCGTCTATGAGCGCGGTGCCGACGAGGCCGAAATCGCCACCTTCGATGGCAAGGGCGCCATGCCGCCGCTCTACGAATACACCTGGAACCACACCACGCTGCATGCGCTGAAGGTCGAGCCGGACATCACCTATCTCCAGATCCGCTTTCCCGAAGGGGCGGAGCTTTCGCTGGTCGAGGCGATGGAGGATCGCTTCGGCGACGAACTGCTCCTCCACCTCGAGATTCAGCGGCGCTTCGGCCGGGTCTTCGTCTCGGGCCTGCCGTTGTTGCGCTACAGCTCGCCGGAGCGGCTGGCCGAGGTCGTCGCCGAGGTCGAGGCGATGGGTGGCGCGGTGTCGAATCCGCATACCTACATCCTCGACAATGCCGGCTGGAAGCGGACCGACGCGCCGCAGGCAAGCTTCAAGGCGATGGCCGACCCTTACGGCCTGATGAATCCGGGAAAGCTTCTCGAACGGTAGGGCTGGGCGCTACCCGGGCGCTGCGACGGGCCGCGGCGGCCGCGGGTGGATCATCCAGGCGACCGCGAGCACCATCAGCGCCGCCATCGCGCTGCCGATCGCGAGCCATGTCCCGGCCGCCGCCAGTCCCGCCGTCGCCGCCCAGGTCATCGACGAGAGCGCCTCGGCGAAGGTCGCGACCCGCGAGGACGTCTGCCGGCGGCGGAAATGGCTGCGCTTGGCCTGTCCCCTGAACATCAGCTGGATCATGGTCGACGCGATCGCCGCGATCGCGATTGCCGCCGCCGTGACCAGCGCCGCCCATGGCGCCGACAGGGCGAGCAGGACGATCAGCGGCGCCGATACGATGGCGATGGCGCCGAGCACCGCCTCGACCTTGGCGCGGATGATCATCCGGCCCGGCACCGGCGCCGTGGCGATCAGGTCCGGCGCATCCTCGCCAGATACCGCCAGCCAGGCGAGGCCGCCGGCGAGTTGCCCCGTCGCCACGACAATGATCGGCACGATCACCGTGATGACGTCGCCTTCCTCGCCGAATTTCCGCCACAGCAGGAGTGCCGGGGGCAGCAGGTAAAGTAGCTGCATCAGCGTCTGCGAGATCAGCCACGGATCACGCAGCAGCAGGGTCCACTCCTTGCGCCTCAGCACCTGCATCGCCGACAGGGCACGGAACCGCCGCTCGCGCGCCGGGCCGGTCAGGCGCAATTCCGTCACCCCGGCCGTGGCGATCGCATAATCGGCGAAACGCGTCGCGAACAGCGCGATGGCGCCGGCGAGCGCCAGCAGGGCGACGCCGAGCACCGGGATCAGCGCATCGAGGTCGCCGGTCATCGCACGGGCCGGCAGCCACCAGGCGCTGTCGACCGGCGGCAGGATTTCCGCCAGCTTCTCGGACTGCAGGACAGCGAAGCGCGAGATCGTGCCGTTCGACAGGATGGCCGCCGCCTGCAGCCCGATGACGAAGATCGCGCCGACAATGGCCGCGACCACCTGCGCCACGAAGCGGGCGCGGCGCGGCCCGATGAGGTGGAAGAGCAGGATGGTGATCGCCACCGCCAGCGCCGTCGACACGCAAGCCGCGACGGCGACCATGCCATAGGCGGTCAGCCACCGCGTCCCGCCCTTGATGATCAGGATGTTGATGAACGGACCGGCGAGCAGCACCGCCATCGCGAAGGTGGTGAAGGCGATCGCCGCGATCCTGATCGCGAAGACCTTGGGCGCGACCACCGGCGAGGTCAGGATCAGGTCGAGGTCGGCGCGGGCGTAGAAGGCGCGGGTCACCGCCTCCAGGGCCTGCGAGATCATCAGCGACGACGACAGGATGCCGATCGCCGTGACATAGACCAGCACGTCGCGTTCGGGATCGATGCCGACATCGGCGAAGCCGCCGACCACGTAGTTGGCAAGCGCGTGCATCAGCGCGGCGAAGATGACGAAGCCGATGACGATCCCGATCGTCCGCCGCCGCCGGCCGGCGGTGATCATCGAGATGAAGTCGCGCCAGGCGAGGCGGATCTCGTGCCGCGCGAACCAGGCGAGGGTGCCGGGCTGGCTCATGCCGCCGCGCTCGCCGCCTCGGTGATGTCGAGGAAGATGTCCTCGAGGCTCGACTCGCCGCGGCCCGCCATCTGGCGGAGCTCGGCGAGCGTCCCCTCGGCGATCAGCCGGCCATTGGCGATGACGCCGATCCGCTCGGCCATCCGCTCGGCGACCTCGAGGATATGGGTCGTCATGATCACCGTCGCGCCGTTCCGCACCCGCTCGGCGAGCACGTCCTTGACCAGCCGCGCCGAACGCGCGTCGAGGCCGGTCAGCGGCTCGTCGAGGATGATCAGCCGCGGCTCATGGACCAGCGCCCCGGCGAGCGCCACCTTCTGCTTCATGCCCTTGGAGAAGCCTTCGCAGCGCTCCCGCGCATGGGGGGCAAGTCCGAGCCAGGAGCAGAGGTCGTCCGCCCGCGCCTCGGCCGTCTTCGCCTCGATGCCCCACAGCCCGGCGACGAATTCGAGGTATTCGATCGGCGTCAGCTTGTCGTAGATCATCGGCTCGTCGGAGACCCAGGCGGTCATCCGCTTGGCCGAGACCGGATCGGCGAGCGCGTCGACGCCGAAGATCGAGATCGCCCCGGCATCCGGCTTGAGCAGCCCCGCGACCATTCTCAGCGTCGTCGTCTTGCCGGCGCCGTTCGGCCCGAGCAGGGAGTAGAATTCCCTGCCCCGGATCGTCAGGTCGAGCTCGTCGACCGCCGGCCGATCGTAGCACTTGGTCAGGCCGCGAACGCTGAGTGCGGTTGTGATCGGGGTCATGGCGGCGGGTCCGGTACGGATGTAGCTTCGCCGGACCATATCCACATCAGGTTTCGGCCAGGTGAATCCGCAAGGCCAAATGCGATCCTCGACGCCCGGCGCGCCATCCGCACCCACGGCGACGCCGCCGGCTCACTACGCCCTCTTCATCCGGGAGGGGTCGTCCTACCGCTTCGTCTGGCGGATGCGCGACGAAGGCGTGACGCTCAACCCGACCGGGCTCGAATGGATGGTCGACGGAATCCGCCGAAACCCCTCCCTGGCGGAGATTTCCCGCATCCACCTGAGGACCGCGCATGTTCCCCGTTCCGGCGAATTCGGTGTCTGCTCGATCCGGTTCCGGAACGGCATCGAGCTTGTCGTCACCAGCCTCAACGGCTGGGGCTCGCCTGACGAGGACCGCATCGAGCCCTACGACGCCTTCGTTCGCGATCTCCACGCAAGGCTTTCGGGGGAGGACCGCGGCCGGATTCGCTTCGTCGCCGGCAACAGCGAGGCGCGGCAGCGCTTCGGCATCGTCATGGCGGTGATCGCCGGGGCCTTCTTCGTCCTGCTGCCGCTCGGCCTGGCGGTGGTCACCGGCGAGAGCGAGGCATTGTTCCTGACGCTCGCCGGCGCCCTGTTCGTCATTCCGGTCGTCACCTCGCTCCGCCGCAACGATCCGCGAAGCTACGATCCGGAATCGCTCGACGACGCCCTGTTCCCGTGACGGGAGACCGGCGGCGCCGGCTTCCCGGGTTCTGCGCCTAGAGCGCGAAGCCGCCGTCGGCGAGGAAGATCTGGCCGGTGGTGTAGCTCGACTCGTCGCTGGCGAGATAGACCGCGAGCGCCGCCATCTCTTCCGCCGTGCCGAGGCGTCCCATCGGCTGGCGGTCGATGAAGGCCTGGCGGATTTCCTCGACCGGCTTGCCGGTCTCCTTGGCCAGGGTCTCGATCCGGCCATCGAGCGACGGCGACTGGATCGTGCCGGGGCAGATCGCATTGGCCCGGATGCCCTGGCGGATAAAATCGGCCGCCACCGACTTGGTCAGGCCGATCACCGCCGCCTTGGAAGCGCCGTAGACATAGCGGTTGGGGATGCCGCGCACCGAAGAGGCGCCCGACGAGATATTGACGATCGCGCCGCCGCCCCTGTCCAGCATGCCCGGCAGGAAGGCGCGGACGGTGCGGTGCATCGCCTTGACGTTGATGTCGAAGGAGAAGTCCCAGTCCTCGTCGGTCGTCGAAAGAACCGTCCCGTGGTGCACGAAGCCGGCGCAGTTGAACAGGATGTCGATCGGGCCGACGTCGGCGGCCATGGCGTTGATCGCGTCGGTGTCGCGGACATCGAGCTTCGCGGTCCTGGCAACGCCCAGGCCCCCGAGATCGGCCATCAGGTCGGTATTGAGATCGGTCGCGACGACGTCCGCGCCTTCGGCGACGAAGGCGAGCGCCGTCGCCCGGCCGATGCCGGCGCCGGCCGCGGTCAGGAAGGCCCGCTTTCCCTTGAGACGATCCATCAAATCCCCCTGTTCTTGTCTTGGGTCGGAAAATCGCGCGGACCATGATCTGCGACAGGTTGCCGGTCAAGGGGCGAACCGTCTCACCTGCCCCCGGTTTCGAGCATCCAGTTGAGGGTCGTCCGCCAGTCGACCATCCGCCACGACAATCCATGGGTCCCGGCGCTGAACAGCACGTAGCGGATCGGGTAGTCGGGAACGCCCGTCTTCATCGCCACGAACAGGTCGCGCTGCGCCTTCCAGCCGACCCGCGTATCCTCGCGGCTGCCGGTGATCAGGATCGGCACCCGATCGGCCGGAGGAAGCGCGGCGGCGAAGCGGATGTCGTCGCGATCCATCACCGGATCAAGCAGCATCACCCCGCCGAGCAGCGGCCGCACCGCATCGTCGCGGAACAGGCGCCAGCAGAGCTTCGCTCCCATCGAGCCGCAGGCGAGAAAGACCGGCGCGTCCGGCGACATGACGGAGGCAAAGAGGATCAGGTCGCGCATCTCCTCGGCGCCGCCGCTGCGGTAGTTCGAGAAGCTCGGCGACAGGTAGACGCCGTCGTTGCGCATCATCAGGTTCTTGATGCGATTGAAATTGCCGCCGTGGATCCAGTCGTCGACGCCGGTATCCCGGCCTGTTCCTAGCCCGTGGACGAAGACGACGATCGCCTTGGCGCCGCCGTCGACCTTGCCGACCGCGTAATAGCTGATCGACTTGCGGCCAAGCTTGACGGTCCGGTCGGCGGTGACCGCATTCGGATCCAGCGACACATAGTCCGGCTTGACCTTCTCGCCGCGCACCGCATCGCGCGCGTCGAGGTCGCGCGGCCGGTCGTATTCGACCTCGAGATAGGCGCCGTCATACTGCTCGTCGAGGATCTTCGGGTAGGCGAAGAGATCGTCCTTGTAGGGCGCCAGCCGGTAGGGCTCGGCCATCGCCGGCGCGGACGCCGGCGGCAAGGACAGGCCGGCAAACACCATGATCGCCAACGTTGCGAACCGCCATCGCTGCATGCCGGCGCTTGGCGCGCGCGCACCCCCCTCCGCTCGTCCCCGCGCACGCGGGGACCCGGATTTGGGGTCCGAGACGCGTTGCGGAGCTGGATCCCCGCCTGCGCCGGAATGAGCGGTTTGCGTGTATGGCAGCGTAGCGCTCCAGAACCAGCCGAAACCAACTCGCGCCGCCATCCCGAGGCGCTCCGCGAAGCGGAGCCTCGAAGGACGCAGGGCCCCGCTCAGCCGAGCCCGTCCCGGATCGCCTCCAGGCTGCGCTTCTGCCGTCCCTCCGCGTCGAAGTTCTCCGGATCGAGCCACCGTTGGAGAGCAGCCTTCTTTTCTGGCCATTCCGTGTCGAGCATGGCGAACCACGCCGTATCGCGGTTCTTGCCGGCGATCATCATATGCTGCCGGAAGATGCCCTCGAAGGTAAAGCCCAGCCTGAGCGCGGCGCGTTGCGACGGCTCGTTGGTGCGATCGCATTTCCACTCATAGCGGCGGTAGCCGAGGTCCTCGAAGACGTGCCGCGCCATCAGGTACATGGCGTCGGTCGCGATCCGGGTCCGCTTCAGCCGCGGCGAATAGCCGATGGTGCCGACCTCGATCACCCCGTGGGCGGGCACGATGCGCATCAGCGCCGCCGAGCCCAGAACCTCGCCGGTCGCCTTGTCGAGGATGGCGAAGAACAGGGGATCGTCGCCGGTCATCGTCCGCCCGGCGAAATCGCGGAAGGCGGCCTCGTCGGCGAACGGCCCGACGTCGCGGAACCGCCACAGGTCGCCCTCGGTATCCTCGGCATGGGCGGCGTGGAGCCCCGCCGCGTGAATGGCCGGGTCGAACGGCTCCAGCCGGGCGTAGCGGCCCTCCATGACAGTGCGCGGCGGCAGCGGGCGGGGCGTCCAGCTCATGATTTCGCCCGCCCCGCGGCGTCGGCGATGAAGAAGCCGTCGATCTCGGCGTAGCTCACCGCTTCGCCGAGCGCATCGAACCTCCCGCTCTCCGCGAGTTCGCGCGCCGCCCGCATCACGCCGCCCCACGCGGCGCGCGCCAGGGCCCCGCCGACGCTGACCCGCCGCACGCCGAGGTCCGCGAGATCGGCCATCGTCAGGCCGACCGGCCCGCCGATCAGCACGTTGACCGCCTTGGGCGCCACCGCCTTGACCAGCACCGCGACGTCGTCGCGGGCGTGGACGAAGGGAGCGTAGAGGCAATCGGCTCCCGCATCCGCGAAACGCTCCAGCCGCCGGATCGCCTCGGCGAGCGAGTCCGGGTGGCCGACACGGACGGCTTCCGATCGCGCCACGAGGATCGCGTCCGCTCCGGCGGCATCGATCGCGGCGCGCGCCGCAGCGACGCGCTCCACGGCCAGGTCGATATCGTAGAGCTGGTTCCCCTTCGCGCCGGACATGTCCTCGATCGACAGGCCGGCGACGCCGGTCGCCATGCACAGGCGCACATTCTCGGCGACGTCCTCGGGATCGTCGGCGTAGCCGTTGGTGAAATCCGCATTGACCGGCAGGTCGGTGGCTTCGACGATTCCCCGGATATGGTCGAGCATCACGTCCCGGCTGACGCCGTCGTCCGGCCGGCCCATCCCCCACGAGGCACCGGCGCTGGTGGTCGCCAGCGCCTTGAATCCCAGCGACTGCAGGTAGCGCGCCGACCCGACGTCGTACGGGTTGGGGAGGGCAAAACAGCCCTCCCGGTGAAGATCGCGAAAGACGCGACGCTTGTCGGCGATTGTCGCCATGGCAACCCTCCCGGCCGGCAAGCGGCCTCCGACGGTCGCCACGCCGAACCCGTTTGATTTCGCATGACTTATGCGCCAAGACAGGCGCCGAAAGCAACGATAACCGGCCGGGAGGCTTCGTCCATGCTGCACACCATCGCTGGCTTCGACCGGATCGGGGAGGAGAATGCCTTCGCGGTCCTCGCCCGCGCCACCGACCTCGCGAGCCAGGGCCGCGACGTCATCAATCTCGGCATCGGCCAGCCCGACTTCCGCACCCCCGACCATATCGTCGAGGCGGCGGTCAAAGCGCTGCATGACGGCCACCACGGCTACACCCCGGCGAACGGCATCCGGCCGCTCCGCGAGGCGGTCGCCGCGGACACGCTGCGCCGCACCGGCGTCGAGGTCTCGCCCGACCGGGTGATGATCGTGCCCGGCGGCAAGGTGACGATGTTCTCGGCCATCCTGATGTTCGGCGAGCCCGGCGCCGACATCCTCTATCCCGACCCCGGCTT
>NZ_JAGRLA010000162.1 GCF_020442045.1 Bauldia sp. | reverse complement strand
CAGTTCATGGACCAGACCAACCCGCTGTCGGAGATCACCCACAAGCGGCGCCTGTCGGCGCTTGGCCCGGGCGGTCTGACGCGCGAGCGCGCCGGTTTCGAGGTCCGCGACGTGCATCCGACTCATTACGGTCGCATCTGCCCGATCGAGACGCCGGAAGGCCCGAATATCGGCCTGATCAACTCGCTCGCCACCTTCGCGCGGGTCAACAAATACGGCTTCATCGAGAGCCCGTATCGCCGCGTCAAGGACAGCAGCGTCACGGAGGATGTCGTCTATCTCTCCGCGATGGAGGAGGCGAAATACACGGTCGCGCAGGCGAACGCCTCGCTCGACGACAAGGGCAAGTTCAAGGATGACCTCGTTGTCTGCCGTCACGCTGGCGACAACATCATGGTCCCGCCGGACCGCGTCGACTTCATGGACGTGTCGCCGAAGCAGCTCGTCTCGGTCGCCGCGGCCCTGATCCCGTTCCTGGAGAACGATGACGCCAACCGCGCGCTGATGGGATCGAACATGCAGCGCCAGGCGGTGCCGCTCGTTCGTTCCGAGGCGCCGTTGGTCGGCACCGGGATGGAGCCGATCGTTGCCCGCGATTCCGGGGCGGCGGTTCCGGCGCGCCGGGCCGGCATCGTCGATCAGGTCGACGCAACCCGCATCGTCATCCGGGCGACCGAGGATCTCGATCCGTCGCGCTCCGGTGTCGATATCTACCGCCTGATGAAGTTCCAGCGCTCGAACCAGAACACCTGCATCAACCAGCGTCCGCTGGTGCGGGTGGGTGACCGGGTCGACAAGGGCTCGGTCATCGCCGACGGTCCCTCGACCGACCTTGGCGATCTCGCTCTCGGCCGCAACGTCCTCGTCGCCTTCATGCCGTGGAACGGCTACAACTTCGAGGACTCGATCCTGCTGTCCGAGCGTATTGTCCGCGACGATGTCTTCACCTCGATCCATATCGAGGAATTCGAGGTGATGGCGCGTGACACCAAGCTCGGGCCGGAAGAGATCACCCGCGACATCCCGAACGTCTCGGAGGAGGCGCTGAAGAGCCTTGACGAGGCCGGCATCGTCTATATCGGGGCCGAGGTCGCCGCCGGCGATATCCTGGTCGGCAAGATCACGCCGAAGGGCGAGAGCCCGATGACGCCGGAGGAGAAGCTTCTCCGGGCGATCTTCGGCGAGAAGGCTTCCGACGTTCGCGACACCTCGCTCCGGGTTCCGCCGGGCGTGACCGGCACCGTCGTCGAGGTCAGGGTGTTCAACCGCCATGGCATCGAGAAGGACGAGCGCGCCATGGCGATCGAGCGCGAGGAGATCGAGCGTCTCGCCAAGGACCGCGACGACGAGCAGGCGATCCTCGACCGCAACGTCTATGGCCGCCTGACCGACATGCTGGTCAACAAGATGGGCCTGTCGGGACCCAAGGGCTTCAAGAAGGGTGGCAAGATCACCAAGGAAGCCCTGGCCGAGTTCCCGCGCAGCCAGTGGTGGCAGTTCGCCGTGTCGAACGAGAAGCTGATGGCGGAGATCGAAGCGCTTCGCAATCAGTATGACGAGAGCCGCAAGGGACTCGAGAAGCGGTTCATCGACAAGGTCGAGAAGCTGCAGCGCGGTGACGAACTTCCCCCCGGCGTGATGAAGATGGTCAAGGTCTTCGTCGCGGTGAAGCGGAAGATCCAGTCGGGCGACAAGATGGCCGGCCGCCACGGCAACAAGGGCGTCGTGTCGCGGATCGTGCCGATCGAGGACATGCCGTATCTCGAGGACGGAACCCATGTGGACATCGTCCTCAATCCGCTTGGCGTGCCGAGCCGGATGAATGTCGGGCAGATCCTCGAGACCCACCTTGGCTGGGCCTGCGCCGGCATGGGCCTGAAGATCGGCAAGATGGTCGAAGCCTACAAGCAGGACCAGGACGTCAAGCCGCTGCGGAATGTCCTCAAGCAGGTCTACGGCGACAACAACAAGAACGAGAACGTGGCGGATTTCGACGACGACGGCGTTGTCGAACTGGCGACGCAGCTCACCCGCGGCGTGCCGATCGCGACGCCGGTCTTCGACGGCGCCCGCGAGCCGGACATCGTCGAGATGTTGAACGAGGCCGGGCTGAATCCCTCGGGACAGTCGCGGTTGTTCGACGGCCGCACCGGCGAGGAGTTCGATCGCCCGGTGACGGTCGGCTACATCTACATGCTGAAGCTGCACCATCTGGTGGACGACAAGATTCACGCCCGATCGATCGGACCATACAGCCTGGTCACCCAGCAGCCGCTGGGCGGCAAGGCGCAGTTCGGCGGGCAGCGCTTCGGCGAGATGGAGGTGTGGGCGCTCGAGGCCTATGGCGCCGCGTATACGCTGCAGGAGATGCTTACCGTCAAGTCGGACGACGTCGCCGGCCGTACCAAGGTCTACGAGTCGATCGTGCGGGGTGACGATACCTTCGAGGCGGGCATACCGGAGAGCTTCAACGTTCTGGTCAAGGAGATGCGCTCGCTCGGCCTCGACGTCGAGCTGGACAACTCCAAGGCACGTCCGCCGACCGCGGATGCCGCCGAGTGAGTTCCGGACATATGAATCCGGACACAATTGCCAATAACAATATGCGCGCCGCGCCGGGGGCCTCCCGCCCGGCCGGCCGCATCGCAGGAGACAGTCGATGAATCAAGAGATCACGAACATCTTCGGCCCGGCCCAGCCGCCCGCGCAGATCTTCGACCAGATCCGCATCTCCATCGCGAGCCCGGAAAAGATCCTCTCCTGGTCCTTCGGTGAGATCAAGAAGCCGGAGACCATCAACTACCGCACCTTCAAGCCGGAGCGGGACGGGCTCTTCTGCGCCCGCATCTTCGGGCCGATCAAGGACTATGAGTGCCTGTGCGGCAAGTACAAGCGGATGAAGTACAAGGGCATCATCTGCGAGAAGTGCGGCGTCGAGGTCACGCTCGCCCGGGTCCGGCGCGAGCGCATGGGGCATATCGAGCTGGCTGCTCCGGTCGCGCATATCTGGTTCCTGAAGTCGCTGCCGTCGCGCATCGGCATGCTCCTCGACATGACGCTCAAGGACCTCGAGCGGATTCTCTATTTCGAGAATTACATCGTCATCGAGCCCGGCCTGACGCCCCTCAAGGAGCGGCAGCTCCTCAGCGAGGACGAGTATCTGAAGGCGCAGGACGAGTATGGCGAGGATTCCTTCACCGCCGACATCGGCGCGGAGGCGATCCGCAAGATGCTGGTCGCGCTCGATCTCAAGAAGCTGACCGTCGACCTTCGCCAGGAGATCGCCGAGTCGACCACCGAGCTCAAGCCGAAGAAGCTTGCCAAGCGGCTCAAGCTTGTCGAGGCCTTCATCGAATCCGGCAACCGCCCGGAGTGGATGATCCTCAAGGTCGTTCCGGTCATTCCGCCGGACCTGAGGCCGCTGGTCCCGTTGGACGGCGGGCGGTTCGCCACCTCCGACCTCAACGACCTCTATCGCCGCGTCATCAACCGGAACAACCGGCTGAAGCGCCTGATCGAGCTGCGTGCGCCGGACATCATCATCCGCAACGAGAAGCGGATGCTGCAGGAGGCGGTTGATGCGCTGTTCGACAACGGCCGTCGCGGCCGGGTCATTACCGGTGCCAACAAGCGGCCGCTGAAGTCGCTCTCCGACATGCTGAAGGGCAAGCAGGGGCGTTTCCGCCAGAACCTGCTCGGCAAGCGCGTCGACTATTCCGGCCGTT